>CAZFLK010000029.1:0-1671 GCA_964519245.1 uncultured Verrucomicrobiota bacterium
CGACGCTCACCTGACGAAGGAGAGCAACTTTCCCTCAGACTGAGAACTGCTGGCCGGACCCCGGACGCTGTGGACAGTGATCGTCAGGCGGACTACCCTCACGCGCAGATCGGACCAAGGATGGAGTGCAACAAGTCAAAGCGTTCGACATTCGGAGCATTCTCCCCGCTGGTGAACCGGGAGCTGCTGAGTCTGGCGCGTCGGCCTGGACCTTGTGGAGCCGCGCGCTGGTTGGACTCGTGGCCATAGCGTTGTTCGGCCTGGCCTTTCTGGAGGAGGCCGGACGTCGCGGAGGGATGAGCGTCGACGCCGGGCTCAACGCCGCTTACGTCCTGTTCACCGCCTTGTTCTTCGTCGCCGGAGTGACGGGACTCCAGTCCGCGGCGGATTGCGTCAGTTCGGAGCGGCGACAAGGCACGCTGGGTTTGTTGTTCCTGACGGATCTCAAACCGAGAACCGTGCTTGCCGCCAAATTGATCTCTTCCTCATTTCAAAACAGCTATGCCCTCCTGGCGGCGTTGCCAATCTTTGCCGCCTGCATCCTGGCTGGCGGGGTCACCGGCGGATTCCTCCTGCGCAGTTCGCTGGTGATCGTCTACACCCTGCTGTTCTCCACCCTGGTCGGATTGAGCGCCAGTTGTCGGACCAGCGACGCCCATGCGGCATTCTCCAAGTCGATCCGGCATTTTGTTCTCTGGAACCTGGCTCCCTTCGTCAGCCCGTTGTATTTGTTGATCGCGGCGAATGCGGAAAGCGTCGTCTACTCCATTCCGGCGGTCATTTTCGGGCTCGCCGTCCTTGCAGGCTATTGGTCAGGCTGTTGCGACGCGCTGTCCGCCAACTGGCGCGACTCGCTCGACGCTCCGAAGGAGCCCGGTCGGCAGACCCTGGGCTCGCATGGATCGGTCAAGCTGACCGCCCGAGACCTTCGCTATCCGCCCGTCGACGAAACCGATCCGGCCACCTGGATCATCTCGCGCTACGGGGACCCGCGTCAGGTGTCGCCGAGAGAGTTTCCCAAGCCCTTTGCGATCGTGATCATGGTCGTCTGCCTCCTGGCCATGCTCGCGGGCGACGCGGAAGTGGTTGGGGCTTCCTACTACATGCTGAGCTGGACCCTCCGCTTCATCCTCGTGGTGACCATGTGCAAGATCGCGCCGCAAGGATTAGCCGAGACCATCCGCGGCGGGGGCGCCGAAATCCTGCTCACCACGCCCCTGACCGTCGGGCAACTCGTGCGCGGAGCCGGGCGCTTCCTGTTCGATCAGTTTCGTCCGATTCTCAAGGTGTTCCTGATCTCGGATGGGGTCGTGACGATCGCGTTGGCGGCCTTTGGCCGTCATCACAGGGGCTGGTTCAGCGAGTTTGTCTTCAGCCTGATCAAACTCAACGCGCTAACACTGGCAGTCCTGGCGACCGCCGGCTTCTTTGGCGTCTGGATGGGCCTGCGCTATCAGCGCATGACCCAAGCCGTGATCCGCACCGCCTTGATGCAGATCGTGGCGCCAATGATCCTGAGCGCCGTGGCCGATTCCGCCTGGATCCTATTGCTCTGGTATGCCTTCTGGGTCGGCGTGGCGCGCAATCGCATTGCCGAATTCGTCAACGCCTGCCGCGACGGCGCCCATTTGACCAAACCAGACTTCACGGGAAGGTGACTCGTGGTCAGTG
>CAZFLK010000029.1:1771-46211 GCA_964519245.1 uncultured Verrucomicrobiota bacterium
TCGTGGTCAGTGGTTGGTCGGGGGCGGAAGGCGTCATTCTCGAATTGCGGGAACTCACTTGGGCGCCTAGTTTCTGGGACATGTTGAATCGCAGACGATTTATGAATCGCGCGGGCCTTGCCGCCGCGACGACCGGAGCCGTTCTTCACGAGGGCTCTCAAGCTCGAGCCGCCGCGAACGACGGGCCGCGTCCCGAGAAGATCATTCATCTCGTCAGCGACGGCATGAGCATGGGCACGCTGACCTGCGCCGACTACCTGTCGCAGATCATGCGCAAGCGATCCCTGGTCTGGCCCGCGTTGTTGGATCGCCCGGATGTCGTCAACGCCCTGATGAACATGCGGTCGCTGAATTCGTATGTGACCGATTCCGCCGCGGCCTCGACCAGCTGGGGCACGGGCTCGCGTATTTCCAACGGCGCCATCGGCATGCTGCCCGACGGCCGCAAGCTCAAGACCTTGGCCGATGTCTTCGGGGCCGAGGGTTGGACGCGCGGCCTGGTCACCACCACCGAGATCACCCACGCGACGCCCGCCGGTTTCGCCGCCAATGTCCCCAAGCGCAGCATGGCCAATGAGATCGCCGTTCAATACCTCGACCGGAAGATTGAGGTCCTGCTCGGCGGCGGCCGAAAATACTTCAGTTCCACGACGCGACGCGACCGGCGCGATCTCCTGGCCGGCTTCCGATTGAAAGGCTACGCGACCGTCAACACCGCCGCCGAACTGGAAAAGGCTCCGATCAACAAACCATGGCTCGGACTTTTCGCCGACGGACATCTCCCCTACACCGTCGACCGCGAGAACAGCGACGAACTGAAAAAGGACGTCCCCACGCTCGCGACCCTCGCCAAGGCCGCGCTCAAAAAACTCAACCGCTCAAAGAACTTCATTCTCCAGATCGAGGGCGGCCGCGTCGATCACGGCTGCCACACCTGCGACGCCGTCGCGGCCTTCCGCGACCAGATCTCCTTCGACGACGCCGTGCAAGTCTGCCTGGACTATCAGAAGGCGCATCCGGAAACGCTGATCGTCATCACCACCGACCACGGCAACGGCAATCCCGGACTCAACGCGGCCGGCGGCGGTTACGTCATGAGCCCCGTGCTCTTGAAGAACATCTCCGAGGCGACCGCGTCCTTCTCGGTCATGCTGGGCAAGATGGGCAAAACGCCCTCCACCGCGCAGATCAAGGAAATCATCAAGGACGGCACGGGCTACGAGGTCTCAACGCGCAAGGCGGAGATGTTTGCGCCGTTCCTGAACAAGAAGGGCGACTGCCTCTACGGCGCGATGAACAACCCCGTCTGCCAGTTCGGCCAACTCATGGGCAACCACTGGGGCATCGGTTGGTCCGGCGCGTCGCACACCGGCGACTACGTCCCGCTCACCGCCGTCGGCCCCGGCGCCGATCGCTTCCGCGGCTTCATCAATAACACCGACGTCTTCCACAACTACCTCGCCCTCACCGGAATCGACTTCAAGAACCCGACCATGAAGGAACTCGTCGCCGCGCCCGATGTCGACGAGGAGCGGGTGGAGGAATACGCGTGAAATGGGTTGATGACGTTTGGCGTTCCCAGCGCGAGGCGTCAACCAGACGTTTCCGGTTCCATGACGTCCTGAAGGAAGTGAAGCACTTTGTAGCAGCCGACATGAGGAAGCCCATCTTTCCGGCCGCGCGACGTCGTGGTGCGCCTTCCCAGTTCAGCCGCTACGAAGGCCGGAATCAACTCGCGCTCCATGGCGCTTCAATCGTTGGCCTTGATGCCGGGCCGGCAGAACCGGAAGCCCGCGCTACAGCTTTGGAAACACGGCCTTGAGGTCGAGCGAATCGTTGTTCTGCTGCTGCATCTTGAGCAACTGCTGAAAGAGCCGCTTGGCAACCTTCTTCCCGGTCTCGGTGTCGATCAGGTCCTTCATCTCGTCCGGATCATTCTTCAGGTTGTAGAGGCGCGCCTTGGAGATCTTGGGATAGAGGATGAGCTTGTTGTTGCCCACGATGATGGAGCGTTGCAATGCGAGGTAAGCGCCATAGATGGCCTTGTAGTCCGACTTCTTCTTCTCCCCGCGCAGGATCGGCAGCAGGTTCTGGAACTCCACGTGGTCCGGCTTCTCCACGCCGGCGAGGGCCAAGGTCGTGGGCATCACATCCTGCAGATAGATCGGTGTCGCGATCTTCTTGTTCTTCGCAATGCCGGGTCCAACGGCAATGAAGGGCACGCGGACGCTGTGGTCGTAGAGGTTCTGCTTGCCAAGCAACCCATGATGCCCGACCCCGAGCCCGTGATCGGCGGTGAAGAAGATGTAGGTGTTGTCGGCCTTTCCTGATTTCTCCAGTCCGTCGAGGATGCGGCCGATCTGCTCGTCCATGTGTTCGGCGATGGCGTAGTATTCCTGGCGGTTGACCTTGATGGCGTTCTCCGTGCGCGGAAAAGGCGCCAACTTCTCATCGCGGAGCCGCGCGCTGCAGCCGATGTCGTCCTTGTAAGGATACTCAGGCAGCCAGTTCTTCGGCATCTTGATCCGGCTCAGCGGGTAACGATCGATGTATTCCTTGGGCGCCTGCCGCGGATCGTGAACGGCGTTGAAGGCGGTATACATGAAGAAGGGTTTGTCGCTCTTTTTCGCATCGGCCAAGAACGCTAAGGTGTCGTCGCGAACGACCTCGCTCCAATGCGTGCCGCCCTCCCAGAAGCCGCCGAACTTCGGATCATGGGGACTCCAGGGATCGGGCTGTCCGTCGATCGGGCGATTGTAACCCTCGGGCGTCTGCTTGGGCATGCCGCCCCGGATGTTCCGGGCCATGTCGAAGGCCTTGTTGGCGTCGGCGCGCACATGCCATTTGCCGGTGAAGTACGTGCGGTAGCCCGCTTTCTTCATGTATTCGGACCAGAAACGACCCTCCTGCTGCTCCTTGCCGGTGTCCTTGTACACCTTGTTGGCGTTCCAGAGGAAACGGCCGGTGTTGATCATCGTCCGGCTCGCCACGCAAACCGCGCCGCTCCAGGAGCCGGGATTGTAGGCGTGCGTGAAGGTCGTGCCGCTCTCAACCAGGCGATCCAGGTTCGGCGTGTCGATGTCCGTATGTCCGAAGGCGCCGATGATCTCGTAGCACATGTCATCCGCGAAGATGAACAGGATGTTCGGCTTCTCCGCCTCGGCGCGCGGAGCGACCGTCAGGAAAAGAGCGAAGGCGAAGATCGAAAAACGACGGAGCGGATGTTTGAAGAGTCGGCGGTTGTTCATGGTCACGATTGGAATCGGTGTCGAATGAATTGAAACACAAAACTTACGCGCATTCGACGGCCCGGCTCAATGGAAATTCGATTGCGCTTCGATAGTCGTTGCGTGTCCGCCGCGTCTTCCTCAAGAATTCCTCTTCATGCATCCAGCCCTCCTTGACGCGCCGAAGCGCAGCGAGGGCGGCTGCACTGAACAACAGAATGAAAACCCATCCCCTTTACCTGAATGGCGAGTTTGTCGAAACCGGCGACTCGATTGACGTGATCAACCCGGCGACCGGCGAGACCTTTGCCAGGATGGCCACGACGGATCGCGCCGGCGTCAAGCAGGCGCTGGAGGACGCGCAGGCCGCTTTCGACGCCTGGCGCAAACTCACCGGCATGGCCCGGGCCGACTACATCTACAAGATCATCGACGCCCTGAAGGCGCGGATGGACGAATGCGCCGAGGTCATCGTTCGCGAGAACGGCAAGCCCCTGCCGCAGGCCAAGGGAGAACTCGGGATGACCATCGATCACCTTCGCTGGTACGCCGAGGAAGCGCGCCGGGGCTACGGACGCACGATTCCCCACCAGCAGGATGGCAAGCGACATCTGACCATCAAGACGCCCATCGGCGTCGCGGCGGCGATCGCGCCCTGGAACTTCCCGCTCGTCCTGGCCGTGCGCAAGATTGCGCCGGCCCTGGCCGCCGGGTGTCCGGTGATTCTCAAGCCCGCCAGCGCCACGCCGCTTTCCGCGGTCATCTTCGCCGAGGCCTGCCACGAAGCGGGCCTACCCAAAGGCGTGTTCCAACTCGTCGCCGGCAAGGCTTCCGAAATCTCCGCCGAGTTCCTCGAAAACCCCATCTGCCGCAAGATCTCCTTCACCGGCTCAACCGAGGTCGGACAGGTTCTCATCGAGGGCGCGGCCAAGGACATCAAACCGCTTTCGCTCGAATTGGGCGGCCATTCGCCCGTGCTGGTCTTCGACGACGCGGACCTCGACAAGGCGGTCGAGGGCACGCTGATCGCCAAGTTCCGCAACACCGGCCAATCCTGCATCGCCGCCAACCGCATCTACGTGCAAAAGGGCATCCACGACCGCTTCGTGGAGAAGGTCGTCGAGAAGGTGAAGGCGATGAAGGTGGGCGAGGGATTCGAGGAAGGCGTCGAGATTGGCGCGATGGTCGATGAGAAGGCGCTCAACAACACGCTCAACCACATTGCCGACGCCCAAGCCAAGGGGGCCAGGCTCCTCTGCGGCGGCCAGCGTGTCGAAGGCTCGCCTGGCTATTTCATGGAGCCCGCCGTGCTCACGAACGTGCCCGACGACGCGATGGGCATGTGCGATGAATCCTTTGGCCCGGTCGCCTACATCAATTCCTTTGAAACCGAGGAGGAGGCCGTGACCCGCGCCAACGACACCCGTTACGGTTTGGCCGCCTACGCCTTCACCGAGGACATGTCCCGCGCCTTCCGTCTGACCGAGGAACTGGAAGCCGGCATGATCACCATCAACGACGGCGTCCCCACGACCACCCAGTGCCCCTTCGGCGGCGTCAAGCAGAGCGGCTGGAACCGCGAACTCGGCATTGAGGGCATGGACGCCTTCATGGAGCAGAAACACATCTGCATCAAGGTCTGAGCGGCGCGAAAGGCAACGGCGCCGGCTCCAGAACCGGAGCGGCGGGATGTTCTCGGGCCCGGGTCGAAATCCTTTCCCTCGACTGACGGAAGGCGTAACGTCCGACTTCCCGACAAAATGAAACGAACCACTCTTTCCCAGTTCCTTCTGATCGCGGCGACGCTCGTGGTGACGAGCGAAACGACCCGCGCTCAGCTTTCCGAACCTGTCCGCAAGCCGATCTTCGGGGCTCGCATGCCGGCGCTCAGTCCCAGGGGCGATCGGATCGCCTTCGTGTGGCGGGGCGACATCTGGACCGCCAGGGCGAAGGGCGGCAAGGCCGTCCCCTTGACGCAGCACGTCGAGCACGATGCCTATCCGCAGTTCTCGCCGGACGGGAAGTGGATTTCCTTCTCCAGCCGGCGCCATGGCAATTGGGACATTTTCATCGCGCCGGCCGATGGAGGCTCCCCCCAACGCATCACACGGCACGCGGGCACGGACATCGCCCATGGCTGGAGTCCGGACGGAAGGGAGTTGGTCTTCAGTTCCAAACGCGACTCCCCCAATTACCAGTTGTTCACCATCGACGTCCGGACCTTGCGATTGCGGGAGGTCACCGAGGACTACGCCCGGATGAACCATGCCAGCTTTTCCCCGGATGGCGGGCGCATCGTCTATGGTCGCTACGGTTTTCCGTGGACGCGCCCCAGGTATTCCGGCTCGGCGGCCCAACAGATCTGGATTCACGACCTGGAACGTTCGGTTCGTTATCCGATTCCGCGGGATGAGCGCCAGCATCTCTGGCCGCAGTTCCTGCCCAACGGCAAGCAGTTGCTGACGGTGACCACCGGCGAGCCGTCCCCCAGTTCCCACGGACTTCATGAAACACCGCCGAAACTGATCGACGATCCCATCAATACGCCGAACCTCTGGTTGATCGACCTGGAGGGGCAAGCCAAGCAGTTGACCGAGTTCAGCGGCTGGGCCGTGCGCTGGCCGGCGGTCGCCGCCAAGGCCGATGACATCGTGTTCGAATATGCCGGGGATCTCTGGCGCACCACCCGCCGCGGACGCAAGCCGAGGAAGCTCGCGTTTCATGCCGCCTCGGACGAGAAGGAAACCAATGTCCACTACGACAAGCTGACCAAGGGCGTCGTCGAGGCGGAGCCGTCACCGGACGGCAAAACGATCGCTTTCGGTCTCAAGGGAGATATCTGGACCATCGCCATCAGCAAGCCCAAGGGCGTCGCCGGCCGCAACGCCGAATTCGCGCGCCAACTGACCGATTGGGCCGGCGACGATTCGGACTTCTCCTGGTCCCGGGACGGCAAGAAGATCTACTTCGTCTCGGATCGCGATTTCAACTACGGCATTTACGAAGTCGCGGTCGATACGGGCAAGACGCGGCCGGTCTGGAGTGAGGACCGCGACGTGACCCACATCCGGCTCTCGCCGGACGGCAAGAAACTGGCGTTCTGGGTCACCGGCGGCGAAGGCGGTCTGTTCTCCGTGGACCTGGAGGGCGGACGTTCCCGGCGCATCGTCCGGGTGCCGGGTCCCCAATGGCGCGGCTATGGCGGCGGAAGCTTTGACTGGTCGCCCGACGGACGCTGGCTCGCCTACACCCGTGTCGAAGAGAATCGATCGCGCAACATCTGGATTGTCCCGTCCAAGGGGGGCGACCCCGTCAAGGTGACCCGTTTGAATGCGTTTCACAGCCAACCGATCTGGGGTCCGGGCGGACGCTACCTGTTCTGCTACTCCAGCCGCAATGGCTCCGGGATCTATGCAATCCCCCTGCAACGCGAGGATGCGCGCGCCGCCGACACGGATATCGAGTTCAAGAAACCGGAGGACGAGTTGCAGGTCGACATCGACTTCGACGGCATTCATCGCCGCATCCGGAAGATTCACTCCAAGACGTCGATTTCCAGCCTGTCCGTCACGCCGAAAGGCGAGCTGACCTTCGTTTATCGGGGCGATCTCTACACCCTGAGCTACGACGGCAAGACCGCCAAGAAGATGAGCACGACCGGCGGCGCCGCCATCATGCGGCCTTACGCCGCCGGCTCCAAGGCGACCTTTGTCCGCAACGGCGAACTCTATACGACGCGCCTCACCAGCCCGTCCGCCGGAACCAAGGTGTCCTTTACCGCCGATTGGCGGCACGAGGTCCGCGCCGAGCGCCACGCCGCCTTCACCGAGTTCTGGCGCTCCTTCGATCGCGGCTTCTACGACGCCAACTTCCATGGCCGTGACTGGGAGAAGATCCGCGCCCACTACGAACCGTTCCTCGAGTCCATCGACACGCGCGACGAGTTTGCCGAGCTCTTGAACATGATGGCCGGAGAACTGGAGACCTCCCATGCCGAGGTCAAGCCCGCCAGCGGCGGGCCCGACGGGCCGGTCACCCCGCGACTCGGTTTCACCTTCGACTACTCGCACGCCGGGCCGGGAATCCGGGTGGACAAGGTCCCGGACGCGGCTCCCGGCTCCTACGACAAGACCCGCATCAATCCCGGCGACTACATTCTGCAGATCAACGGCGCGGATGTGACGCCCAACGAGCGCTACTACGAGATCGTCAACCGCAAGGACGGCCGCGACCTGACCCTGCTGGTGAATGACAAGCCAGAGAAGAAGGATGCGCGCGAGGTGACCTACAAGGTCTTGAGCCAAAGCGAATGGCTGGACCTCAATTACAAGGAGCGCACCGAGCGACTGCGACGAGTGGTGGAGGACTCGACCGACGGCCAAATCGGCTACCTTCACATCGCTTCCATGGGCTCCAACGATCGCACCCGCTTCGAACAGGAGGCCTACGAGTATATTCTGGGCAAGGAGGGCATGATCATCGATGTGCGCTTCAACAATGGCGGCAATATTTCCGACACGTTGATCGACTGGCTCGAGCGCAAACCGCATGGCTACATCAAGCCGCGGGACAGCGTCGCCACGCAATCGCCCTCGCGCGCCTGGACCAAGCCGATCGTCGTCCTGATGAACGAGCACAGCTATTCGAACGCCGAGATGTTTCCCAACGCCATCCGGACCCGGGGGCTGGCAAAACTGGTCGGCTGGGAAACCCCGGGCTACGTGATCTGGACGCAGTCACTCAAGTTGGTCGATGGCACATCCGCCCGCATGCCCGGCGCCGGCGTCTATCGACTCGACGGCTCGCCCATGGAGAATCGCGGCGAGAAACCGGACGTCCGGCTTTGGCTGCACCCGGATGATTACCTTTCCGGCAAGGACCCCCAACTCGACAAGGCCATCGAAATCCTGCGCAGCGGGCTGTGATCAGCGGTCAGAGGTCGACGCCCCTTGCCCAAGGCGCGCGGACATTCCTGTCCACATGCCGGCCGACCGGAGCACGCCGTGGGCGGAGCCCTTGTCCATGGCCGCCAACCGGATCGAGGCCTCACCAGTCATGCGCTCCCACAAAACAACTTGTTCGCGTGCGGATATTTCGCAACGATCCCGCCCACCCTATGAAAAGAAACATTTTCTCCCACGCTGTTGTTGCGACGCTGTTCTTTGTCGTCGCGCTGAATTCCCAAGCCGCCGACAAATCCCGGTCGGTGGACCTGCTCAAGAATGGCTTGAAGCAATGGACGATGCAGAAAGACGGGGCCTGGGAAGTAAAGGACGGCGTGCTCGGGATATCGGAGAAGCCGGGCGGTTACCTGTGGACCACGAAGACCTACGAAGACTTTGAGATCTCGGTCGATTACAAGACCTCCGAGAAGTGCAACAGCGGGCTTTTCTTCCGCACGGACCCGAAGAACGCCGTGCAGGGCGGTTTCGAGATCCAGATCGCCTCAGCTGGCATCTACTCCGGCAAGCACGTGGTGGGTTCGCTCTACGACGCGAAGGCGCCGTCCGCCGCAGCGGGCAAACAAGACGGGGAATGGAACACCATGGTCCTGACCTGCAAGGGGCCCAAGATCTCCGTCACGCTCAACGGCCGGAAGGTCCTGGAGGCCGACATCGATGATTGGGACACGGCCAATCAGAACCCGGACGGCAGCAAGAACAAGTTCAAGACCGCGCTCAAGGACCTGCCTCGCAAGGGCCACATCGGTCTGCAATACCACGGCCATCCCGTCTGGTTCCGCAATATCAAGCTGAAGAAGCTTTGAACGAAAGCGTCGGGTCGCGTCAGCGAGACCGGCGTTCCAGGCGTCCTTGATCAGCGTTCTCGGACGCTCGTGCGACTTGGTGGTTTCGGCCAATCCAGGTGTCGGTGGAGGAAATCAAACGAACGCTGACCGTTGATGCTGTGGCCGCCCTGGAAGAACTCGATTTCCGTCCGGTCACTCAGCCCGAATTGAGCGTAAAGCCAGCGGACCTTGGCGTATTCATGGGTCACCCAGCGATCGCGGCCCACGCGATCATGGTGGCCGCGCTCGACCATGAAGGGACGGGGGAAAATGAGGTAGGCCATTTCCGCGTAGTCGAAGGTGTGGCCCAGATTCCAGTAGGGCATCTCCCATTCGATCGTGCGCATGAAGGAGAACGGCTGATCGGTCGCCGCGATCTTGCGCGTCCATTGATTGAAGTCTCCGGAGCAGATGGACAGGCAGTAGTCCTCAAGAATCGACGGGACCCGCACGGCGGTCTCACCGCCATAGCTTAGACCGTAGAAAGCCAGGCGGTCGCCATCGACGAACGGTTGGGTCTTCAGCCATTTCAGAATCTGGTCGTGCTGCGCGATGATGAAGGAGAACAGCGTGCAGCCCACGGCATTCGCCTTTCGGTCGAGCCACCGGTAGCGATCCTCGCCGCGGTAGAGGTTGTGCGGCGCAAAGGTGATGAAACCGCGTTCAGCCAGCTTCGCGGCAAAATCGTTGTAGGCCGTCGTCCCCTTGTTGATCGTGTCGAGCGGAACGCCGTTGCGTCCGTGCTGGCAAACGACCACCGGCCGCCGTTCCCCCGGCTTCAGATCCTTGGGCAACACGAGCGCGCCCCAGGCAAACAACTCCGGATACACATCCAGGACGACATCATAGGCCGTCCATTGATCCGACCCGGCAATCTTCCGCGTGCGCGCATTCGGAGTGAGCGGAACAGCGTCGAACTTCCCCAACGCCTCCTCGTTGAACTTCCTGCGAAAGGCCTTGGATCTCTCAGTGAACCCGGCCGGATCCTTGACCGGGTGTTCCTTGTTCGTGCTCCACCGGCCGCCCGCGAAGTCCGGCTCCACATCGAAGAGAAAGAACCGGTCGCGCACATGCTCGGACTTCCGAACCAGGTCTTGGACGTGCCGTTCCATGCCTTTGAAAACCCGTTCATGGCGCGCCTTCGGAGAAAAGGACTTCCGGCGGTCGACGGGCTTCTGCAGTGAGCGAACCTCCAGCGGGGCCAGAGCCGACAGCATTCTCGGCCAGATGAAGCCATGGCTGTGGATCGGCCGCAGGACGGTTCCGTCGTCCAGATACCGCTCCCTGGGCCCGTCCGCGGCGCCCCGCGGCGAACCGCCATCGATGAACTCGATGTTGGCGAGCGGCGACAACGCTTTCGCCCGGGCGATTTCCTGCTGTATGTCGGGACTTCTTGGATCCAGGTTGGCTCCCTTCTGGTTCTCCACCTCCGGCGCGAAACTGCTTTCGATCCGCAACTTCCGCGGCGCGATCAAGGTCGCAATCTCGGCGTCGCCGAACTCGGAAAGCAGACCGAACACATTGCGATAGATGGGCTCCGACCAGCCTTTCTGACGCGATCCGAAGTAGCCGCCCACGTAGGTCGTGTCGATGCGCGGGTCGCAGGCGCCGGCATAGAGCGCGATCAGGCCGCCTTCGCCGTAGCCGCCGACGGCAATCTGTCCGCCGGGTCGGCGTCGGGTTTCAAACCAATCCACCGCGGCGAGCGCGATCTGGACTTCGTAGCCGATGATGTGACGACCCATGTGAAAGGCCTGGCGATAGATCCATTCCCGATGGGTCTGGTCCGAGCGTTTCAGGCGCGCGTCCGTCGTCTCGAGCCTCGCCCGATTGATCAGGGTCGGGACCAGGACCTCGACGCCCCGCATCGCCAGGTGCAGCGGCATTTGCATATCCGCGGCGATTCCTGACGCGAGCCCGAGGGTCTGCTCGGGCGTCTGGTCCGCGTCGGGCAGGTAGACGACATGATTCGTCGCGGGCTTCTTCGGCCGGATCAGCAAGCCCTCTCCGAAGAGGCCTTCCAAGACCGGCCATCTCACCTGGAAGACCTGATAGGCCCCGGTTTCCGCCACCAGCGCTGGATTCTCCTCGTCGCCGAAGAACTCCATTCCCGGCGCGGCGCGCCTATCCACGACGCCGATTCTCTCTCGGAAACGCGCGCGATTCGGTTCAATTGATTTCGCAAAGGCCTCGGGCGAGGAGGAATCGCAGTCCCAACGGCGTTTTCGCTTTTCAACCGACTCATCGATCTGCCGCTCGATGAAGGCGTGGGCTCCATTCATCATGCGTTCGGAGAGATCCTCCTCCGGCCAATCCAATCGCGATGTTCCGGGCAGGATCTCTGGCTCGGCGGCGCTCGCGCCGGTGGGGACGGCGACCAGGAGCAGCAAGCTGATTGCGCGGGCGCGCCAGGGGGACAGTCGTGCAGGCATGCCGGCCCTTATAACCCGATGCGCCTTCGCGAACAAGATGCGCGCCTGCGAGTGGCAGTCTGCGCGAGAAAAATGCCGGCTTTTCGCCGTCGATGATTCAGGTAGTTTTCCCTCCGTCATGGCCACCATTGCAGTCTTGGGAACGTTGGATACGAAGGGCGCCGAACACGCCTTCGTCGCCGACCTCATCCGCGAACGCGGGCACACGCCGCTGCTGATCGATTCCGGCACACTGGGCGAACCGACAACGAAGCCGGACATCGCGCGCGAAGAGCTGTTGAGCGCGGCGGGAACGGACCTGCCGGGCATCCTGGAGCGGAAGGACCGGGGCAGCGCGGTCAAGGCGATGTCGGAGGGCGCGCCCGTCGTGGCCGGCGGGCTGTTCGCCGAGGGGCGGATCGACGGCATGATCTCCCTCGGCGGGAGCGGGGGAACGGCGATCGCGACGGCGGCGATGCGCGCGTTGCCGGTCGGCTTTCCCAAGGTGATGGTCTCCACCATGGCGGCCGGCAATGTGGCGGATTACGTCGGCGTGAAGGATATCACGATGATGCCCAGCATTGTGGATGTGGCCGGATTGAACTCTGTCTCCCGGCGCATCTTCGCCAACGCGGCCGGCGCCATCTGCGGCATGGTCGAGACCCGGGTCGAGGCGACGAAGGACAAGCCGGTGGTTGTCGCCAGCATGTTCGGCAACACCACCGACTGCGTCTCCATCGCGCAGAAAGTCTTGGAGACAGCGGGCTACGAGGTTCTCGTGTTTCACGCCACCGGCACAGGTGGGCGTACCATGGAATCCTTGATCGACTCGGGCATGGTCGCGGGCGTCCTGGACGTGACAACGACGGAATGGGCGGACGAACTTGTGGGCGGCATTCTCGGCGCCGGACCAGCGCGCCTGGAAGCCGCGGCGAGGACCGGCGTGCCCGCTGTTGTCGCGCCCGGCTGCCTCGATATGGTCAATTTCGGCTCGCCGGATTCCGTCCCGAAAACGTTTGCGGGACGGAGCTTCTACGAGCACAACCCGCAGGTGACCTTGATGCGGACGACGCCGGAGGAGAACGGTCAGTTGGGTCAAATCCTGGCAGGAAAGCTCAACGCGTCCACCGGCCCGATCGCCGTCCTGTTGCCGACCGAGGCCATCAGCGTCATCAGCGCCAAGGGGCAGCCCTTTCACGACCCGGCCGCGGATGCGGCGTTGTTCACCGCCCTTAGAGACAACCTCCGCAACGACATTTCGATCATCGAGGAGCCGGCCGCCATCAATGATCCCGCGTTCGCCCATCTCTGCGCCGAAACCTTGATCCAGCTGATGAATTCAACCCGAGAGAAAGGAAATCCATGAAGAAACTTGCTGTCGCGTTGGCATTGCTGCTGGCCCCGATCACCGCCCAGGCCTGGCAGATCGCGGGCCGGGGGGCGTTCATTTCAATCGAGGATGCGCCGCCATTTCGCGGCTTCTCCTCGAGGCCCAAGACCACCTCGGCCTTCCTGCGCGCCGAGGCGGTTCTCGCGATCGAACTGGAGTCGCTGCGGGGACAGTGGAATGTGGCAATTCTGATCCAGGGTCGAACCATGACCACCCCATGGGTTCGGGGGCGGCCGCAGAGTCCCATCCCCTGAGATTCTCCTTCCCGGACCGAGACGGCGCCGAGGCCTTCCTCAAGGGACTTTCGGACGCGCTGGTGGTTGGCAACGGCTACCTTCGCCAATCCGGAGCGGCATCCAACGCCAACGGAAAATGAATGTCGGAGCGGCCGTCGCGGTCTGACGTTCAGACGGTCGCCGCATGGCATTATGGGGTTGGAATCTGAGGACCAGCGCCTATGGTAACCGGCTGTTCCAAGTCGGCGGCGCACCCTGACCGTGGTCGCGACCGGAACGTGACACCGAATTTGACCGATGAACAAAGATCAACAGAACCAACCGGAAAACCAGGAATTGAACCGGCGCGATTTCCTCGCGACGGGAACGTTCGCCTCGTTGTTCGGCGCGATGAGCGTCGTCGAGATCAAAGCCCAGGACGCAGCGGCCTCGGGTGAAACCAAGTATGACGCCTCCGCCTCGCCGCCCGTGGGCATGGGACTCATCGGCTGCGGCACCCGCGGCCGCGAGATCCTGGAGAACCTCGCCCAGATTTCCAACGCGCCGGTCAAGGCGATCTGTGATCACTATCCCGCCTACCTGCGGCGCGGCACCCGCATCGCCAAGGACGCGGCCAAATACGAGAACTACAAGGATTTGCTCGGCGATTCGAACGTCGAGGCGGTGATTGTCGCCACGCCGACGCACCAGCACAAACAGATCGTGATCGACTGCCTGAACGCGGGCAAGCATGTCTATGTCGAGGCGCCCCTGGCTCATACCATCGAGGACGCCCGCGCGATCGCAAAGGCCGCGAAGAAGAACCCCAAGGTTCACTTCCAGGTCGGCCTGCAGAACCGCTCCGATCCCCAACGCCACTTCCTGAACAACTTCATCAAGACGGGAGTGATGGGGCGCGACGCCATGGGCCGCGCGCAGTGGCACAAGAAACAAAGCTGGAAGCGCTTCTCGCCGAACAACGAGCGCCAGAATGAAATCAACTGGCGCACCAAAAAGGACATCTCGCTCGGCGTGGTCGGCGAGATCGGCATCCATCAGCTGGACGCCGCCAACTGGACCTACGCCAAGCAGCCGGTCGCGGTCTCCGGCTTTGGCTCCTTCATCCAGTGGAACAAAGACCAGCAGGACGTGCCCAACACCGTCCAGGTCATCCTCGAGTATCCCGGCGGCACGAACATGATCTTTCACGCAACCCTCGCGAACTCCTTCGACAGCGAGCACGAGATCTACTACGGAAGCGACTCCGCCATCATGGTGCGGGGCGACAAGGCCTGGATGTTCAAGGAGGCCGACTCTCCGCTCCTGGGCTGGGAAGTCTACGCGCGCAAGGACAAGTTCCACCAGGAGGAGGGCGTGGCGCTCGTGATGAACGCCACCAAGCTCAAGGCGCAAGGCGAAGACGGCGAGGACGCCCAGGTCTTCAAGGAAACTCCGGTCTACTATGCGTTGCAGGCCTTCGCCAGCAACAGCTACGCCCACAAGTCCGGCGTCGAGGATTTCACCGAGCTCTTCGGCGACGATCCGGTCGCGCTCGCCGACCACCTGGTCGAAGTCGAGAAGGAAAAACTGCCCTACGCCGACTACGAGATCGGCTTCCAGGCCGCGGTCACGGTCATCAAGGCCAACGAGGCGGTCAACTCCGGCAAGCGCATTGAGTATCAGAAGGAGTGGTTTGAAATCGGCTGAGCCGTTCAGTGAATAGTCGCGAAACCACGGACATCCAAAAGAAACCGAAACCCAACCCACAACGCGAAACATGACGACTCAGATGAACAGAACAACCTTGGGAGCCTTGAGCGCGGCGCTGCTGCTGCTCGGCGGCGCGACGCAGGCAGCGGAACCGGTCACCTACTGGGCCCAGAGCAAAGGCAGCAAGATCACCGTGGCCGGCGGCTCCACCATGCACGCCTGGAAGATCGAGGCAACGCTGATCGGCGGCACCATCAAGATCCCCGCGGACTTCCCGCTCGATGGCAAGTCGACCGAGATCAAGACCCTGCCCGAAGTGAACGCCCGCATTCCGGTCCGCAACATGAAGAGCGGCAAGGAGAAGATGGACAACGTGACCATGCAGGCCATGAACCAGCCGAAGCACAAATACATCTCCTACAAGCTGACCAAAATGACCGCCAAGGCCGGCAAGCCCATGGAATACGACACCCAGGGCGACATCACCATCAACGGCGTCACCAAGAACATCGCCATGCCCGTCAAGATGGAGCCGCTGCAGGGCGGCAACCAACTGCGCGTCACCGGCGACGTCGCCATGAAAATGAGCGACTTCAAGGTCGCCGCGCCGAAGCTCACCGTCCTGGGCGTGGGACTCGTCGTCGACGATGAGATCAAGGTCTCGCTCGACTGGCTCACCAGCCAGCGTTGAGCGTCCGTCCCAGTTTTTTTCGAAAGCCGTCCCGAACCGGGACGGCTTTTTTTTGGGTTCGTCGAAGCGCTGACGTTCCTGTGTCAGACTTTCTTTACATGTTTTTCCGCCATCCGCTTTCGATGGCAAGGAGTGCACCACTTTGGGGTATTGTGCTTGTTGCCACCCTGGTCTTCAAAGTACTTCTTTTGTTGGGTGGCTGTCCAAGTTGACCTTGCCCCACACCCTGCGCATTCAAAATGAATGTCTTCATAGAACCCAACCGGGTAGTCAGACATCTGCTTGGAGTAATTTGCTAAAACAGCCCCTTCCGGGATTTCCTTCCCGTGAACGATGGGGCGTTTGGGACGCTTCTTTTTACTCATAGGTATAATCGCGAACTACTTGAGCCCGACCGAGGAGCGTCATCTGGAACGTCAAGCATTGCTCGGTCGGGGCGTTGACGGGCGCTCCGATGAACGGTTGTGCCTTCGGGCGGCGCGCCATTGGACCCGTTTCCAACGTGCCGCACCCGCCGCCATTCGTTGCAATATCTCGGTCGAGGTCCTACCTGCCGGTGAAGCGGCCGGGCCTTTTCTCGGCGAAGGCGCGAATGCCTTCCCTGGCGTCCTCCGAATCAAAGCAGCGGACATAGGCCTCGGTATCGAGGCGATAGGCGACCTTGCTGTGCGGTGAGTCGTCGAGGTGAACGATGCGCTTGGTTTCGCGCAGGGCGACTGGCGGCAGCTCGAGCAGGCGATCGGCCAGCTCACGGGCGCGAACCAGCAGCCGGTTGCCGGGAACAACCTCCGAGGCCAGCCCCCACTCGAGTCCGGTTTTGGCGTTGATGGTGCGACCGGTCAGGCAAAGGTCCAGGGCGCGCGACTTGCCGATGAGGTGACCCAGTTGCGCGACGCCATAGCCGGGCGGCCAGCCCAGCACGACTTCCGGCATGCCGAAGCGCGCGGCATGGGAGGCGATGCGCAAATCGCAGGCGCCCGCCAGGACGCAGCCCGCTCCCAGGGCGAAGCCATTGACCGCCGCGATCAGAACCTGCGGCAGTCGCTCGAAAGCCAGGAACAGCTGCGCTTGGAGATGGCTGAGCTCCCGCGCCTCCTCCGGCGCAATCGACGCCAACTCCTTCACGTCATCCCCACCGCAGAAGGCCTTGCCGGCTCCGGTAACGATCACGACGCGCAGGTCTTCCGTTCGCTTCGCCAACCAGGCGCCCAACGTTTCCAGTTCCGCGGTCAGCTCACGATTGATGGCATTGCGGGAATCGGGCCGGTTCAAGGTCACGCAGGCGACCGCCCCCTCAAGGGACAGGTCCAGCAGGTTGAAACTGGGAACGCCATGGCCTTCCGGAAGCGACGCGACCTCCGGGCTTGCGGCATTCTGATCGGCCTCGATCTTCTGCACGAGCCGATCCAGGTTCACCACCATCCGCTTGTGGGTTCCTTCGCCCAGCAGCTTGTCTCCCTCGTAGGCCTGGACCTCGAAACCGATCTTGCGGCCCTCGATGGACACAACCTTCGCCACCGCGTGGACCTGGGCCCCCAGGCCGGCGCCGGCCAGGTGGCGAATGTTGACATCGATGCCCACCGACTCCTCGCCCTCCTCGAGAAAGGGACGCAAGGCCTCGCGACCCGCCCGCTCCATTAGCATGATCATGTAGGGGGTGGCAAATACCGTGGCCCGCGGGTCGCCGCCCAGGGTGATCGTGCGATCCGGGGTCACCGTCCACTCGAGACGACCCTGTGCGCTTGTGTCAAATCCGGGTTTCATGTGAATCTTGCCGGACGTTTCTCCCGTTAATGCGCCCCGAGGTCAACCGGGAATCACGACCCCGCGCCGCCGGTCGCGCAACTGCCCATGCCACTCAAGATCGACAATGACAGGTTCGAGGCCGCCCGCGCGAAGGCGACGCAGGCGCTGCTCGCTGCGCGTCATCCGAACGGGCATTGGGAGGGGAGGCTCTCCAGCAGCGCCTTGTCGACCGCGACTTCGCTGGGCGCGCTGGCCTTCGTCGCCAGGCAATCCAACAGCCCCCATCCGCAGACGCGGGAGTTGGTCGAAGCCGGCCTGCAATGGCTGGCCGACAACGTGAATGAGGACGGCGGTTGGGGCGATACGGACCTCAGCTTCAGCAATATCTCCACCACAACGCTCTGCTGGGCCGCGTTTGCCATGGCGGAGGCGGACGCGCGCTACCCGGATGTCGTCAAGGGAGCCGAGAACTGGTTGACCAAGGCCGCCGGCGGCATTGAACCCGACAAACTCGCGCCCGCCATCATCCGCCGCTACGGAAAGGACAAGACCTTCTCCGTCCCGATCCTCACCATGTGCGTCATCTCCGGGCGCCTGGGCTCCGGGCGGGAGGCCTGGAAATGGGTGAAGCAACTGCCCTTCGAGCTGGCCGCCTTTCCCCACCAATTTTTCGCCGCGCTGCGCTTGCCCGTCGTCAGCTATGCCTTGCCCGCATTGATTGCGATCGGCAACGCCCGCCATGCGCGGCGGCCAACCTGGAACCCCCTGACGCGCTGGTTCCGGAATCTGGTTCGCGACCGAACCCTCGACAAGCTGAAGAGCATCCAACCCGGGAGCGGCGGCTTCCTCGAAGCCTCGCCACTGACCAGCTTTGTCGCAATGAGCCTCGCCGCCGCCGGACAGGTCGGGCATCCCGTCACGCAGAAGTGCGTCGAGTTCCTCGTCGGCAATGCCCGCGAGGACGGCAGCTGGCCCATCGACACGAACCTCGCGACCTGGGTGACGACCTTGGCCATCAATGCGCTGGGCGACAGCGATTCCCCTGTGGCATCCGACGATCCAGTCCGCGACTGGTTATACGACCAGCAGTACAAGGACATACATCCTTACACAAACGCCGCTCCTGGAGGCTGGGCCTGGACCGATCTCAGCGGCGGCGTGCCAGACGCGGACGACACCGCAGGCGCCTTGATTGCGATCACAACACGCCGAGATCCCGACTCGAAGTATCATGAAATCGTCAAGGCGAAGTCCGACGAGATGATCGCAGCCGGCCCCAACCTACTCGGGAAGTACAAGAACACGGGCAGGGTCCTGGAGGAAGCCATGGCGGAGTATGTGCTAAGGCATGAAGAGGAGAGCCAGCGCAAGGTTCGACTGCATGCGCAGGCTGGCGTGCGTTGGCTGACTAGCCTGCAGAATGGCGATGGCGGCATTCCCACATTCTGCAAGGGGTGGACCAATCTTCCGTTCGATCGGAGCAGTCCGGATATCACGGCCCATGCCATCCGGGGTCTGGATGCAACGAGGATGTTCCATCGCACACCCGGGTTCGACAGGAAGCGGCTGATTCAGCGCGTTCGAAGCAAGGGCCTGCGCTTTCTCAGGAAAGCCAGGCAACGCGACGGCTCATGGATTCCACTGTGGTTCGGCAACCAGCATGAGTCGGATGAAGAGAACAAGACCTACGGAACAGCCAAGGTTGTCATGGCGCAGACAGGGGGGCTGGTCATGGATATGGGCAACTACCGCTCGAATCAACTGCTCCGGGACCTTGCGGGTGAAGAGGCGAGATCCAACCGTCATTATCAACAAAGGATCTGGCAAGAGGCGCGGAAGGTCATTTCATCCGTCGAGTTTATCTCACCCGGAGTCCAATGGCTCCTCAGCAACCAGCAATCCGACGGCGGTTGGGGCGGCGGGACGAACGGCCCCTCATCCGTCGAGGAAACGGCCTTGGCGGTCGAGGCCCTGGCGCCCTGCCTTGCGGTCAATGATGATTTCTGGGTCGAATTCAAGGCGAAGGATGTCGCCCGCGCATTGGAACGCGGCGTCGCCTGGCTGGTTGAGCGGGTCGAGACGGACCGCTGGACGCAGCCATCGCCGATCGGCTTCTACTTCGCCAAGCTCTGGTATTACGAGGACCTCTATCCCGTCATCTTCACGGTCGCGGCCTTGAATCGGATCTCCCTTGTCCTGAAACAAATGGCATTCGATGAGGAGCTGAGGCGCGACTTGGAGACAGGGGAGGCGTGATGCCTCGCGGGGGTGCGGCGGCAAAACGAAAGCCCGGTGGAGCCGGCCGCGGCGCAATCAAGCCGCGGGCGACCTTTCAGGCCGCAATTCTGTGCACCCCGTGTTTCACGGGTCTGAAGACCTGTGCTTTGCGCGAGCGGGCCTTCAGCCCGGTAAGGCATGCGTGTCCGGGCAGGTTCTCCGCTAGACGCCTGCCGGGCCGGCGTCTATCTTCGGCGCTCGATGTCGATTTCAAGTCAACCATTGGTCATTGCCGGTCGTGAGTTTCCGTCGCGCCTCATCCTGGGAACGGGCAAGTTTTCCTCCAACGAAGCGATGCGGGACGCGATCGAGGCGAGCGGGACGGGCATGGTCACCGTGGCCTTGCGGCGCGCGGACCTGAGCGGGGCGAAGGATCCCTTTGCCAACATTCTCGATTTCATTGATCGCGACCGGTATCTCCTTTTGCCCAACACCAGCGGGGCGATGAACGCGGAGGAGGCCGTCCGCCTTGCCAAGTTGGCGGTCGCGGCCGGTTTGCCGAAGTGGGTGAAGCTGGAGATTCATCCGGACCCGCGCTACCTGTTGCCAGATCCGATAGAGACGCTCAAGGCGGCTGAGGAACTGGTGAAGGAAGGTTTTACGGTCCTGCCCTATATCAACGCGGACCCCGTTCTGGCCAAGCGCCTCCAGGAAGTCGGCGTCGCGACCGTGATGCCTTTGGGGTCGCCCATTGGATCCAACCGAGGCCTGCAAACGCGGGACCAGATACGCATCATCATCGAACAGGCCACGGTGCCGGTGGTGGTCGATGCGGGCATCGGCGCTCCCAGCCATGCCGCGGAGGCCATGGAACTCGGCGCGGACGCCGCGCTCGTCAATACGGCAATTGCCGTGGCCGGCGATCCCAATCGCATGGCCCGGGCGTTTGCCGCGGCAGTTGACGCCGGCCGCGCCGCCTTTGAATCGGGTATGGGGGGACAGCAGGCCGCCGCCAGCGCTACCAGTCCCTTGACGGCCTTCCTGGACGCCTGATTCCCGACGACCCTCGACCATGAAGACCCTTTCCCGCGATCGCGTTCAGCAACTGCTCAAGTCCGCCCGCAAGCGGCGCGCCCTGGTGGTTGGCGACGCGATGGTTGACCAATTTATCTGGGGCCGGGTGGAGCGCATCTCGCCTGAGGCCCCGGTCCCGGTCGTCCAGGTGGAGCGCGAGAGCTTCATGCCGGGCGGCGCCGCCAATGTCGCCCGGAACCTGACCTCGCTCGGCGTTGGCGCCGAGATGCTCGGCGTCATCGGCAAAGACACCGGCGCCCGCCAATTGAAGGAGTTGCTGGCCGGGGACAACGTGACCGCCCGTGGGTTGATCGAGAGCCCGAATCGCAGCACGACCAAGAAGATTCGCGTCATCGCCCATACGCAGCAGGTGGCGCGCGTCGATCGCGAGACGCCGCATCCCATCGCGCCCGAGACGGAGAAGCGCCTCCTGGCCGCGATCAAGCGCCGGCTGCCGGACAATGACGCGCTGATCGTCGGCGATTATTGCAAGGGCGTGGTGACGCAGTCGCTGTTGGACAAGTTGAAGGAGTTGTGTCGTTCGCGCGGTGTCTGGTTGAGCATGGATCCCAAGCCTTTTCACCGGCTGGACCTGAGCGGCCTTTCGCTGATCACGCCCAATCGGAAGGAAGCGTTTTCACTGGCCGGCGTCGAGGATGAAACCCACGGCAAGGTGACGCCCTTCAAGGATGCGCCGCTCATGCGGGTGGCCGACACCCTGTTGAGCGAGCTGCGGCCGGCGCTCCTGCTGATCACCTTGGGCGACCATGGCATGCTGCTCTGCCAACGCGACCAGAAGCCTTATCACATTCCCACCATGGCCCAGGAAACCTTCGATGTTTCCGGCGCCGGCGACACCGTCATTGCGTCGTTCACGACGGCGATCATGGCCGAAGCCTCGCCGGTGGAAGCCGCCATCTTTTCCAACCACGCGGCCGGCATTGTCGTCGGCAAGGTCGGCACCGCCACGGTCACGCCGGAGGAATTGCTTGCCAGCTTTGGAGCCGGCCAATGAAGCCCGCTGTTTTTCTCGACCGGGACGGCACGCTGATCGACGAGAAGAAGTATCTCGCCGATCCGGAGCTGGTCTCCCTGACAACCGGCGTCGGTCCGGCGTTGCGGGACTTGTCCGAGGCCGGCTATCGACTCTTCATTGTCACCAATCAATCCGGCATCGGCCGCGGCTACTACACGCTCGAGGACATGCATCGGGTCAACGATCGGGTCGTGGAAATGCTCGATCGGGACGGCGTCCGATTCGACAAGATCTACTTTGCTCCGGAAGCGCCCGAGGAGCCGAGTCGGGGCCGCAAGCCGTCGCCGCAGTTCCTCTACGACGCGCGCGACGAGTTTGGGATCGACCTGTCGCGGAGCTTCATGGTCGGGGACAAGCGCGCGGATGTGGAGTGCGGTTGGAATGCCGGCGTCCGGCGGAGCATCCTGGTGCGGACGGGCTACGGCGCGGAATGGGAAGCCAAGCTGGGGGAGGATGCCGGTCGGGTTCAGATCGTGGACAACGCGGCGGCAGCGGCGCGCTGGATACTGAATGCCGGTTGAAATATGCCTGTAGCGCGGCCGTCCCGGCTGCGGGTTGAGGCGGCGTCTCGCCGCCAGTTCGAATCCGCGCGGTCGGCGACAGGAGCCTCCTTACAGCCGCTACAGCCTGTTTTACTTTTTCTGACCTTCGCGGCGCGATTGGCCGGGCTGAAGTCTGCGCGCCATCAGGGGAGCGTCATCGACCCTCACACCGGCGTGAATTCGTCCGCATGGTAGGAACTCCGGACCATGGGGCCGCTGGCGACGTGGACAAAGCCCTTCGACTCGGCGATCTTCCCATACTCCTCGAATTGTTC
Source organism: uncultured Verrucomicrobiota bacterium (assembly GCA_964519245.1). Lineage (GTDB taxonomy): Bacteria > Verrucomicrobiota > Verrucomicrobiia > Limisphaerales > JAYPEY01 > JAYPEY01. The sequence continues at coordinate 24,094 of CAZFLK010000029.1, forward strand.
CGGTCGGATGAACTCCTTCACCGGGAGATGCTTCAAGGTGGGCTGCAGGTACTGGCCCAGGGTCAGGATATCGCATTGGGCGGCGCGGAGGTCATCCATCGCCTGCAACAATTCCTCCCCGGTCTCACCCAGACCCAGCATCACGCCGGACTTGGTGTGGATGTCACTTCCCAAGCGCTCCTTCACCTTGCTCAGCACGGCGAGCGAACGGTCATACTTCGCGCGTGAGCGAACCTCCGGCGTCAGGCGCCGGACGGTCTCCAGGTTGTGATTGAAGATCTCGGGACGCGCCGCGAGCACGCAGTCGATCGCGTCGTCCTTTTCATTGAAATCCGGAACCAGGACCTCGACCACGATGCCCGGGACAGCCTCCCGCACCGCCTCGATGGTTTGTCGAAAGTGTTCCGCCCCGCCATCCTTGAGGTCATCCCGCGCCACGGCGGTAATGACGACATGACGGAGATTCATCCGCTTGGTCGCCTCGGCCACGCGTTGCGGCTCGTCCTGCTCCAGGGGAAAGGGCTTCGAGGTGTCGACTGAACAGAACCCGCAGGCCCGCGTGCAGCGGTCGCCCGCAATCATGAAGGTGGCGGTCCCTTTGCTCCAGCACTCCCAGTGATTCGGGCACTTCGCGCTCTCGCAAACCGTGTGGAGCTTCAGGTCATCCAGGAGGTTCCGCGTCCGCGCGAAGGTGTTCTCCGTCGGCAGCTTCAGCCGCAGCCACTCCGGAATGCGGGGACGAGGTGAGGTTGGCGGGGCGATGGATGACATGTCGGTGACAACATAGATCAGGAACGCAAGCGGCCAAGTATGAAAAACGACGCCGCTTTCGCATCCCATGGCTCACCCGTACTTCAGCGCCTCGATGGGCTGCAGCTTGGAGGCCTTGATGGCGGGAAAGAGGCCGGCGATGACGCCGACGGCGACGCTGCAGCCGAAGGCCAGGATCATGGGAGGCGCGGTCAGCATGGGGGCGTTGGCGGTCGGGGTCAGGATGCGCAGGGTCTCGATCAGCCCGACCGAGGCCGCCAATCCCAACGCGCCGCCAATGAAGGAAATCACGACGCTCTCAACGAGGATCTGCACAAAGACATCCAGGGTGGTCGCGCCGACGGACTTCCGGATGCCGATCTCGCGGACGCGCTCAGTGATGCTGGCGAGCATGATGTTCATGATGCCGATGCCGCCGACGATCAGGCTGATTGCGGCGATGATGCCGCCACTGCGACGGGCGTTCTTGATGGCCGCGCCGACTTCTTCGGCGTCGTCCTCCTTGGTCCGGAACTCGAAGTCCAGGATGCCCTGGTGCGTATGCATGAGGACGTTGTAGGCCTGCTGGATGGCGGGCTCCAGATGCTCGATGTCGCGAATCTTCATCTTGAGCGTAGTCAGGTGCGCATCGTCGCCGATCGGGGCGTCGTCATCGTTCTTGAACTTGATCAACATGGTGTTGAGCGGGATGTAGATGGACCGGTTCTTGAGCCGGAAGATGAACTCATCGCGCATACGGGTCTCCTTCGGTTCGCGACCTTCGGCCTTGGCGAGCTCCGCCTCGCGTTTGGCTTCCTCCTTGCGTTTGCGGAAGGCCTCGCTCTCGTAGTGTTGAAACATGCCGACGATGGTCAGGGGCTGGTTGTTGACGAAGATCGTCTCGCCAATGGGAACGACCGTCCTCCCCAATTCCTCCGGGTCGCCGAACAGGTCATTGCGTATGTCGGTTCCGATGACGCAGACACTGCGCGCCTCGTCATCGTCGAATTGCGTGAACATGCGCCCATGCTCGATGATGTGTTGTTCGATCGATATGATATCCGGCCAACTTCCGGCGAACTTGTAGGGCCGCATGCGCTTGCCCCCGTAAGAGACATTGACGCCGGAACGAAATCCCCAGCGTTCGATCAGGGGCGTGATCTGGTACACTAGGGGCGCGCTTTCCTGGAGGGCATAGACATCGTGCAGCGTGACGCCCTTGGCGCGGTCCACCAGGTGACGTTGATGTAAGGGAAGATCGTCCTCATGCTCGATGCGAATCGTCGCCAGACCGCCCGCGGCGACCAATGACTCCTTCATCCCGTTCTCCATCCCCTTGGTCATCGCGGACATCGCCACCAGGCTCGCCACGCCGAGAATCACGCCGAGCATGGTCAGAATCGACCGGGCCTTGTTCGCCCGGATCTCCTTCAAACCGATGTCAATCGCGCTCCAGAGATTCACACTCCCTCTCCTACGTCTCCAGGCCCGCGAGCTTCTTGTCGACCTTGTCGGCGATCCGGCCGTCGCGGATCTCAATGCGGCGGGGGGTAATGGCGGCGATGCCGGGATCGTGGGTGACCAACGCGATGGTGCGACCCTCGGCGCTGAGCTCATGAAACATCTCCAGAATCAGCTCGCCCGTGTGGGAGTCGAGATTGCCGGTGGGTTCGTCGGCAAAGATGATCCGCGGGTCATTGACCAAGGCCCGGGCAATCGCGGCGCGCTGCTGCTGGCCGCCCGAAAGTTCGGAAGGACGGTGTTTGGCGCGGTTGTCCAACTCCACGCGCTTCAGCGATTCCATCGCGCGCTCGTGGCGCTCCTTTGCCTTGATGCCGCTGTAGATCATCGGCAACTCCACGTTCTGCAGGACCGTCAGTTTCGGGAGCAGGTTGAAGAACTGGAAGACGAACCCGATCTTGCGATTGCGAATCGCGGCCAACTCGCGCGCGCCGGCGTTGTGGATCATCGTCCCATCCAGCTTCAGGGCGCCTGAGGTGGGAGAATCCAGGCAGCCGAGGATGTGCATCAGGGTCGACTTGCCGCTGCCGGATGGTCCGATGATGGAGATGAACTCCCCCACCTCAATGTCCATGGTGACGCCATCCAACGCATGGATCTCCTCGCCGCCCAGGTGATAGCATTTCCGGATGTCGCGTAGTTCGAGGAGAGGCATGGGAGGCGTTCGGGATGCGGGATGCGTGTTTCGCGCGACACGCGAGCGGGCTCGCGTCTCAGGAATCCGCGTCAGGTTTCTCCGGTTCGATGATTTCGGCATCCTCGCCCGGCGGTTCGAGCGCGACGACTTCACCCGGGCTGAGGCCGGTGAGCACCTCGGCAACCTTGTAGTCCGAGACGCCGATCTCGACCGGGCGACGTTCGAAGGCGTCGCCCTTGACGACGAAGACGTGGCGGCCTTCTCGCTCCGTGAACACGGCCGCCAGCGGCACGGCGACAGCCTCATCGGCGGAGGCTACCGGGATGGTGATCTTGGCCGTCATGCCAGGCTGCACGCGGGGGTCGACATCGGTCAGCAGAATCCGCGCCTCGAATCCCTTGATGCCGTTGCGGATGGTGGCCTGCGGCGCGATGCGTTCGACCCTGCCCTTGACCTTGAGACCGATCACCGCCTCCACCTGCACGTCGACCTCCATGTCCTTCACGAGCCGGGTGATGTCAGCCTGGTTGACATGGGCGTTGATGATCATCTCGTTGAGATTGGCGATGGTCAGCACCTCCGTGCCGCTGTTGAAACCGCCCGATCCGGAGACCGCCTGACCGACCGAAACCGGCCGCGTCAACACGGTGCAGTCGAACGGGGCAACGATCCGGGTCTTGCTCAGGCGGTCCTTGGTCAGATCCAGACTGCGGTTGGCTTTCTCAACCAGGTTCTTGGCCAACTCAAAGTCCGTCTGCGCCTGCAGCCGGGTCTTCTCGAGCCGGTCCTTGGCCAGTTCCAGATCGCGCTCGGAGGAAACGATGGCGTTCTTGGCCAGCTCGTAGTTGGTCCGCGCAGTCTGGTGGACCTCCCGGGAAACCAACTCGTCCTGGAAGAGCTTCTCATTCCGCTGGAAATCCTCGAACGCTTTCTCCGATTCGAGTTTGGAGCGGACCAACCGGGTGCGCGCGGACTCGACTGCAATCTCGAGATTGGCGACATCCAGGTCCTGGCGGGCTTTCTCCAGCTGCAGCTTGGCGCTGGCGATCTCGGTTTCCCGCGTGGCCAGCTCGATCTGCAGTTCCTCGTCATCGAGCGAGAAGAGCAGCGCTCCCTGGTTCACGCGGTCGCCGATATCGACCGGGAGCTCGGAGATCTTGCCCGGAACTTCGGGGCGGACGGAGACCCGTTCGGCGGGCGTGATTTCGCCGGCGACGCTGATGGAGAAGCTGATGCTGGTTTTCTCGACCGTCGCCGTCGTCTCGCGTTCCTGCGCGCCGGCGCCGCCGCTTGCGGTCCTGTCCGAGTCGCCCCGCCAAGCCTTGGCGGCAACGAGAATGACGGCCAGAGCAACGATGATGAATGCAGCATTTTTCATGTATGAAGCGGGCAAACCTACGTTCTGCGCGAGGGCCGCGCAATGCCTGAAATGGGTTGATGCCACACCGCGTCCGCCGCTTGTGAGGTTGTTCGAAGAAGCCGGAAGCTGCTAGGGTGCCCGGGTGAAACTCACCAATGTTCGACGGTCGCTTCGTTGCCTGCCCCTCACGTTCGCCAGTCTTGCTCTTGCCTTTCAACACGCTGACGGCCAGTTGCCGCGGGTCGACGCGATTGAGGCCCAACCCCTTCAATCTCAGGTTCAACGTCTCCAGGAGGCATTGCAGTATCTGGGCTCGCCGCTGCCCGAGGCAACGCGCGCGGCCCTCGGTCGGGCCGCCGCGGAAACCGACGACGCCCGAGTCGCCCGGCTCGTTCAGGACGCCCTCGATCCCCATTGCGTCGCCGCCATCACCATCGGGCCCGCCGGAGAACTTCAGACCCGGCAGGCGGCCGATCCAGCCGAACTCCAGGAGCAGGCATGGCGCACGCATCTGATCAAGGTGATCAACCGCGCAGGGAAACCGGCGGCCCTGCGCGTCGACAGCCCCAACGCGGCCCCCCTGCCGGAGTCGCCGGCGGAACAGGTCGGTCTGCGTTGGCTGGACCTTCAGCTCTACAACAGCCGTCCCCTCAAGCCGCGACTCAGCGGCCTGCCACTGGAGTATCGCATCATCCAGCTCTACAGCAGCGAGCCCGGGCGCAAGCAGGCGCGCCTCGATTTCTCGGTCGACGGCATCGGCGCTGAGTCCAACGTCATCAAGCAATGGGACTTTGACAACGGCATGGACGGTTGGTTCGTGCAGCGCCACATGGACGTGAAAGCCGAGGGTGGCGCGATTGTGGGGAAGTCCACCGGCAACGACCCGTCCATCGCCGCGCTCGTCCGCACTCCGGGCGGACGTCTGAAGGTCCGTTTCAGCGCCAAGGCCGGCGCGGGGTCCTATGGGCAGGTTTTCTGGTGGACCACGGACAAGCCGCGCCCCGACGGGCAACGGCGCGTCAACTTTCTGCTCAGCCGCAACGGCGGTCAGTGGAAGGAGTATGAAGTTGAGTTTGAGGTCACCGGGGAGCTGCGCGGAATACGGCTGGATCTGGGCATGAAACCAACGGAAATCGCATTGGACTGGGTGCAGGTCGCGCGGGCCGGGACCGACGTCGAGAAAACCGCTGCGGTCAATCTCGCCGTCAACGCGGTTGACTCACGAACGGTCACATTGCGCGTCCAGGACGAGAACGGCAAGCCCTGCACCGCGGCCTTCGTGATCGAGGACGCCAAGGGCCGCATTTATCCGGCGCAGGCCAAGCGGCTCGCGCCGGACTTCTTTTTTCACCCCCAGGTTTATCGCGCCGACGGCGAACAGCTCCGCCTGCCCGACGGCCATTACACGATCCGCTGTTCACGCGGACCTGAGTCCATCCCCGAGATCCAGGAACTGACCGTCAACGGCGCTGACGCGGAGTTTGCGTATCGCGTGAAACGATGGGTCGATCCCTCGAAGCGCGGCTGGTACTCCGGGGATCATCACATTCATGCGGCCGGCTGCCGCCACTACACCAATCCCACCGAAGGCGTGCTCGCCGAGGACATGGCGCGTCACATCCAGGGCGAGGACCTCAAGATTGGCGCCAATCTCACCTGGGGACCCGGCTTCGACTACCAGAAGCAGTTCTTTACCGGCGAGTTGGACGCCGCATCCAGCTATCCCTACCTGCTGCGTTACGATGTCGAGGTATCCGGGTTCGGGTCGCATCGTTCAGGGCACCTCTGCCTGCTGCGGCTCAAGGAGCAGATCTACCCGGGCGGTGATTCCAAGGACCACTGGCCAACGCTCGGATTGAACACCTTGAAGTGGGCCAAACGACAAGGCGCCATCACCGGGCCCGCGCATTCCGCCATCGGACTCGCGCCCACCACCCGGCGCGTCCCCGGCGCCGACGGCCCCGGCCAACTGCCGAACTACTTCATCCCGCGCCACGACGGCATCGGCGCCAATGAATACATCGTTGATATCACCCACCAGGTTCCCGGGCCGGACGGCAAGCCCGTCCCGGCGATTGACTTTATCTCCACCATGGACACGGAGCGCACGGCGGAATTCAACATGTGGTACCACACGCTCAACTGCGGTTTCCGGGTGCGCGCCAGCGGGGAAACGGACTTTCCCTGCATCAGCGGCGACCGCGTGGGCAAAGGCCGGGTTTACGCCAGGATCGACGGCCGATTGAACTACGATCAATGGTGCGAGGAGATCCGCAAGGGGCGCAGCTATGTCAGCGACGGCTTCAGCCACCTGATGGATTTTCGGGCGACCGGGGGCAATAGCTCGGCGGCCTTGGGGGAGAAGGGAAGCGAACTGCGCTTGCCGCAACCGGGCAACATCCAGCTCACCGCCGTCGCGGCGGCGCGCTTCGACGATGGTCGGCGGACCGCCGATGTGGAGCTCGTCGTCAACGGCTACCCGCGCGGGAAGCGGACCATTCCGGCCAACGGCAAGGAGGTGAAACTCAGCTTCAATGTCGAGATTGATCGCAGCAGTTGGATCGCCTTGCGCGTGTTTCCGTCCTCCCACACCAATCCGATCTTCGTGTTGGTCGGCGATGAGCCCATCCAATCCCGCCGCAGCGCGCGCTGGTTCCTGGAAAGCGTCGATCAGCTCTGGTCGCAGAAGCAGACAACCTACGACGCCGACGAACAGGATGACGCGCAACGGGCCTACGCCCACGCGAAGCAGGTCTATGAGCGACTGGTCCGCGAAGCGAAATACGATTGAAGCCGGCGATGCGGAACGCGGGTCATTGACCCGCAGCGACCAAGGAGGCACGAGGCGCGTTGGCATGACCCCACGCCCCGGAACACCGGAAGTTGCTGCGGGTCGCAGACCCGCGGTCCGGGCGGGCGTTGGAGACTGCTGCCACCGATCGCATGGACGTTTCACCGGAACGCGGGTCTATGACCCGCAGCAGCGTGGTCATACCCGGGCGCCTTGGTCTGGCCTTGCGCGGATCGGCTGAATCCGAAGAAGGGACACAGCCGCGCTCCGCCCAGACTCAACCGTGCCCGCGCATTACCCCTCCTGCGGATGCGTTGCGCCCTCATCCCGCGGGTCGGTCTCACTTGCCTCCGCCGGCATCCGCGTCCGCCAGACCGCCGCCAGCACGCTGCCAATCACCGAGTGGAACACCGCTGAGATCGCGCAGGGCACGGCGGCCAGGCAGATCCCGGTGAAGGGATCGCTGAAATGCTTGCGCGCCAAGACCGTGCCCAACCCGGAATTCTGCATGCCCACCTCAATTGAAACGGTTCGCCGAACCAGTTCCTCGTAGCCAAAGATCCGGGCGAAGAAATAGCCGAGCAGGAAGGCGGACCCGTGCAGCAATGTGATCGCGACGAACAAGGTTCCGCCATGTTCCTTGATGGCTTCCGCGTTGGCCCCGATGATGTAGGCGCAGATCAACGCGATCACGATCACGGACACCAGCGGCGCCACCGGCAACACGGCTTTGACCAGCTTCGGCGTGAGATGATGCAGGGCCAGACCGGCGCCAATGGGAATCAACACCACCTGCACCGTGCTTTTGAAGAGGCCCCAGGCGTCCACCGGGACGATCTGCCCGGCGAGCAGTTTGGTCAGCAACGGGGTCAGCGCAATCGCGCCGAGGGTCGAACACATCGTCATCAGCAACGACAACGGCAGGTTCGCCCGAGCAATGTAGGTCACGACATTCGACGCCGTGCCGCCCGGACAGCAGGAGACCAGGATCAAGCCCACGGCAAACTCCGGCGGCAGCCGCATGACGTGCGCGATCCCCCAACCCAGAAAGGGCATGATCAGGAACTGCCCGCAGAATCCGACCGCGATCGGACGGGGCATCTGCAGGACCTTGCGAAAGTCATCGAGGCTCAAGGTGACGCCCATGCCAAGCATGATCACGCCCAGACCAGGAACGATGTAGGGCTTGAACCACGCGAACAGCGTCGGATCCAGCAACGCCAGACCGCTGAATGCCGCCACCCAAACAGGAAAAATGTTGGCCAGAAAATTGAGCGCGCGAACCATGTGAAGCGCGAACTCATACCGGCAATTCCCCTCCACGACAAAGAGTTTTCCCCGCGTCGGCGGAACGCGGCTCGGCGGCCAGCCGCCACTCACGGTTGGGCGTTGCGGTCAGCCGATTCCGGCCGTTGTGTCTCCCGGCCGGAGCGGTTGATCATTTGGAACGAATGGTGAACGCTCATCGACGTATGCGCTTTCTGTTGCCTCGCCCCTCGATCGCGGTCGCCGGCGCCCTGGCCGTTTTGATCCTTGCCTTACAGCCGACATCCGGATTCGGCGAGCCTTGGCGGTTGGCGGACGCGGTGGGGACGCCCGATGGATTTCGCTTCGCCGGTGAATATCGGCTGCGCTATGAGACCCTGGACGGGCAGTTTCGCGCGGGCGGCTCCGGCGGCGACCAGGCGTTGGCGTCGCGCTTGTCGCTAAAGGCGGCGGTGGAACGTGAGCGCTGGGCGTTTGGCGGCGAGCTGATGGACTCGCGCCATTATCTGAACGACGCGGGTTCGCCGCTCAGCAGCGGCCATGTCAACGCCACGGAGCCGATCCAAGCCAACGTTCGGCTGCAGTTTGGCGAGGCGCTGAATGCCGGCCGAACCGCAGCGCTCACCCTGGGGCGGCAAACCTTCGATCTGGGCAGCCGACGCCTGTTCGCCCGCAATCGCTTTCGCAACACGATCAACGCCTTCAACGGCGCGCGGGCCGAGTGGGAGTTCGCGGGCGATCAACGATTGCAGGCCCTGTGGTTGCTGCCGTTGCACCGACGACCCTCCGCGCGCGCCGGCCTCCTGGACAATCGCGCTCAACTGGACCGCGAGAATCCCGACTACCAGTTCTGGGGTCTGTTTCTCGAAACGAAGGGGCTCCCGCTGCAATCGACCGGGGAGTTCTACCTGTTTGGTCTCCATGAGCGGGACGCACGGGATCGCGCCTCCCGCAACCGCCGTCTGTTCACGCCCGGGTTCCGCATCCACCGGAAACCCGCCCCCGGCAATTGGGACTGGCAGATCGAGAACGCGGTCCAGTTTGGAAGGTCGCGCGCCTCCTCCGCAGCGGCTGATGTGCGAAACCTCGCGCATTTCGCGCACCTGAACCATCTTACGGTCGGTTACACTTTCGACGCCGGATGGAAACCCCGGCTCGCGCTGCAATACGATTACGCCAGCGGGGACGCCAAGGCCGGCGACGGACAGAACAACCGCTTCGATCCGTTGTTCGGCGGCAATCGGTTCGACTATGGCCCCACCGGCATTCACGGCGCCTTTGCGCGCCGAAATATCAACTCGCCGGGACTGCGGTTCTCAGCCCGACCGCACAAACGCCTCGCCCTGATGGCGGCGCATCGACTGCGCTGGCTGGCTTCCGGCACAGACTCCTGGAACACCAGCGGAGTGCGCGATCCGTCCGGCGCCGCAGGACGCTTCCTCGGGCAGCAGACGGAAGTGCGTGTGCGCTGGGACTTGTTGCCGGGAAACCTGCGTTTGGAGACAGGCGCCGCCCAATTGTTCGGCGGCGGCTTCATCAAGAACGCCCCCAATGCCGCCGGACCACGGGACGTCACTTACTTTTACACACAGATGTTTCTGTGGTTCTGAAACAGCGTCCCTGGTGAAATTTCGGTGGGCGCGGCTGGATTCTTCGGACCGCGGGTCTGTGAGCCGCAGCGGCTTGGGAAGCGCGACGCGTTGGCATACTCCGACGCCCCGGGAGACCGGAGGCTGCAGCGGGTCGCAGACTGACGTCGTCTTGTCGCCAGCGATCCGGCGCTCCGGTATCGGGAATCAGGACAAGGCCGCAATGCCCTCGGAAATGCGGCGAAGCTCGTCGTCGAACCGGGGATCGTCAGGCGTGTCGAGGGTGTTCTGCAGGGCGGTGGCAATCTCCTCGGTGAGATCGTTGCCCTGACCCGACTCACGGCGCCGCGCGCGAAAATCATTGAGCGCGTCCAACAGCGCCGTATCTGCGAGTTGCACAGTCTTGCGTTGTTCGTCGAGCTGGGCGTCGACATCCCCGGTCAGCTTCTCCCCGACCTTTGCGCCCGCTTCCTCGAAGGCCGCCCGCACATGATCCTGCAGCCCGCGGGAATGGGACATGATGTTGTCGAAGACAATGTCGATCTCTTGGTCGACGCCCTCATAGCGCTCACGAGCGCGCTGCTTGACCGCGTCCTCCACGGTCTTGCGCAGGGTGGGCAGGCCATGGACGGCCTTCAGCCGTCCGATGGTCTTGCAATGATGGAAGCGCTCGTTGAGAGCGTTGGCGATCGCCTGGATCGATTCTTTCAAGGCGCTGTCCATACGACCGGGAATGGAGTTGCTCGCGCTCGGCTCAGGCCTGCCAGCCATGCGCGTCGCGGACCTTGATCATGGCGTCGAGGATATTGTTCCAGGTCTCGGGCTTCTCGAGCGTCTCGTTCGGGAACATGCAGCCGTCCCAGCAGATGTGCTTGATGCCGCGATCGGCGGCGTCCTTGAGCCAGTAGCCGGCGCACTTGACGATGTCCAGTTTGCCGTTCGGGTCGTCGGCGGGGCAGTGCTTGCCGGTCTTGTCGTGCGAGCCGGCGCCATGCACGTCGCCGTCGTTCTGCGCGACGTGGAAGTCGATGGTCCAGGGACGAAGCTTGTCGGCGACCTTCTCGTAGGCGGCCCAGAATTCCTCGTCCGTGTGGTCCTTGCTGAGCAGGGCGTCGTCCGGGGCGTTGTAGCCGAGCATGAAGGTGTAGGTGTGAGCGAGGTCAGCCTGGAAACCGAGGGCTTCCGGCATGCCGACCTCCTCCATGAGATTGGCGGCGGCTTTCCAGGAGTGGAGGCCCGCCCAGCAGACCTCGCCTTCGGCGGCGAGCCGTTCGCCATGATCGGCGGCGATCTTGGCGGCCTCCTTGAACGTGCCGGCAATGCGCTTCAAATTGGCGTCCGGGTCGTCCAGGAACTTGGCCACACCGAACTCCGCGGAGTCAATGCGGATCACGCCGTATTTGCGGGCGCCGTGTTCGTTGAAGACCTTGGCGATGCGGCAGGCCATCTTCACCGCGTCCAGAAACTTCTCACGCGCGGCGTCGTCGCCCATGGCGGAGTCGCCCACCGTGCCCGGCCAGACCGGCGCAACCAACGAGCCAATGTCGAACCCCTTGCCGGCAATGAGGTCGGCGATCTTCTTCAACTCGTCGTCGCTGGCGTTCGGGTCGGTGTGGGGGAGAAAGAGGAAGTAATCGATGCCGTCGAACTTCTGGCCATTGACCTCGGCGGCGGCGGTGAGGTCCAGCATGCGCTCCAGGCTGATGGGCGGCTCCTGGCCTTCGTCATCGCCTTTGCCGACCAGTCCGGGCCACATCGCATTGTGAAGTTTCGGGGCTGAATTGCTCATGATTATCCGTCGTTCTTTGGTTGCTCTTCGGGGTTAAATTCGACCGAAAAAATAGTCGGCGTCGGACGCCTTTGGAAGGAATTTCTTCGCGCAGGCACACCCCAAAAAACACGCAAATTCGGCATGGGAAACGCGGTCGTTCTCCGCATATGATCCCGTTCATGAATTCGATGGCACAGGTCGTGGCGCGCGTGACGCCCCGGAGGGCGCTGCTGGGCGCGACGGCTTGGATTTTCCTGGCGCCGGCCGCGCTGACCGCGGCCGAGATCGATTTCACCCGCCAGATCCTGCCCATCCTCTCCGAGAACTGTTTCCAATGCCACGGTCCGGACGCCGGGGAGCGCCAGGCCGGGCTCCGACTCGACCAGAAGCCGGAGTCGCCGGACTGGGAAGCAATGCTTCAACGCATCGCTTCCGACGATCCGGAATCGCGCATGCCGCCGCCCGAGACCGGCAAGACCCTGAACGCCGCACAGATCAGCGCCCTGCGGCGCTGGATTGACTCCGGCGCCGACTACGAGGCGCACTGGGCGTTCCAACCGATTCGCGCCCCGGAACCGCCGGATGTCGGCGATGCCGGGGTGAGCGGCATCGACCGCTTCATCCTCTCGGCCCTGCGAAAGCGCGGATTGGAGTTTTCCGAGCCTTTGTCCCGGACGCAGCTTATTCGTCGGGCGACCTTTGATCTTACCGGCCTGCCGCCGAGATGGGGGGACGTGCAGGCCTTCGTCGACGATCCGTCCCCCAATGCCTTTGCCAAAGTGGTCGACCGGTTGCTCGAATCGCCCGAGTATGGCGAGCGCTGGGGCCGGCATTGGCTGGACTTGGCGCGCTACGCGGACACTCACGGAGGAAGCGCCATCGGCTTCGTTCGCTTTCCCTTCTCCTACACCTACCGCGACTACGTCATCGACGCGTTCAACCGGGACGTTCCCCATGATCGGTTTATCCTGGAGCAGCTGGCCGCCGACCAGTTGAACCTGGAGGAGAACGATCCGGCGCTCGCGGGCCTGGGATTCCTGACCGTCGGCCGACAGTATCGCAATCGTCACGACCGCCTGGATGACCAGATTGACCTCATCTCCCGCGGCCTGCTGGGCCTGACAGTCGCTTGCGCGCGCTGCCACGATCACAAGTTCGACCCCATCCCGACCGCGGACTACTACTCGCTGCACGCGACGCTGGCCAACAGCCGGAAGCCGGCGGAACTGCCGTTGGTCGGCTCGCCGAAGGTTTCCGAGGCCTATGCGGCGGCGTTGAAGGCGCGCCAGCGCAAGCGCGACGACATCGTTCGGGAACAGGGCGCCGTGCTGCGCGGCCGGCTTCGGTCCCAGGTGGGACTTTATCTCCGCGAGCTGGCCAAGGGAACGCCGGAGCAGGACACCTCGACCACCTTCCTCTCCTATCGCACGGAGGACCTGCGTCCCGTCGTGTTGGAGCGGTGGCGCGCCTGGTTGAAACGACACGACCAGAACGATCCGGTCTTCGGGCTCTGGCATCGCTTGGCGCAACTGGACAAAGCCGCCTTCGCGGAACGCAGCCGGGACATCGTGCAGGAATTGATCAAGCAGAATGGCGATCCCAAGAAATTTGCCGCCGAGCATCGCCTGGCGACGCAACCGCCCCGTTGGAATCCGCGGGTTCTGGAGGCCATGGCCAAGGCGAAGCCCGCGTCGTTTGTCGAGGCCGCGGATGTTTATGGCTCCGTCTTCCTGGAGGCCCACAAGCGGTGGTTGACCTCGCTGCTGAAAGCATCGCTGGAAGCCGCTCCCGGCGCAACGTCGGCGCCGGATCAGGACCCCGGGCATCGGGTCGTCAACAGCGCCATTGAACGACAACTCCGACATCATCTCTTCGCCCCGGACGCCCCGCCCTCGCTTCCGCTGGAGGATGACTTCCACCTGAAGATGCTCAATCGCGGCGTGCGTGACAGCGTCCGCGGAACCCTGGGCGCCATCGACAGCCTGAACCGCGGCGCCAACGCGCCGCCCCGATCCATGTCCTTGCGGGAACTGGACGACGCGCCGGAAGCCTTCGTCTTCGTGCGCGGCAATCCCGTCAACCGGGGAGCGCGGGTGGAACCCGGGTTCCTGTCCGTTCTCTCCAACGAGGAAGCCTCGCGATTTCCCGATGGCAGGCGCCGTCTTGGACTCGCCCGAGCCATCGCGGATCCTGCCAATCCCCTGACCCGGCGGGTTGCGGTGAACTGGGTCTGGCTGCATCATTTCGGTCGCGGCCTCGTCCGGACGCCGGACGACTTCGGCTCGCGCGGCGAACCGCCAACGCATCCCGGACTGCTGGACTACCTCGCCAACCGGTTGCTCGAGGACGACTGGTCGCTCAAGCAGTTGCATCGTCGCATCATGCTGACGCAGGTTTACCAGCAGGGCTCGCTGGAGAATGCTGCGGCCCGGGCCAAGGATCCGGAGAACCGGTTGCTGTGGCGCATGCCCGCCCGCAGGCTTGGGATGGAAGCCATGCGCGACGCGTTGCTGGCCGCCAGCGGCGAGCTGCGCTTGAGCCCGCGGCCCGGAGGCCGCCCCTTCGAGGAAAAGGGCTTCGGGGCCATTCCCCGCCGCAGCGTGTACGCCTTCGTCAACCGCGATGTCATTTCCCCGCTGGCAAGCACGTTCGACGGCGCCGATCCCAGCGCGTGCACCGTCAAGCGTCCCGAGACAATGGTCCCTCAACAGACGCTCTATGCCCTCAATTCCGACTACATCCAGGATCGCGCCAAGGCCTTGGCCGGGTTGCCCGACGTCAAACAGGCCGGCTCCGATCAGGCTCGCATCACGGCCCTGTACCGTCGGGCCTATTCGCGTCCGCCGGCCGAACGCGAGTTGCAGACGGCCCTGGACTACGTGACGAAGGCTTCGGGCGCGGACGCGGCGTGGGTCCAGTTGGCCCACGCCCTGCTCGCCTCAAACGAGTTTCATTTTGTCGACTGATGGAGCATCCCATGAGACAGCCGCAACACCCGCGCAGACTGGAGATGATGGATCGTTTGTCCCGCCGGGGATTCCTCGAGCGCAGCGGCCTGGGTCTCGGCTCGGTCGCGCTGACCCACTTGTTGGCCCGGGAATCTTCCGCGGGCCTCCACCTGCCCGGCAAGGCGCGAGCCGTAATCCAGGTGTTCCTCAATGGCGGCATGTCCCAGGTCGACACCTTCGACCCCAAACCGGAGCTGACCAAGCGAGGCGGCCAGGAGCTTCCCTACCAGAATCTGCAGACCGAACGCCGGACCGGCGTTGCCTTGCCCTCGCCCTTCGAGTTCCAGGAACACGGGCAGTGCGGCATGCCCATCAGCGACCTGTTTCCCCGACTCGCGCAGCACGCCGATCGCTTGGCCGTGATCCGGTCCATGCGCGCGGAGCTGCCCAGCCATGAGTTGTCGTTGATGCTGATGAACTCCGGCGACCAGCGGGCCGTAAGGCCGAGTCTCGGCTCCTGGCTGAACTGGGGCATGGGCTCGGCGAATCGGAATCTTCCCGGCTTCGTCGCCCTCTGCCCGGGCGGCCTGCCGGTCGGCGGCGCCAACAACTGGCGCTCCGCGTTCCTGCCCGGGGCGTTTCAGGGAACCCTGATCAACACCGCCGAAACAGACCCCAACAAGCTGGTGTCCCACATCCGCAATGCCCGCCTCTCCGGCGAGGAGCAACGCCGTCAGTTCAACCTGTTGCGCCGGCTCAACGCCCGCCACCTGGAGGCGCGGCCCGGGGAGCCGGCGTTGGAAGCGCGCATCGAATCCTTCGAACTGGCCTATCGCATGCAGGCCGAGGCGACCGACGCCTTCGACATCGGCAGCGAACCGCAATACATCCAGGACATGTACGGGCCCGGGCAGCAGAACCGGCAGCTGCTCATGGCCCGGCGCCTGGTCGAGCGCGGCGTGCGCTTCGTCCAGTTGTGGCATGGCAACGGTCAACCCTGGGACAGCCACAACAACATCAAGTCCGCGCATCGCAAGGTCGCCAACGCCTGCGATCAGGGGCTGGCCGCCCTGATCACGGACCTGGATCAACGCGGACTGCTGGACGAAACCTTGATCGTCTGTTCCGGTGAGTTCGGACGCACGCCCACCGTCGAGCTGGGCACGCAGGGCGGCGGCGCCACGCTGGGTCGCGATCACAATCACTGGGGTTTCTCCCTGTGGATGGCCGGAGGCGGCGTCAAAGCCGGAACCATCTACGGCGCCACGGATGAATTCGGCTTCAAGGCCGTTGAAAATCCCGTGCCCATCCACGACCTCCACGCCACCATCCTGCACCTGCTCGGCATCAACCATCGCCAGTTCACCTACCGCTACGCCGGTCGCGATTTCCGCCTGACCGACGTCCACGGCGAGGTGGTCAAGGGCGTGGTCGGCTGAGCGCAATCTCGGACCCCGGATCGCAGACCCCGGCTCCAGAACAGAATGCCGGGGGCTGAAAACACGAGTGAATCCAGGGCCGGCGCGTTTTGTCGCGAACCGATAATCGATTCGAGGTGATTCCGGTCGCTGCGTGGTTGAGGATTGTTCCCCGACCCGCGAATGAAAGGACCCTTCGTCTTCCCTGCGCTGGCGCTGATGACCGGCATCCTGATCGGCGACCTGGTCTCCGCGCCGCTGCCCATCCTCTTTGCGCTGGCGTTTCTTCTGGCAATCGGATGCCTGACCAAGGAGAGGTTTCGACGACGCGGCCTGTGGTTCTTGGTTTTGGTGTTTGGCTGGACGAACCTGGCGACCCGCACGACGCCGCTTTCGCCGCATGACCTTCGGTTGATCCTCGGCGGGGGACACGAGATCGTTCGTCTCCGGGGGACCTTGAAACAGACCCCGCGGCAGTTGATCTCGGACCGCTTCGGCGAGGAGTTCCAACACTCGCTGGCGTTGCTCGACGTCTTCCGGATCGACCGCGATGGAGCGGCAGAGACCGCGCATGGACTCGTCGTCATCCATACGCCCGCCTGGTTGGACGAATCCTACTTCCGGGGCCGCGAGGTCGAGGTCTCGGGCGTGATCGGACCGCCGGCCGGGGCCGCGGCAATGGGGCTGTTCGACTATCGCGAGTATCTCGCGCGGCGCGGCGTCCACTACGCCATGGATGCGGAGGGACCCGGGAGCTGGCGCGGGACCGGGCTCGCGCCCGCGCGCCCGTGGCCGGACAGCTTCCGCGATTGGGCGCAACGATGTCTGGCCCGCGGTCTCCCCGACGCCGACGAAACCGTCCGTCTGCTTTGGGCGATGTCCCTCGGTTGGAAGACCGCGCTGACCGATGAGGTCGCGGAGCCCTTCATGCGTTCCGGCACGATTCACCTTTTCGCCGTGAGCGGTCTGCATGTGGGGATGATCTCCGGAATCCTGGTGAGCCTGTTGCGCGCGTTGTCATTGCCGCGCGCCTGGTGCGGCGCGATTGCGATCCCCGCATTGATCTTCTTCTGCGCGGTCACCGGGCAGCATGCCTCCACGGTCCGGGCGACCCTGATGATGAGCATTGTGATCGCTGGCTGGTCCCTGGAACGACCGGTGGACCTGCTCAATTCTCTCGCGGGCGCCGCCTTCATCATCCTGGCGTGGGAGCCTCGACAACTCTTTCACGCCGGCTTTCAATTGTCCTTCTTTGTGGTGCTGGCAATCGCGCTGCTCCTTCCGCGCTTCGACCAATGGCGGGAGCGGTTGTTGAGCCCGGACCCGCTCCTGCCGCCTGAGTTGCGCCCCGCCTGGCGGCAGCGGCTGGATGGCCCGGCGCGTTGGCTGTCCATCAACCTGTGCACGTCCCTGGCCGCGTGGCTGGGCTCCGCTCCACTGATCGCCTGCTACTTCCACTTGTTCACGCCCGTCAGCCTGCTGGCGAATCTGATCATTGTCCCCCTCGCCGCGCCAACCCTGGCCGCCTGCCTGGGGAGTATCATCTGCGGCGACTGGCTGGCCCCGGTCGGCGAACTCTTCAACCACAGCGCCTGGCTCACCATGGGTATGATGGAAAGCCTGAGTGAATGGGCGGCAGCGATGCCGGGGGCCTCGTTCAATGTCGCGTCGCCCGACCCCTGGGCCATCGTCGTCTACTACGCGGCCCTGTTGACCGCCTTGAACCTCGATTGCATTGCGGACATCCGAAGGAGGTCTTGGGCGGTCACGGGCGTTCTGGTCGCGAGCTGCGGCCTGCTGGCAACGCTGGTCCGGCCGGCGACCACGCGGATCTCGGTGCTCGCGCTCAACGGCGGCAATGCCGTGTTTGCCGATCTGCCGCGTCGCTCCCAGGACCTGCTCGTTGACTGCGGCTCCGAGTCCGGCGTCCGCAGCCTCGTGCTGCCCTTCCTGCAGGCGCAGGGTTTGAACACCCTGTCCCGGGCCGCGCTGAGCCATGGGGACTCGCGACAGATGGGGGGATTCGAGGCGCTTGCCGCAACACTCCCGGTCCATCGTGTTCTCATCAGCTCGTCTCCGTCACGTTCCAGCGTCTACCGGCGAATCGTCGGCAACCTGCCGGAGGAGAGCGTCATGAAGTTCGCCCGGGGCGACTCAATCGGCCCCTGGGAAGTCCTGCATCCGGACATCGGCGACCGTTTCTCCCGCGGCGACGACAATGCGCTCGTCCTGCGCGCGGAGATCGAGGGCCTGCGCATTCTCCTCCTCTCCGATCTTGGAGACGCTGGCCAACGCGCCCTGTTCGATCGAACGTCCGATCTGCGCGCGGACGTCGTTGTCGCCGGGCTCCCGGAATCCGGAACGCCCCTCAAGAACGGCCTTCTCGCCGCCATCCAACCCGATTGGATCATCGTCGCTGATACGCGTCCCCAAACCGTTGGACGGGCGGACGTGGCCCTTCGGGAAAGACTCGCCCGCCAACCCGCGCGCGTCCTCTACACCAGCGATTGCGGCTCGATCACGCTGGAATTCAAGCAGGGGATACTGGACGTCCCCGCCATGCAGAAGCGCTGGAGCAAACGCGACAACAAGTAGCCCCGGTCAAAAAACGAATTGCCTGCCGGGGGGCGATTCCCTTTAATTCCCAGCCTTTCCAAGAAATCAAGACCGTCGGCATGGCAAGCAGAAGCCGAGGATTCCAACAAACCCAAAAACCAACATGGCCAAGAAAAAACTCAGAGTAGGACTCATCGGATACGGCTTCATGGGCCGCACGCACTCCAACGCCTTCCGGAAGGTGAACAACTTCTTCGATCTCAAGTATGACGTCGAGATGAAGGCCTGCTGCGCCCGCAACGAGGACCGCATCAAGGCCTTCGCCGATCAATGGGGCTACGAGTCCTACGAGACGGATTGGCGCAAGTTGGTTGAGCGCGACGACATCGACTTGATCGACATCGGCAGCCCGAACAACACGCACTACGAGATGGCGCTCGCCGCGGCCGAGGCCGGCAAGATGATCATGTGCGAGAAGCCGCTTTCCATGGATGGCAAAGAGGGCGAAAAGATGGTCCAGGCGGTGGAGAAGGCCGGCGTGCCGAACATGGTCTGGTACAACTACCGCCGCGTCCCCGCCGTGACGCTGGCCAAGCAGATCATTGACAGCGGCAAGCTGGGACGAATCTTCCACTACCGCGCGCAGTTCCTGCAGGACTGGACCATTTCCAAGGAGCTGCCGCAGGGCGGCGAAGGACTCTGGCGCCTCGACGCCGCCGTGGCCGGTTCCGGCGTGACCGGCGATCTTCTGGCCCACTGCATCGACACCGCCCTTTGGCTGAACGGTTCGATGGACGAAGTCTCCGCCATGACCGAGACCTTCATCAAGGAACGCGTCCATACGGCCACTGGCAAGAAGCACAAGGTGACCATCGATGACGCCTGCGCCTTTCTTGCGCGCTTCAAGAACGGCTCTCTCGCGATCTTTGAATCCACCCGCTACGCCCGCGGCCACAAGGCTCTCTACACCTTTGAGATCAACGGCGAGAACGCCTCGATCCGTTGGGACCTCCATGACCTGCATCGCCTGGAGTACTTCGACCATGCGGACGACTCCAAGACCCGCGGTTGGCGTTCCGTCCACATCACCGACAGCGACCATCCCTACATGGGCAACTGGTGGGTTCCCGGCCTGCAAATCGGCTACGAACACACCTTCGTCCATCAGGTCGCCGACTTCGTCGAGGGTCTTTCCTCGCGCAAGAAGCGGGCGATCCGTCCCGACTTCCGCGACGGTCTGGAAACCCAGTATGTCTGCGACGCGGTGCTCAAGTCCGGCAAGACCGGCCGTTGGACGAAGTGCAAACAAGTGTGAATTTCCAACTGAAAACGAGCGTCTCTAACCACGACACACCAAATCGAAACGAACAAGATCGTATGAAACTGAAAGTTCTCATTGCCACCATCGCGCTCGGCGTTGCCGCCGGCACGGCGTTTGCCGAGCTGGGCGACGAAAGCAAGGTCCCGGCCGGCTCCAAGAAGCGCGTCAGCTACAAGAAGGACATCAAACCCGTGTTTGAGAAGTCCTGCTTGAAATGTCACAGCGGCAGCCGCCCGAAGGCCAAGTATCTCATGGATACGGTCGCCAATATCATCAAGGGCGGCAGCAGCGACGAAGCCGCCATCATCCCGGGCAACGCCAAGAAATCCCCGATCGTCCACTACTGCCTGGACCTGGTGGAAGACCTGGAGATGCCGCCGACAAGCAAGCGCGACAAGTACCCGGCCATGACCAAGGCGCAGATCGCGGACATGATCGCCTGGATTGACCAGGGCGCCCGGGACAACTGAGCGTTCAGGGCTGGAAATCCTCCAATTCAAACCCTTCGTCCTCGTCGGACGAAGGGTTTTTTTGTCGGTTCAAGCCATCCAGCAACGCGCCCTGGAAAAAGCCGCATAGTTGCATCGTGGCGAGCAGCGGAGCGCGTTGCGGATCCGCGCGCAACAGATCCTCCGCGCCTTCTGAAGGCGAGCCGGCGCGCACCCAACAACCAATGCGGACATCGTTGAGAATTTGCAGCAACAGATTCACCTCGTCGGCGCTCAGTCGCAAGCGGAACAATCCCTTCGAAGGTTCGAAGCGGGTCTCTTCCTCAAGCAATCTTCCGATGCGGTCCCGAACCTCGTTCTGCTCCTCGGTCATCATTTGATCGGCGACCTCGCGCCCGTCGGGCAGCTCGTCCTCGTCCATCGTGCGGCAAAGCTCGAAATAGGAGACCTCCATCGCCGGGTACTTGCGACACAGTTTCTCCAGAATGCTTTGACCCCGGGGTTCGATGAGGAAGACCAGCGAGTTGTCCTTGGATTCCAGAAATCTCACTGGCAGTCCCGTTCCATGGTGGCATGCAGGCTGAACTTGTGGAGCTGGTGGACGTAGTGCTCCGCCATCTCCATGGTTTCCCGCACGAGCACGCTCTTCCCCTGTTTGTGCACTTGTATCATGTGGCGTTCGGCCTTGGCCTTCGTCCAACCAAACACGATCTGGAAGACATGGGTGACGTAGTCCATCAGGTTCACCGGATCATCCCAGCAGATCACCAAATACCCGGGATCGAGCTCCTCTCGCTCTCGGGTTCTGGTGTCCTGGTCCGGCTTGGGCAGGACCTGGGGTGTTGCGGCGTCGTCCACGTCCAGAGCTTATCAAATGGAGAACGGTTGTCCAGTTGGGCGCCGGTTCGCGGCTCCGTGACCCGCAGCAACCTCCGAACTTGCCCAGCCTTCGCCCGCATGGCCAAATGTCCTCGTGAGTCAATCAAAGGAGCGACCGCAATCCTGTCCGCCGTACAATCCAGGTGTTCGAAATCTCGTTGTGGGAAAGCGCCAATGGTCTTCCCATACGGACCACGACGCAGCTGGGGGGAATTATCGCGGTTGGCATGAACGCGGATACCTGCCTCATCGCGACGAGCCTGGATTGATTCAATTCGTCACCTTCCGGCTGGCGGACACCTTTCCGATCGCCCTTCGATCTGAATGGGAACACCTGTGGAAGATCGAGGACAACGAGAAACGCCGGATCGAATTGGAGAACTATCTCGATCAAAGCAAGGGCGATCGTTGGCTGAAACGAACTGATATTGCCGAGTTGGTAGAGAGGAACATTCGGGATCATTCGGCCCTGCCCGAAGCTGAGAATTCGGCTGACGACAATGGTGATCGCAATGACCGGCCACCCGGTTCACTGAAGTTTCGCTATCAGTTGCGCGCGTGGTGTATCATGCCGAATCACGTTCACGTCCTGTTCAAGGTCGGCGGCGTATCCATGTCCGAAATCGTAGGCTAAATCGTAGGCTCATGGAAGAAGCACACCAGTCGTCTGGCCAACCGAGTTCTGGGCAAGTCCGGCGCTTTCTGGGCCGAAGACTATTTTGACGTCTATATGCGTGATGCGGAGCACGAGAGGAAGACCGTGCGCTACATTGAGAACAATCCAGCGAAGGCAAAGCTGGTTCTGGACCCGAGGGGCTGGCCGTGGAGCAGCGCCCGCTTTCGGGATTTGGTTGGTGTTCTT
>CAZFLK010000030.1:0-45235 GCA_964519245.1 uncultured Verrucomicrobiota bacterium
CGACGACAACGGCTACTGGAGCGAAGTGGAGAACTATATCAGCCAGCACTCCGACGCGGACTTCACCCACGGCTATTGCCCGGATTGCGCCGACCAGATGCTGCAGGGCTATTTCAAAGATCGCGAGGCCGCCAGAAAACGCAATCGGCCCTCCGAGAGCTAGGAGCTCTTTCCACGATTCATTCAATCCTCCCTCTCGGTCATGGCCGGCCTCGTCGTTGAGAAACTTTCCAAACGATACCCCGCGCCAAACGGCCAAGACCGCGTGCGCGCGCTCGACGACCTCAGCTTCAAGACCGAGCCCGGCGAATTGTTGGCCGTCGTCGGGCCGTCCGGCAGCGGCAAGACCACCCTGCTCCGACTGATCGCAGGATTGGAAGCGCCGGACTCCGGAACCATCCATCTGAACGGAACCCGCCTCGACCGCCTGCCTCCCGAGAAACGAAATGTGGCGATGGTCTTCCAACACGGGGCGCTGCTTCCCCATCTCACTGTCCGCGAGAACCTCGCCAGCGGCCTGCGCTGGCGGGGAGAACATGGCGATGAATCGAAACGCGCCCTCGACGTCGTTTCCCGGCAACTGGGTTTGACCGCCACGCTGGACCGGCTCCCGGAAGCCCTCTCAGGCGGCGAAAGACAACGCGTCGCACTGGGTCGCTCCGCTTTGCTCAAGCCTGACCTCTTCCTGCTGGACGAGCCCTTGTCTCACCTCGACCGGGTCCTCCGTCAGCAACTGCGGCAGGAGATCCGCGGTCTCAATCGAAACACCGGGACCGCTCTCATCCATGTCACCCACGACCAGACTGAAGCCATGTCGATCGGCGACCGCATCGCCGTGTTGCATGACGGCGCCATTCAGCAACTCGCCCGCCCCGCCGAAATCTACGACGCCCCTGCGAATGTTTTCGTCGCGCGTTTCATCGGTTGGCGCCCGATGAACCTGATCGAGGGATCCTTATCGCTGGCGGATGGCAGTCTTTGCTTCCAACGAATCGACGTCCCTTCCTGGCATCGATTGGAGTTGCCGGCCAAAGACGCCTGGATCGCGCAGGAAGGAGGCCCGACGCTTCTCGGACTGAGACCCGAGCATTTCACCATCGCCGCGGCCGATGAACCCGCCGCCGAGGACCTGTTCGAGGACTCCGTATGCGACTGTGAATACGCCGGCGACGCCCAATATCTTGAGCTGGAATCCGGCATCGCCATCAAGGCGCCAACATCGCTGAAGTTTCATCCCGGCGACGCGCTGCGGATCCGGCCCGATCTAAGCCGGGCATCGTTGTTCGCGCCGACGACTGGCCGCCGCATCGACTGAATCAGGCCGCCGGTTCTACACCTCGCGTTGTCCTCCGTCGGCCAACCCAACGTCGAATCAGCCCCTCCGAGGGCGAAAGGAACCAGACAAGCCCAAACAGGGCCGCGCCCGCCACGCACATCGCGGCGGCGACCGAACACTCCAGCCAGATGGCGAGATGCAGCCCCAACAAGGAACTCAAGGCCGCGTGAACCACTGACAGCGCCAGCATCCAGGGCAGTCTTTGTGACAAGAGCGAGGCTGTCGCTCCGGGTATGATCAGCATGGCGATCACCAGAATCGCGCCCACGGCCTCGAACGCGCTGACGACAACCACCGACAACCAACTCATCAACCCATAGTGCACCACCGTCGCATTCACCCCAAGCGACGCCGCCAGACCGGAATCAAACGAACTCACCAGCAACTCCTTGTAGAACAGCGTAATCAACAGAACCGTCAACGCGGTCACAGCCGCCATCCGAACCACCGGGCCCGGCGCAATCTCCCGCCCCCCGATCACCACAAACAGATCGTCGGGCACGAAGGTGATCTCCCCATGCAGCACACAATCCGTGTCAATGTGCGCCTTGCCGGCAAACACGCTGATGATCACTACCCCAAGCGCAAACAGGCTGGAAAACGTGATCCCGATCGCCGCGTCCTGCTTGACCCGGGTCTTCTTGTGAATCACCTCGATCATGATGGTCGTCACCACCGCCGCCGCCAAAGCTCCCAGAAACATGACCATCGGAGATCGCACCCCGTGCCCAACGCTCCCCACATCGCTTTCACCGCTTCCCAGGTTGGCGACAATGAACGCCACCGCAAGCCCCGGCAGCACGCTGTGGCTGATCGCGTCTCCCACCAACGCCATGCGTCGCAGGATCAGGTAGTTGCCGACCAGACCGCAACTTGCCGCGACCAGAAACCCCATCAGGAACATCCAGCCATAATACGCGCCGCTTTCGGTCCAGGTGGACACCACGACATACTGCCAATCAAACGGCGGGATCAACTCGTTCATGTCGGTCTGCCGTAGCCTTGCAACTCATCCCTGCCAAACAACCCTCCCGAGCCTCGCCGCATGTCGTCCATGCTCGGAATGGGCTGACCATGCGGATCCGTTTCCGCATAGCCCAGCCGCCGTTCAATCTGCCGAACGACATCCTCCCCCAGGACGTGCTCAATCCTCTCCGCGTCCTCATGCACATGGTCCGCGGCAATATGGGCCGCATTGGTCAGGTAGAGTTCCCAGAGCCGATGATTGCGCACGATCTCGCAGGCTCGCAGCCAGCCTTCCGGCGTCAGCACGAAATGCTCGCCCGCGCCATGGCGGGTCGCCAGGCCATGACGTACCAAAGCTGCGGCCTGCTGCCTGGCCTCGTCCTCCGTCTCCCGACGACGTTCGGCCAATTCCAACAGGGTGACGCTCTCACCCTTGAAGCCGCGGCCCTCCAAAACCTGATAGACCGCCTTGAGCGTGTTTTCCCGCCGAACGCGATGACCGCGCGATCGCTGTCGCCACCAACGCATCAGAACCCCGTGGCGCGGACCGAACAGGAACGCGAGCGCGAATACGGTCGACGCCGCCAGCACCATGAGAGGCCCCGTCGGCAGGCCCGATCCAAGGAACGACAGGAACGCGCCAATGGCCCCGGTCACCACGCCGAACATGGCCGCCAGGACCAGCAGACGATGCAATCGATCCGTCAGCAGGTATGCCGAGGCCGCCGGAGTGATCAACATCGCGGACACCAGAACAACCCCCACCGCCTGCAACGCGATCACCACCGAAAATGCCAGCAACAGCATCAGGCCATTGTGGAAGAGTCTGGTGGGAAATCCGATCGCCCGCGCGAACGCCGAATCAAAGCTCGTCACCTGAAACTCCTTGTAGAAGACCGCGACACAACCGAGCGTCAATGCGGTCACCATGCCCATCAGAATGATGTCATCACGATTGATCGCCGCCGCCTGCCCGAAAAGAAAATGGTCAATCCCCGCCTTGTTGCCGGTGTCCAGGCGGCCAATCATGCTGGTGATGCAGTACCCCACCGCGAAATAGCCCGACAAGACCATGCCCAGGGCGGCGTCTTCCTTGATCTTGGTGGTGTGGGTAATGGCGGTCACAGTGAGCGCCCCCAACAATCCGGCGACGGTCGCGCCAACGAAGATCGCCACCGGATCCTTGGTCATGTTCCACAGGAATCCGATCGCGACTCCCGGAAGCACCGCATGCGAAAGCGCATCCCCCATCAGGGACAGCTTGCGCACCACGATGAACCCGCCCAACAAGCCGCAGTTGACGCCGAGCAGGATGGTCCCCAACAACGCGTAGCGCAGCGACTCATCCCGAAAGGTGAAAAACCGCAACGCCTGCTCCCCGACCGAGGTCTCGGTCATGTCCCCGATGCGATCGGCAAAGCAGGCGGGAGCCGCCACCACGGCGAACGCAATCACAACAAGGCGAAGCGCGGAGACGGCGGCAAACCGCAACCTCGGGACGTCACGACCCTCTGCCGGACGCCGGCGCGCCCGCGCCCCGCTGTTCCAAAGCGAATCTGCCATGCTGGATCGCATCGTTCCACCGCCTCTCAGGCCCATCACGTCTCCGACGCCTTTACAGCTTCCGCCACCTCGGACAGGATGGTCAACCGCCCGCCATAGGTCTTCTGCAGCAAATCGACGTTGAACACCTCCTCGGTCGGGCCGAACGCCACCACCCGCATGTTGAGCAGGAGCAGCATGTCGAAATACTCCTTCGCGGTCGGCAGATCATGATGCACGACCAACAGGGTCTTGCCCTTCTCCCGCAATTCGCGCAGCAACCCCACGATGGCCGCCTCCGTCGCCGCATCAACGCCGGCAAACGGTTCATCCATGAAGTAGATGTCGCTCTCCTGCGCCAGGGCGCGCGCCAAAAAAACCCGTTGCTGCTGACCGCCGCTGAGATTCGAAATCTGCCGGTTCGCATACGGCAGCATCTTGACCTTGTCCAGACAGTCCCGCGCAATCTCCCGATCCTTGCCACTCGGACGTTTGATCAGTCCGAGACGCCCGTAGCGCCCCATCAGGACGACGTCCATGACGTTGACGGGAAAATCCCAGTCGACCGACTCCCTCTGCGGCACATAGCCCACCCGACGCAGATTCTTCCGGTAGGTCTTTCCAAAGATCTTCACCCAACCGCTGCTCAATGGCTGCAATCCCATGATTGATCTGATCAGCGTCGACTTTCCCGCGCCGTTCGGTCCCACAATGCCGATCAGCTTCCCCTTCGGGACCGCCAGGTCCACGCCCCACAGAACAGGCTTCTTGTGATACGCGACCGTCATGTCATGAATCTCCAGGGGAACATCCTCCGGTGAGGCCGACCTCACCCAATCGAATTGGGTGTCGTTCTGTCGGTCTGCCTGCCCCGGTTCGGGCGCATCCGGCAATGACTCATTCGCCGCCATGGGAAGCATCATGCGCCATTGGCTCAGTAACGCCAAGAAAGTCCCACGAACGGACGAACATCGTCCGCCGCCTCGACGATCCCCACATTCACCCCCGCATCGAGTTGCGTGTTCTCGTTGAGACCGTAAGTCAGCCCCGCAGCGAACGTTCCCGCCCAGGAACTGCCGCGTTCCGCGCTGGCGACGCTGATGAACTCGAGGTAGCCGCCGAGGTTGCCCACAATTCCATGTCCAAGCGCAATCGTGTTGACCGCCTCCAAATGATGCCCGCCTCCGACCGAATCGCGAATGATGTCAAACTCCGCCATCAAGCCGACCTCCCAATCGTGCGGCAGTCCGAATCCGAAAGGGACAATCAGGCCGCCTTCCAGCGAACCGTTCCCGAGGCCATCCGCCGCCGTGGGCCATTTCACCCACGGCATCAGGGCCAAGGCGGTCTCCCCGCCATCGTTGCCCCAGAGATTGATCTTCAAGCGGGTTTGCACGTCGCCAAAACCCGAATTGCGCGAAACGCCGCCTCCCGTCCGATCTTCCACCCGCTCCCAGTTGTAAGGCTCCACAACCAACTGGAGATCAACGTTGTTCAACAGTCCGGCCTTCACGTTGACCGACGGAGCGGTATAGCTGAGGGTCCGGGTGTTGCCCGCGCCCGACGTGTCCCGGTCGTAGGTGATTCCCACCAAATCCATCTCAATCTGGTAATGTCCGGCATCAACGGTGATCGGACTCTCAGTCACATCAGGCCGGTCCGTGGCCATCTCCCGCATCAGGCTCCTCGGCGTGGGGTTGAAGAGGTGAAAACGTCGCTTGTCGGAAGCTTCTCCTGTCGCGGCGTCAACCTCCCCCACGGCCAACAGGCTCCACAATAGCAACGCACCGGCGGAAAGCCTGCTCACTTCAACGCCTCCACGATGGTGTTGATGTTGTGCTTGATCATGCCGATGTAGCTGCCCACATCATAGCTCTCGCCGCCGCCCGTCTCCATTTCCCCCGGCTTTCCGCACGCGTCCGAATACAGCTCGCCCCCGATTCTCACCCCCGCATCCTTGCTGATCCGCTGGATCACCGCCGGAGAAACGCTGCTTTCGACAAAGATCGCCTTCACGCCGCGCTGCTTGATGAAGTCCGCAGTCTTGGCAATGTCCGCCAATCCCGCCTGACTCACCGTTGAAACCCCCTGCACACCGACAACCTGCAACCCATACGCCTTCCCGAAATAGTTGAAGGCATCGTGACTCGTGACCAGAACGCGCTGCGCCTTCGGGATCTCGCCAATCCGCTTCGCAGCCCACTCGTGCAACACTGCCAATTCTTTCTTGTAGGCCGCCCCGCGCCGTTGGAACTCCGCCGCTCCCGCCCGATCAACCGCGCTGAGGCCCGCAACCACGACATCCACACAGCTTACCCACAACTGCGGATCTCCCCAGACGTGCGGATCCCAGTGCCCCTCAAATTGCTCCGGCTCCAGCAAACTCGCGCGCGGAATCCCCTCCGTCACCGCGTAGACCTTCTTGCCTCGCCTTCCCATCCGAGCGAACAGATCCGCCATCCGCCCCTCCAACATCAACCCAGAGTAGAAGATGGCCTCCGCCCGATTGAGTTTCAATCCATCCGTGGCCGCTGGCTTATACAAATGCGGATCCACCCCCGGCCCCATCAAGCCCACGACGCTGATCCGATCACCGCCAACCTGGCGGACCATGTCCGCCACCATCGTTGTCGTCGCCGCCACCGTAGGCCGCGGCGCCGCGGAGACGCCAACACCCCAAAGCCATAGCATCGCCACCCCAGCCCAAAGCCAAAACCTGCGTCCTACTGTCTCTTTCATGGATCGTCTTGTCATTGTTGCGCGCCCGGACTTCCTACGCCCGTTCTCAAGGACCGAACGCTATCGAATCAAAAGTTTGATGCAAGTATAAAACTTAGCTATGTCTAATTTTGTTAAATGAAGCGTATTTCCAAGGGTCGATAAACGATTGCTTTTCGCCGATGAACCCGGCATAAAGCCGCTCACCGTCGACGCCCCATGCCGGAATCACCCGAGAAAAAGGTTCTTTTTGTCTGTTCGGGCAACTACTACCGCAGTCGATTGGCGGAGTTGTTGTTCAATCACTATGCTGAAAGCGAATCCGCCCCTTGGAGCGCGAGATCCCGGGGTTTGCTGGAAAGAACAGCCTACCGGGGCCTCTCCCACTCGGCCATCAAGTATCTTGAAGGGCGGAATTTGGCGCATTTGGCCGACGAACCACGGGATCCCCGGCCGCTCCGCTTCGACGATCTGGAGCGATTCGACCTGATCATTGGCCTCAGTCGGGACGAGCACGAAGGCATGTTGCTCACACGCTTTGGACAGATT
The DNA here is from genome assembly GCA_964519245.1 of uncultured Verrucomicrobiota bacterium. GTDB lineage: Bacteria > Verrucomicrobiota > Verrucomicrobiia > Limisphaerales > JAYPEY01 > JAYPEY01. Next base: position 7,112 of record CAZFLK010000030.1, read on the forward strand.
CCCCGTCATCTGGCCAAACAGGGAAAACTTCGCTACTGGAACATTGACGACCTGCCCCGGGAGGGGTCCCGCCTGATACGGGCCCTGAGCGCGCTTTTCAGCGGCAAGGAGGAGGCCCCTTCCCAACGGGAAGAAAGCGGCACCGAGCACATCGATTTCGCCGTTCAGGCGCTGCTCCGCGAACTGACGGCTTCGAGCGATTAGCGGGACCGGCTAGCGCGTCCGGGCGTCCCGCTCCGCCAGGATGCGGTGGTAGGCTTCCGGTTGCGCCGCCTCCAATTGCGCGATCGTCACGTTCTTCCAACCGTCCAGGCTCAACAACCATTCCAGCAGAAAGGCGCATCCCACCGCGTCGAACAACGCGTCGTGAGGCTCCCGCCCCGGGCAACATTCCCGGGTTCGCTCCAACAGGTCCAGTCGCTCCAACAAGTTCCCCAAGGAATGCGATTCCAGCCGTGGATAGGCGATTCGGGCCAGTTTCAAAGAGTCGATCCACGGGCCGGGCCGGTGCATCGGCGCCGCCGCGCACACAATGTTCTTCTCCACCGACACGTTGTGCGCCCCCAACGGCCCATCCAACCACCAGGGCCGCAACTCCGGCCAAAGCTCCCCCATCGTCGGCGCGGAGGCAATTTGTTCACGACGCTTGTGATGGTTCCCCGGCGCCTTCGGATTGAAGGGACGGTCGCCGACCCTCAGAAGACTTTCAAACTGACGACTGCAGTCGACCCTGCCGCCCGTCATCCGGACCATGCCGACCTGCCACGGCTCCGATGGCAACGATCCGACCACGCCGGTCGTTTCGAAGTCGATGACCGTCATTTCCGCCTCGCATGCAATCACGGCTCCGCTTCGAGTTCCCCGCCCGCGATTCGCACCTCATCCCCAATGATCTCAACCCGGTAACAACGCAGCGCCGCGCTCGGAGGCGCGTCCACGGGCGAGCCATCGCGCACGTCAAACGACCAACCGTGCAACGGGCACGTGACGAGACAATCGTCGACACTCCCGCTGGCCAGCGGCGCCCAGGCGTGCGGACAGTCGTTCTGTATCGCAAACACGCCTTCCTCCGTATGAAACACGGCAACATACTTCCCTCCGTGCTCCACGATCCGACTTTGTCCCACCGGGAACTCCTCTAGTCTCGCTGCAACTGTATAACTCATGGACTTGGTTATTGTTCTGGCTTCAGTTATGAAAGCAAGCCCTCAACGGAACCCATCCGCGAGCCATGCCAAACAAACACAAATTCAAACTGCTCTCCTGGAACGTGAACGGCGTCCGAGCCTCACTGGAAAAGGGGCTGATGGAGTTGCTCACCAGCACCGACGCCGACGTCGTCTGCCTGCAGGAATGCAAGGTCCTGCCGGAACAGATTCCGCATGTCGAGTTTCCACCCCAGTTTCAGATCCATTGGAATCCCGCCGAAAAGAAGGGCTATTCCGGCACGGCCATCTTCACCCGCCAGGAACCGCTCAGGGTGACCCGCGGCATGAACCTCCCCGAGCACGACGCCGAGGGACGGGTCATCGCCGCGGAATACGAGGATTTCCACGTCGTGAACGTCTACACCCCCAATTCCCAAAACGAACTGCGCCGCCTCGACTATCGGACCAACCATTGGGATATCGCCTTCCGCAAACACGTCGCCAAACTGGCAAAAAAGAAACCCGTCATCTTCTGCGGAGACCTCAACGTCGCCCACAAGGAGATCGATCTCAAGAATCCCAAGACCAACACCCGCAACGCCGGATTCACCCGCGAAGAGCGCGACCGTTTCACCGAACTGCTCGACGCCGGCTTCATCGACACCTTCCGCGAATTTGAGAAGGGGCCGGACCACTATTCCTGGTGGAGCTACCGCGCCGGAGCCCGCGCCCGGAACGTCGGCTGGCGCATCGATTACTGCTGCATTTCCGAAGAACTCCGCCCTCGGCTTGAAGAAGCCTTCATCATGCCCGAACAACTGGGCTCCGACCACTGCCCCGTCGGCCTGACCCTCGGCTGAATTCATCCATTCATTCGTTCCATGAACTACGAAATCCAACCCGAATCAGACCCCGATCTTGATCTCGAAGACGAAGAAGAGGAGGAAGACGACCGCCCCATCTTCCTGAAGTCCCGCGAGGAGATCGAACTCATGCGTGAAAGCGCCCAGATCGTCTCCCGAACCCTGGGCGTCCTCGCCGAAGTCATCGAACCCGGCGTCACCCCGCTGCATCTCGACACGCTTGCCGAGGATTATATCCGCAGCCAGGGCGCAGAACCCGGCTTTCTCGGGCTTTACGATTTCCCCAACTCCCTCTGCATCTCCGTCAACGACGCCATCATCCACGGCGTCCCCAACGACAAACCTCTCAAGGAAGGCGACATCATTTCCGTCGATTGCGGCGCCTTGAAGAACGGCTTCTACGGCGACCATGCCTTCACCTTTGCCGTCGGCCAGATCGAATCCAAAGTCGATAAACTGCTCCGCGTCACCCGCAAATGCCTCGACCTGGGGGTGCAACAGGCCGTCGCCGGCAACACCATCGGCCACATCGCCAACGCCATCCAAACCCACGCCGAGAACTACGGCTACGGCGTCGTCCGCGAATTTGTCGGCCACGGGCTCGGCCGCGACATGCACGAGGCGCCCCAGATTCCCAACTACGGCCGCAAGGGCGACTACGAGGAGATTGTGGATGGCATGGTCCTCGCCATCGAACCCATGATCAACATGGGCGTGAAGGAGATGATCTCCAAGGACCACTGGACCGTTGTCACCGCGGACGGCAAACCCTCCGCCCACTTCGAACACAACGTCGCCATCGTCGACGGCAAGCCGGATGTGCTTTCAACCTTCGACTACGTGGACGAGGCATTGCGGAAGAAAGGAAGGTAGGAGAGTTCCAAATACCCGGCCCCTCAAATGCCTCCCCTCATCGACATAGGCCTCAACCTCACCCACGACTCCTTCGACAAGGATCGCGCCGAGGTCCTGCAACGCGCGACCGACGCCGGCATGGTCGCCGCCATCCTCACGGGCAGCACAGCCGAATGCAGCCGGCACGCCCTCGAACTTGCGCGCACGAAACCCGGGCTGCTCTTCAGCACATCCGGGGTCCATCCGCACCACGCCGTCGATTGCGATGATTCCACCATCGCCAGTCTCCGCGATATCGCATCGGCCCCGGAGGTCGTCGCCATTGGCGAATGCGGCCTGGATTTCTTCCGCAACTACTCGCCGCCGGAGGTGCAGGAAAAATGGTTCGACGCGCAACTCCAACTCGCGGTCGATCTCCGAATGCCGGTTTTCCTCCACGAACGCGATGCGCACGAACCCTTCGCCCGCATTCTTCAAAACCACATCGCCAACCTCCCCAATGCCGTCGTGCACTGCTTCACCGGCAGCCGCGAAGCCATGGAACATTACGTCTCCCTCGGCTGCCACATCGGCGTGACCGGCTGGATCTGCGACGAGCGCCGCGGCGGCGAACTCCAGGAACTCGTGAAGCATATCCCCCTCGACAGCCTGCTCATCGAGACCGACGCGCCCTACCTGCTGCCCCGCGACATCCGCCCCAAACCCAAGGACCGACGCAACGAACCCGTCCACCTACCCCACATCGCCAGACGCATCGCGCATTACATGGATGTCGACTTCGAGGAACTGGCGGCAACGACGACCGCCAACGCGCAGCAGTTCTTCAGACTCCCGGGGCGCGGCGCTTGAAACCTTGAATCAGATCTGGAACGGGCGCGCCAGGTTGCCAAAGCCACCGCGCGTTGCGCCATGGAGCGCAGCCGTGTCCGCGACCAGCGCCAGCGCCGATGCAACGCGCCGGCGTTCAGGTCTGGATGCTTCAGCCCCAACCCTCCAAACGCCGCGTTCAGGTTCACCCCTCGCCGCCCGGCAACCTGAAAAAATGCTCCCGGTAATGCCGCAACTCCTCGATCGACTCGCGGATATCGTCCAGGGCCTGATGGGTTTCCTGCTTCTTCACTCCACCATAGATCGCGGGAGCCCATCGCTTCGCCAATTCCTTGATCGTGCTGACATCAAGATTCCGGTAGTGAAACCATTCTTCGAGCTCCGGCATGTAGCGCGCGAGGAATCGCCGATCCTGGCAGATGCTGTTGCCGCACATGGGCGAGGTGTTCCTCGGGGTATGCTGCCTCACGAAATCCAGCGTCTGGAGCTCCGCCTCCCGCGTGTCAATCCGGCTGGCCTTGACCCGCTCGATCAATCCTGACGCCGTGTGTGTCCGCACATTCCACTCGTCCATCTGCTCGAGAATCGCCTCCGGTTGATGCACCGCAATCACCGGGCCTTCCGCGACAATGTTCAAATCCGTGTCCGTGATGATCGTCGCGGACTCAATGATCACATCCGTCGTCGGGCAAAGCCCGGTCATCTCAAGATCAATCCAGATCAGCCGCTGCTTGTTCTCCTGGTAAATCATCGGATCGGGACCCCTCTCGTTCAACCGCGCCAATCGAAATGCTCGTCACCAAGCGTGACCAGGGAAGGATTGCGGAGCTCCGCCTTGTTGTAGCGCAATCTTTCACCCTCCAGGGTCTGCACCACGCCCCCCGCCGCCTCCACCACGCATTGCGCCGCGGCCGTATCCCATTCCATTGTCGGAACATCACGGAGGTAGATGTCGGCCCTGCCTTCGGCCACCAGGCAGAACTTCAAGGAACTCCCCATGCTCTGCGTCTCCGCCCCGGGAAAACGCTCCAGCAGTTCCTTCACCATCGGCCCTGCATGGTCTCGACTCGCCACAATGCCCAACCTCGACGGATCCGGCTTTCGAACCGACAGGGACTCCGGCTCCGCGTTGGCGATCTGCTTCCAGGCGCCAGCGCCCCGTTCCCCATGCCAGGTCGTCTCCATGACCGGCGCATTCACAACCCCAAGCACGCATTCGCCGGATTCAACCAGGGCGATGTTGACGGTGAACTCTCCCGATTTCTTGATGAACTCCTTCGTTCCGTCCAGCGGATCCACCACCCAGAAACGCCGCCACTCCCTCCGCGCCTCGACTTCGTCGGCCTCCGATTCCTCCGAAAGGATCGGGATTGAGGCATCCACCTCCCGCAGGGCCGCACAAATGAACTTGTGCGACGCGAGGTCGGCCAAGGTCAAGGGCGACTCATCCTCCTTGTACTCCACCCCGGCGTCACCCTCATAGATTCTCAAGATTTCCCGCCCGGCATCACGGGCGATGGTTCGTATCTCTTCCAGCATGATCAAACAATCGGCTCAATTGCGTCTCAAAAGGCGCGCACTATACGCGGCCCCGATGATGGGGCAACCTTCAATGCGCATTCAGTCGGTCAGATCAGCCCCCGCCCGCGGGACGATCGCGGAGCGCCGTCCTGACACGGAGCAATCAACTTGCGCCCAGCGCTGGACGAACGGGCAAAGCGAGGGCAGACTCTCCGCATGCGACCAAAAGACATCCAGCAGATCGGGCGGGAACTGGCGATCAAGTGGGACGACGACAGTGAAAGTTTCATCACCTTGGAGAAACTGCGGGAATGGTGTCCCTGCGCCAGTTGCAAGGGCGAAATGGACATCATGGGCAAGGTTCACAAGGGGCCGGATATCCAACTCACTCCCCAGTCCTTCGAATTGGTCGCGATGTCCACGATCGGCGGATACGCCATCAAGCCCACGTGGGCCGATGGACACAGCACCGGCATGTTCGCTTGGGATTACCTGAAACGCGTCTGCGACATTGCAGCAAAGGAAGACGCCAAAGAATCCTGAGGCTCCATCCGCCGCCACGCCATGCTGGCTGCAGATGCTGTCGCCGCCTTTGTCCCCACGGCGGTCCTGCTCGCCCTCGCCCCCGGCCCGGACAACCTCTTCGTTCTCACCCAATCGGCAAACCACGGCCGGCACGCCGGCTTGGCGATCACGTTGGGCTTGTGCACCGGGCTCCTCGTCCACACGACCGCAGTCGCCCTCGGCGTCGCAGCCCTTATCCGATCCTCACCCTACGCCTACGCCGCGCTCAAGTATCTCGGAGCGGCCTATCTGCTCTTCCTCGCCTGGCAGGCATTCCGGACCGACGCTGACCACGCCCCGCCAACGATCTCATCACCCGGATTCGGATCGCATTTTCGACGAGGCGTCCTGCTGAACCTGAGCAATCCCAAGGTTGCCCTGTTCTTCCTGGCCTTCCTTCCCCAGTTCACCGACCCGGAGCGCGCATCCGTCTCCCTGCAACTGGTCCTGCTGGGTTTGCTCTTCATCGGCGCCACCTTCCTGGTTTTCGGCGGCATCGCAGCATTGGGCGGCTCGATTCAAACCCTGTTGCGTAGATTCCCAAGCAGCCAGCGCTGGTTGCGCCGCATTGCGGGCATCCTTTTCGCCGGATTGGCTTTCAATCTGGCCCTGTCGAACTCCTTCTAATGCCGCTTGCCCGCTCGGGCCGCGCGCCCCCCGGCCGCATTGAAACAACCTCGGCCCGCAAATCACTGCGGGGTCTGCCGGATCCGATAGAAACGGCTGCTGTTGTCGAGAAACGGCGTGGGATCCACATAGGACGCCGAGGAATCCGTCACGATAAACTCCGTGAGAACGGTCCATCGCAGCAGATCGTCCGACACCTCGATGACATACTTCTCCCCGCGCACCGCGCCAAAGCTGATCGTCGGTTTCTCGGTCTCGGATGAAACAATCGACTCCGTCTTGACCTTGATCGGTTCTCCACTGACGAGAATGGACCCTCCCGAAACCTCCTGCGGTATCGTGGCGCGCAACTTGAAGGCCGCCTTGCCCTCGCTCCTGCTCTGGACCACGATGCGCCAGTCTCCGGAGATATCGACGGTCCCGTCGCCCAGCGGGATCACGATCCTCTCGGACTCGAGGCCGCCCTCCCGGCTGAAGGCGTCCATCGTGTCCTCGGTGGGCTCCGTTCCACGACGCAGCAGCAGGTCAACGTCCGCCGATAGATCGTAGGCCTCGAAAAGCGCGCGGGACGTGCCACCCGGAATCGTGAACCGATAGATTCGCTTGAAACTGTTGCACGCGTCCGCAACGCCGGATACTTCAACCCCGTTCTCCAACGTCACTTGGCTGGCGGCCATCGCCTCGACCACAACCGTAAAGGTTTCCGTAGCCGATTTGATCGGCGAACCGCTATCCGCGACCGTCACACCAATCTCATACACGCCTGCCCCAACCGGCGAATTGAAGGTAAAGACCCCGGACATCGGGTCGATCGAAGCGCCGGCCGGAGCCCCAGGTTCCAGCCGGAAGTTCAACGCCTGCGCAGGAAGATCCTCATCCATGCCGATCAGGGCCAGCGTCAGGGTTTCGCACTCCGTCATCGTCTGGTCGGGAATCGTCAACAGACGTGGATCCTGATTCACTTCGCCGACGGTCACCTCCACGGTTGTGGTCGCAAATGCCGCCGGGTCGGCGTCATCGACGACCCGAACTCCAATCAGGTAGTCGTCCGGCCCCTGGGATTCGGACGGCGTCCACGAGACGACGCCGGTGGCCGCGTCGATGGTCATCCCCGCGGGCGCGCCGGGCTCCAACGAGTAAGTCAGCGTGTTGGCCGGAATATCCGCGTCCGTCGCGCCGGCCGCGAAGGAACGCAAGGCCCCCTCCGGAATGATCTGTTTGGCAATCCTGGGGAAGACCGGCGCAGAATTCAGCTCCTCGACGGTCACTGAGAACTGAACCTCATCCCCAAGGGCGCCCTCGCCATCGTCAACAACCCGAACGGTGGCCATATGGACAGCGCCGCCCTGGGTTTCATCCGGCGTCCAGGTCAACAGCCCAGTGATCGAATCTATCTCCATCCCGGCCGGACTGCCGTCCACCAAGTGGAAGGTCAATTTGTCCGTCGGTTGATCGACATCGGCTGCGCTGAAAGACATTGTGAGAAGCGCGCCCTCGGCCACGGTGCGATCGCCGCCTCCGGACAAGACAGGCGGAGCGTTCCGATCGACGACGGTGACGATGAACGTCTCCGAGTCGCTCAGGGCGCCCTCTCCGTCATCCGTCACCCGGATGGTGACCGCATGCGTCGTGCCGCCCAGTTCCTCGCCGGGCGTCCAGGTCAGATCCAGCGTATCCGGATTCAGGGTCATGCCCGCCGGCGCTCCGGGGAGCAACTCGTAGGTCAGTTGATTCTCGGGCTCATCGGTGTCGGTCGCCGACACCTGGACAAGCAGCGCAGTATTCTCATCGATCGAGCGGTCGCCAATCGCGGCCAAGACCGGCGACTGGTTCGCCTCACCGACCGTGACCGTAATCGTCTCCGAGTCCGTTGCAGGCGTCTCCGCAGAATCGCTCACCCTGACGTCGAACGTGTAAACTCCTGGCCCCTGCGCTTCGGTCGGCGTCCAACTGAAGGCGCCGGATTCCGGATCGATCTGCGCTCCAGTCGGCGCATTCTCCGACGAATAGGTCAACTCATTCGCCGGCGCATCCTCGTCCGTCGCCGAGGCGGTGAACTCCAGAGTCTGCAACTCATCAATCGCCCGGGAACCGACCATCGCGAGGACGGGCGGTTCGTTCACCTCGGCAACGGTGACCAGGATCGTTTCCGAATCACTCAACCCGCCCTCCCCGTTGTCAGTAACCGTGATGGTGACCGGATATTCGCCCGGCCCATCGGCTTCGCCGGGCGCCCAGTCAAGCGCGCCCGTAATCTCGTTGATGGTCATCCCCTCCGGCGCGCCTGGCTCCAAGCTGAACGTGAGGGTGTTCGCGGGTTCGTCCACATCCGATGCCATGGCAAGTATGCGAAGGGCATCCCCTTCATTGACCGTGCGGTTGCCAATTGCCGCCAGGACCGGGGGACGATTCACTTCCCCGACCGTGACCTTGAAGGAAATGGCGTCCTGCAACGGCGGTTCGCCATCGTCTGTCACCTCAACGAAAATCACATGCTCACCCGGCCCTTGAGCTTCGGTGGGCTTCCAGATCAGAAGGCCGCTGAACGGATGAATGGACACGCCGTCCGGCGTTCCCGCGCCCAATGAATACCGGAGATTGTTCGCCGGTTGATCGGTGTCATCCGCGCCAATGACCACGGCGAACGACGCCTCCTCCGGGGCTTCAACATCACTTACCGGACGAATGACCGGGGCATGATTCACATCGCCTACGGCCACCGAGAAGGTGCGACTGTGGCTCTTCGCCGGGGCTCCATCGTCCGTCACCGTCACTGTAATCTGGTGCACGCCCGTGCCATGCAATTCCGAGGGCGTCCAGGAGAAGAGGCCGCTGACCGGATCGATAGCCGCGCCGCTGGGCGCGCCCCCGGCCAACGAGAAGCGGAGGTTGTTCGCCGGCAGATCGGAATCCGTGGCTGTTGCAACAAACTCAAGCCGCTCGCCTTCCGAAACCGACTTGTCGCCGATCACCCCCAGGACGGGCGCCGTGTTCCCGTCCGTCACCCGGATATCAATCACGACCGTGTCGCTAAGAGCCGGACCTCCATCATCCGTGGCGCGAACGACGGCCTGATAGTCGGTGGGACCACTGACCTCGCCAGGCGTCCATTGCAAGAGCCCCGTCCGCGGGTGAATGGTCATCCCCGCCGGAGCGCCGTTCTCCAGACTGTAGGTGACGTTGTTCGCCGGTTGATCCGTATCGCTGGAACTCACGGAAAGCCCGAACAACACGCCTTCCGTCGCGCTCTGGTGAGGAATGGCCCCGATGACCGGCGCCGCATTGCTTTCCTTGACCGCAATCGTGAAGGCAAACACCCCGGTCATCGGCGGCGAACCGTTGTCCTTTGCGTGAATCTCGAACCGATAGACGCCGGGACCATGCGCCTCGGAGGGCGTCCAGCTGAACTCTCCGGTCACCGGGTCCAGAACCGCCCCGTCCGGCACGGGCGCGCCAAAACTAAGCGTCACCTCGTTGCTCGGCTCATCCACATCCGTGACGCTCGGCACAAAATTGACCAGCGTCTCCTCATTTACGCTGCCGCCCACATTGGCCTGGACCACGGGAGCCAAATTGACCTCAGCGACCGTGATATCAAACGAGGCCGTATCTCCAAGCGGCGCAGCCTGGTCGTCCTCGACCTTGACGGAAACCGCAAAGGTTCCCGGTCCCTGCGCTTCTGTCGGCGACCAGTCGATCACCCCGGTGACGGAATCGATGGTCATCCCCGTCGGCGCTTCAGTCAGCGTGTAGGTCAGCGACTGTTTCGGCAGGTCGTTGTCGACCACCGGAACCGGAATCATGAGATGCTGGTTCTCCTCGGCCCCGAGGTTGGGCATGGCCCCGATCACGGGAGCCTGGTTGTCCTCCATGACCGTGATCTCAAATTGCTGCACGGCATCCTTGTTCGGGACGCCGCTGTCCGTCACCATCACACCGATGGTGTAAACGCCCGGCCCCTGCGACTCTGAGGGCGTCCAATCAAGAACCCCGGTGTCCGGATCGATGGTCATCCCCGCCGGCGCTCCTTGCTCAAGGCTGAACAACAACTGATTCGCCGGTAGATCCGCATCGCTCACCACGTTGGTGATGAGCAATTGGGTCAGTTCCGTCATGAGAACATCGTCAATCGGGTCGAGGACCGGGGGCGAATTGAACTCGGCCACAGCCACATCGAATTGAGCCGTGTCGCTGCCCTGCGGATTTCCGTTGTCGGTCACCGTCACCTGGAAGCTGTGTGAGCTGCCGCCATCGTTTTCATCCGGCGTCCAGCTTACCGCGCCCGTGGTGGGATGGATCGCGGCTCCGGGCGGCCCCATGTCCAACGTGTAACTCAGCTGATTGGCGGGTTGATCGACATCACTGGCGCCTCCGGCCAGATTCAGTGTCTTGCCTTCCTCAACCAAGGGACTTCCAAAGTCAGGCAGGACCGGCTTCTCGTTGACCTCGTTCACCGTGATTTCAAACGTCTCAAACGCGCTGAGCGGCGGAATTCCGCTGTCGGCCACTTGCACGGTCACCGAATGAGTCGCCGGCCCCTGCGCCTCGGTCGGCGTCCACGAAAAGACGCCGGACTGCCCGTCGATCGTCGCGCCGGTGGGGGCCGAGGACAGCTTGTAGCTCAACGGCAGATTGGGGTCCGTCGCCTTCGCCGTCAGTGTGATGGCAAAGGCCTCGTCGACCGTCAGGTCGTCGATCAAGTCCAGGACAGGCGCGGCGTTCTCGCCAATGATCTCCACCTGATACGTGGCCGCCGTCTCGCCGATATTCTCTATGGCCACATACCACGTTCCCTCCAGGACCGGGATGCCGGGCCCCGGCTCCAAGGTCAAACGCGAATAGGTCTGGCCGACGATGTCCGCCTCGACATCGAAGTTGGCCGCGTCCGGCACGGTCCCGCGCCGCAGGCGCACCCGCACGTCGCCGACGAGGTTGGTCAGATCCACGTGCACCCTCGGTTCACCCGCAAAGACGCTGAATTGATGGAGGTCGACCGTCCTTGGAACAAGCGGAGCCGGCGCGGGCACGGAGCCGGGAACCGCCCCACCGCCCCGAGCGGCAAACGTCGTCGCCGTGCTGTCAAAGGTGACCTCAATCTCATATTCGTTGGTCGACGCCGTCGGGTCGTTCTCGATGGCCAGGTAGAAACGTTGTCCCGGCACCAGCGGAGGATTGCCGGATGACGTCTGCAACGAGACCGTGCGCAAAGTCGCGTCAACATCATTCATCAACAGCACATCGCCGCCCAAGAGCGTGAGCGGCAGGCCGTTCTGATTGAAGTAGAGGTCGATATTGCCGCCGGTCGGACTGCGGAGGTCGATGGTCGCGGCCGTCGCGGTGAATGGCACGTGGACCACAAAATAGCGCGTATTGGCGCCGAACACTTCGTTGGTCAGCGGGACCGTATGCGCCAGCGGCACGGGCGTTCCATTGGTGACCGTCAGGTCCAACTGCAACTGCCAGGAAATCAAGCGCGGCGCCAAATTGGTCTCCCCTCCGATACGGTCATCCCAGATCTCCAATCGCCAATTGCCCGCCGAACTCTCACCGATGAATTCATTGAGTGATTCCTCCGGCAGCAGGTCTTCCTTGACCAAGTACCTGACCAGCAGGACCTCGTCGCCTCGAGCCGCGCTGATGGGATCCGTTGAACCCGTCACGTAGACATCGAATCCATCGGTCGTGATCGACTCAAAGGACTCGTCTGACCCATTGCCCTCACCGGTGTAGGTCGTCACCCCGGTGTATCCCACGCTTGGAATGGTCACCAGGTTTCCGTCCTCATCGATCTCATAAAGCGTGCCATCGCGGTCGAAGGTTGCCGTGTCCGCAAAAATGGGCGTTGTAGGATTGTTCGCCCCCTGGTAGGCGGCGGTAAAATTCAATGTGCCCGAATTCGCATTCACCACCGCAATGACGGTATTAGGCGTGGTGTAGCCGTTGCCGAATCGAATGGTCAGCGTGTTGGCGGCGGTGACGCCAAAATCCGCAGAAGCGGTGTCGGTCGTGATGCCGGCGTCGCTGACAAACTGGATCGTGATGCCATTGTTCGCGGCTCCGACACTGACATGCTCGAAGCGCACGTTGGACTGCGACGGAGCCGCCCCCATCTGGTCGTGCGGCAGACTGATGTCGGCCCGGGCTTCCTGTCCGGCTCCCATTCCCATCCCGGGCGAATCCATGCCGTTCGCAGTGACATCCGAGAACGTCACGGGCACCGACGAATTCGCGGCGGCGCCCACCGCATAGACGCGGTCTCCGTATGGCAGGATGTCATTGAACATATCCTCGCGGCCGGCCGAGTTGTAGTCATAGGTCCGCACCCACTCCGTCGTTCCGGAAGGATCCAGCTTGGCGATGAACGAATTGGCGCTCCCGCCGTTCAGGGCCTCGATCACCCCAACCGCATAGATCGAGTCATTCAGTGTCACGACGGCGTTGAACTGGCCGATTTCATTGGTGGTCCAGGTCCACTGCGGAACGCCGTTGGTATCCAGAGCCATGATATACGGGTTGCTCGCGCCGCTGTCGGCGTTGACGCCGGCGACATAAACGTTCGTGCCCCTTACAGCCACGTCATAACCGGCGCTGAATGCATCCGCCGTCATGTTGTAAAGGTCGTTGGTGTGGAAGAGGAAATTGCCTGCAGCATCCATCTTTGAGAGATACATCCGCCCTGCATTCGCGGCGTTTTCCGCCGCCGCGCCGACGATGTAGACGACATCGCCCCCATTCTCGGTGGCCGCAACGATTCCGAATGCCTCCTCTTCAGCCGCATAGTCCACGCCGCCGCCTTGATGCGGCGAGAAGATGCCGGCGCCGTCTGCGGGGATTTGCCGATGGAAGTCGGACCCCTGTATATCGAATGCGTTGATGGCCGGATCATCGAACGGGAATCGGGCGACGATGCTCTTGGCTTCCTTGTTGGCCACACCAGTATCCGGATCCGTCGTCTGAGTGTAGCTGTTGCCGACAGCAAAGACCCCGGCCGCGGTGGCGGCGACAGCGTTGAATCGCGTCCCTCCCTGCAAGTTGGGCCAGTTCAGGCTGTAAAACGGCGTCGAGTCGTCGCACATCGGCGTGGCAAACTGGGCGATGATGCCGTTCTCAGCGCGCGCCGACGTGGTTCCAGCCACAAAAACCCGGCCGTCGAAACTCGTAATCGCCGCTCCGACCTGATCGGCATTGGCGAAGGCGATCGTCGGATTCAATGAATAATCGTAGTCCCAACCGGTCGACACCGAATTGTTCCCTTCATTAACCACGATCTCGAGTCGATCATCGACCGCAGCGCCGGTATACGACACCGTGAACGATTGAACCGCCCTGTCCGTCCCGTCAACGCCGGACCAAACATAGTGAGTCCCGGAACCCGCGCCGGTGAAGACAAACGGGGTCCCGCCCGGCGTGTCCGTCACCTCGAAGGTGCCTCCCATGGCATCGACGTTGGTGGCGTAATACCGAGTCGTGTGGCTCAACTGCCCCAGCGTCGTCACCGGAAGATCGTCACTCGCCGTTTGACCGGCTCCGGGCATCTGCGGACTGACAAAGCGAAGGAAGTCGCCATCGGCAATGACAGCAGCGAGCGCGGGCAACGAAATCTGTGTGCCGTTGGCGGCGTCCACATCGGCCGGCAGGAAGGTGGCTTGCTGACTGAGACTGCTCCGAACGCCGGTGTCGGCTATCAAAGTCGCCACGCCAGCGGACCGGTGATAGACCCGGAGTCGGTCCGGCTGTTCGTAAAAGTCATAGTTCACCGTGATGTCGCCGGCGTTTACCCCGATGGGTATCAAGGTGACCGATTCATCGTCCTGTCCGCTGACGGAACCGGAGGCGATGGTTCCGCCAGCGCCTTCCAGGTAGTTGGTCGCCAAGACCACCGGATTGGTGAAGAGCATGAAGGCATTGTTGGTGACGAATTTGACCGGCATCCGCGCAACCGTCGAATCCTCGCTGAAGACCACGTAGGCGGTATCCTCGGGATTGGAACCGAATCCGTAACCGTTGGTCGCCCACCACCCCCGGTTCTCGGTCAACAAGACATCCGTGCCCTGCGGACTGACCAATCGCACCGCCAAGTCCGATGCCCGCTCGTGCTCCAAGCGCATTCCCACCCGCACCCCGGCCACCTCGCGCGCCAAAGACACCGGGATCGCCGCGCTAAGTCCGTTGGTGCGCACATCGTCAACAATCTCCATCTCCGAAGAGCTGAACTCAGTGGTTTTGGGAACGATCCCGAAATCGATCACGGTGTCGAAGGAAAGCTCGAATTCGATCTCTGCGGGCGACGAGTTGGTATGGGCCAGGCACAGAAAATACCGCCCGGGATTCAGCGCCGGGGTATCCGCGATGGTGATGGTCAGGGTGCCGCCCGGGGGTTGGATGTAGGCGAAATGGTCGAAGGTGTTGGTGGTCGGCAATTGGTTGCGCCGCACACGCATCACCAACGGCCCCGCCATGCCGGCGTTGTTCATGGCCACATGAATGGACAGGGACACGGCTCCGGGCGGGACGGCGATGAAGTCGCAATAGGTGGAGTTGGCCTCGATTCGATTGATCTGACCGCTCTGCACGCCGCCGCCGTTGTTATTGTTCGTGCCGTTCGAGGGCTCCAACCGCAGCGTGATTCCGTTCAGAAAGCCGGTGTGCAGAAGCTGGTTGTCGGACACGGTGTACTGCCAAAGTCCGATCCCTTCCTCCCCGACGAAATTCCCCAATCGCTGGGGGCCGTCCGTCGGCGTCGCGTTCGTCCCCGGCGCATAATAGGGAACGGCTGTTCCATCGTAGAAGTTGATGAAGTCGGAGACCGTCGTCGGGTAATCCACATTGTTTTCCTCGCTGTCATCGAAGATGTAGGTCGTGCCGAGACGAATATCATCGCCCCGGTGATTGCGCAGGGTCGCACGCTCTCCATCATGCTCCAACTCCGCGATCAGGTCGCCCCCCAACTGATGTTGCAGCGAGTTCGTGACAATCACCCGTCGGATGTCGATGTCGAAGGGATTGATCATGAAGATGTTGGTGCCGCCGGGCTCCTGGGGCGTTCCATCCGGGATGATCGCCGGCGCGCCAATGGCGTTCAACGTGATGTTGCCCATCGCGTCCCGTTCCGCAAAACGATCATCCGTGAAGATGGCGAAAAAGCCAAAGTCCACGGCCTGCTGATCCTCCGACTTGACGCCGACAAAGAATTCATCGCCCGTGATGCCCGTGGCCGAGTTCGTGAAGTAGATCACTTCGGTTCCGCCGCGTGAACGCGACTTGAACGCGCCGGCGATGGCCGTGGGGGTGAGATTGGTGATGCCGGAATCACTGGAGACGTAGAGGTCGATGTCCCCGTCGTCGTTCCGCGGAATGGAAACGTTGTCCGGGCGGAAGGTGATGAAGGCCGCGTTCGTGCCCCCCGTGCTGTTGGTCACATGGAAAAAGACCCACTGGTTCGTCGTCCCGTTGGTGATGACCATGAACGGCGTGGTCGGGTCATGGGCCAGCGGCGAGTTGGCGCCCGCCCGCTGCCCCGGGAGCGGCGCGGCGTTCGTGTCGCCCGGATCAATGTAAGTGAACCGATGCGGTTCGCTCAATGTGCTGTAATTCGTCAGCAGCGTGGGCATGTCATCGACCGTCAGGCCGCCGGCGACGTTCAACGCCGCCGAGGACACCACCAACGCGTAATCCTGGGTAATCTCGTTGGTGTGGGCGCTGACCGCATTCACATTCACCCGGCTGCCGATGACATACAGCGTGTAGGACAATTCGACGGGTGAATCGACGTAGATGTTCTCCACGTTGTTGACGACGTCGTTTGTGGGCGTGGCGGTCGGGATCGGCATGCCGGTGACCGGATCAATGAAGTCGTTGGTGGCGCCGACCACCTTCGAGTATTCGCCGTCGCCGTCGAAGGTGTTCCCGCGATAGATCTCGCCGGTGATGTTGTTGCTGAGAATGGCATCCAGGTCGTTGACCAGCTTGCGCGAGGCGTTGGGGTTGCCGGGAGGGTCGCTCCAGGTGAGCGTGACGCGCAACGGCACGTTGGTGACCGCCGGGTTGACATTCACGGCATAGGCGTGCGCGAAGTCGGTGGCCAGGGAATTGGTCCCGCCGATATCACGCATTTGGATGGGCCAGTTGGCGTCATCCGCCTCGGTGACCATGATCTCCCCGATCATGCGCCGTAGATCCGGCAGACCCCAGCCCTGGTAGTTGATCTGGCTCTCCATGTCATAGTCATAGACGGCGTCCAGCGAACGGGCGCTGTTGATGAGCAGCGCCTTCATCATGGCGGCGCTGTTCGTCCGCCTGAGGTTGGGATCGGTCAGCACATTGGTTCCCTCGAAGAAATCCTGCAGCAAGGCCAGCATGCCGGAGACCACCGGAGCGGAATAGCTGGTGCCGCCCGTGGCGAAACGGTAATGGCCCTGCGGCAACGCGTGTTGACCAACGCGTTCGTTCATGTTGCTCAACGCGTAGTCATACGCCTGGGCGCAGTTCGTGATCGTGATGCGCATGAAAATATCAAACACGATCTCGACGCCGGCATTGGTGTTCTCCACGTCAATGTACCATTGCCCCACCTCGGTCGAATCGATGGGGATGTTGGTGGAATTGATCGCCGCCTCGTTACCCGGTGTAAATGAAGGATCCGGTTGATTGTTGGTGTGGATCAGCAAAGGAAAACTGCTGGGAGTTCGGTTGCGCAGATCGATGTAGAGGTTGGTGGCGTTGAAGGGCAGAAAGTTGGCGAAGGCCTGGGAAGTCAAGGGATCCACCGTGATGTTGGTGAACAACACATCGATATAGTCGACGACACCGGCGGTGTAGCGATTGGTGAAATCCCAGGTCGAGGAACGCAATGAGACCGGAAACGAACCCGGCGCGATCACGTCCGGCTTGAAACGGCCGAAGTCCCCCTCGTCCCGGGGATCGACGTTTCCGCGGCTCGAGAACGAGGCGACCTGATTGGACGAGTCGGTCCGCCCCAGGTAGAACGGCCCCGAATTGGTGAGACAGACATTGGAGAGGGTCAAGGTGGCGTTCGTGAAGGTGTTGGTGATCTCGCGGAGGTGCTCACTGGCTCCGACCGTGATCCCGTTCTTCATCGTTCCGGGCGAACTGATGCCGTCGGAAAGACCCCCGGTCCCGGAATCCGCTCCATTGCCGTCGTTGCCGGCAGCGACAATGTGCAGGGTCTGCTGCAATCCGGGAAGCGCCGGAATGGCGTCTCGGCTGCGCGCGTCAAAGATGGCGGCAGCCGTGTCGTAGGTGTAGCCGCCCTCGTAGCCCCAACTGTTGTTCACGATCAGGGTGTTCGTTCTCTGCAGCAGAAACAGATTCGTGAGGGCCGGAATCTCAGAAAGGTCGCCGTCGCTCAAAAACGGGTCGTCAAAATCCAGCATGATGATTGACGCCTCCGGCGCCATTCCGCGGAAACTGGCTCCATTTGTGGATCCCGGTATGGAGGACTGTCCCTGAGCGTCGATGGTGACGGTCGGCGAGTTCGCGCCGCTGGAAGCGATGATGCCCGCGACAAACGTTGCGTGGCCGCCCGTATCATTGGTGCCCGAGTAGGGCGCCACGATCGCCGCGCGGTTGGTCGTCAAATCCGGATGGTGGATGTCCAGATTGTCGCCGTCATTGATCCACACCAGCACATTCGTTCCGGTCAGGCCCAGGTATTGATCCGAAGAGGTGGTGTTCGTCGAGACCCGCACGTAGGTGCGTGTGAGATCATTCAAGAGGACCTTGTTCAGGTGGCGCTCGACGCCTTGCACCGCGGGCATCATCGCAAGCTCGGTCCAGCGGGCGATATCGGGCTGCACAATCACCGAGGGGCCGAACGGAGTGGCCTCCTCGGCCAGCGTCACGGCTCCCAGCTCCTTCAGCGATGCCAGCGTCTTCTCGCGCTCGCCCGGGAACAAGGTCAGGCGGAGTCGCCCCCCGATCCGCGGCGGCATGCGCTCCACAGCATGGCCCAACAGCACGGGATCCAACTTATAATAGGGCTCATATGGGATCGCCGTCTGAACCAGAGGCGAGTGGCGCAGCAACTCGATCTTCTCCCGCTCGGCGCGCACGACGTAGGTGTTGTTCGGAATGTAGGAAGCCTCGGAAAAACGGGCGCCCGAATCGCGCAGCAACTTCAGAAACTGGGGCGTCACCTTCCGTCGCGCCTGCACCAGCCAGCTGCCCGCGTCTTCCCCCGCCTTGAGCTCATTGGGAATGGGGAGTCCGCTCAGCGTTTCGTCGGTGTCGATGATCGCGTTGCGCAGGAGAATGGCGTTGTCCCGACGCATCAGTTCATTGTATGGACGCCGGGTGTTGCTCAGTCGATGAGGGTTCCGCTCCGTCGCATGAAAGCGGGCCGTGCGGGAATCCACCTCGCGGGCCGGAATCCGGCCACGATACACGAAGGAGGCCGTGGCGGCCGCCCGGTCCGGTTTCGAGGCAACCAGCTTCGGGACCGCGACCGTCGCCGGCTTCGCATCCACGACGGCTGCCGGCGCCTGATTGGTTCGCGCGGACGACGCCTGCAGGCGTCGCTCAATGTTGTTGCGCCATATCAGCGCCGCCGCCAGGCAAAGCAGCATGCAGACGCCTAACCAGATTGCCGGCTTGAATCGCTTCATAACTCAATCTTCGCTAATACACCGGCCGGTTCCCCTCCCGAACCGGTCGAAGCCGATCGTAGATTCCTGATCTCGCAGGAGAATTCCTCCGCTTCCCAATGTTCAATGGCGAGGGCCCCATTGGATTCCAGGATGGACGCGCCTCGACGACAGGCCTCCGGGGCAAGCGGCGCGGACCGCCTCGCGGGGAGCGGCCTGTCAGCGGCACGGGTAATGCGTTCGGAGAGGTTCATTCCGGATACAACAAGGTGTGACTCTCCACGACCGCTTTCGGGACCGTTTCAATGACCGCTACTCCCGAGCCGTAAGCTGTCAGGTTGACCACCGGGCCCTTCGGCGTCACGCCAATCTGAAAATCATCCGGGCGCGCGTTCATGATGTAATAAATCTGCCCCGGGATGAAACGCTCTGTGGTGACCGTGGTCGCCGGCGGCAAAGGGCCGTCCTCGTCCGGATCCCGGATGTACTCGTACTCCGGCAGGCTTACCCCGGCGGCGCCCGCGTAAATCCTGACCGGTGTCCCGTTGATCTGCCCCAGCGCTCGCTGCGAGTGCCGAAGCCGGAAGGCGATCCGATTGATGCTGATCCGGTCCGTCGCCAGGTTCACATTGTTCGTTCCATGAAAGCCAAATCGCGGATTCACCCCCTCCAGGCGCAGAACAGATTTTGAGGCCACTTCCGCGGTGACCTGGTAGTTGGTGCACATGCCCCGGTAGGCGCCCGCGGTCAGGACGACGGAACGACGCGCCGGCTTCAAGGCCTGGCCCCAGCTGTAGACGGTCAATCGCGGATGATCCTCAACCTTCAGCAGGGACATCAATTGCTGCGGCAACCGCTCGTAAGCAGCGTCGGGAATCCCGTAGATCTCCTGTCCGGAGTAGTAGGTGTTGACGGCGAAACCGCGGTTCAGAACCGGCGAGAAATTCGTGGGCGACACCGGATTGTTCACGCTGGAGCCGCCAACGCTGAGCTCTTCCACTGCGAGAATCTGGCCGAGATTGGTGAACATGCCGTTTGGCTGCCGGTCACGCTCCCGCCTGATGCCGTCCACGATGCGGCGGATCGCCCCGTTCGCCGGATTGGCGTCCAAGGTCAACCACCCCAGAATGTTCGCATTTGTCGGTCCGATCGAGAGGTCGTCGACGACATTGGACAGGACGAGCAAGCCGGAGAGCGCCGCGTACCAGGCGGCGTCGTTGGTCTGGTTGATCGACATCAACCCGCGGGCGGCATTCGGGCTGGGCGCCGCGGTGAACAGGTCGAGCAGTTCCCAGTCGTTGGTGGGATGGGTGTTGTTACGACCGGCCCATCGAGCCCAGGAATAATCCGGCAGGCCCGTGGGCGGCGTTGTGGGAGCAATATGCGCCTTGAGGTAGACTGTCTGCCAGGGCGTCCCCCGGTGGATCCGCCCCAGCCAACCGATGTTGCCAAAGCGATGGGTGGGAAAATTCCAATCGTCCGACCATCGGATCCCGGGGTCCTTCAAGGCCAGGTTGTAAGCGATGTGCTCCGGCGACTGGGAGGCGCCCGGATTGACGAAGGTATTGGTCCCGACCGTGTTTGTCTGACTGCCTCCATCGGTGACGAACAGGTCCCCCGGACGACGCTTGCCGCCCCAGGGGCTGTAGCGTTCATTGATCCCGAAGAACCGGTTGGTGACCGTCGGCGTTTGCGGCGGCTCGAGGACTTCCACTTCAACGGGACGATTCAGGTCGGTGAGATCTTCGCGGGTGTAGTGAACCAACGGATCATTCGCGGCCCAACTGTGACGGGACACCAGCGACCGCAACGCCTCGAACGGCGCCTGCATGTTGGTCCGAGAGTCCTGGCGGTTGAAAAAGGAGCGGAAGCTGAACGCCTGCTCCGCGGTTGGCGTCTGATTTGGAAAGGCGTCCCACTCGTCCGAACTGATGCCGCGATAGCCCCCGGCGTAAGCGAGTTGCTCGAGCACGCCAAAGGTCGGCACCCGGAAATCGTTGGTGCCGCCGGGGCGGTTCGTCTCCCAGAGGCCGGACAACGACGTCCGGTCCAGCAATTCGCGCGTCAAATCGAAATGGCTGGTCAGGTCGTTCAGGCTGACGACATCAATCACCTTGTTGAGATTGGTGTCGATCATCCAGAAGGCCAACCGATGGGTGGCCGTGAGATGCCAATCGGGGCTCTCAAACACTTGTTGCCCGGATCGGTCAAACAGCCGGTTTGACGGCAACGCCCCGATGGGGACAAAGGACGGGTCGTTGTTGGTCAGGTAGTGGGAGGCCCCCAGCAGGGTCCGCGTGCGCGCGGCCAGGGGGATGATCGCCACACCAGGCCAATTGCCGGCGTTGTTCGTATACTGCACAAAGGTCGTCGGTTGGACAAAATTGGTCAGCACGGTCCCCGCGCTGTTGGTGATCTGCCCCAGCACATCGTGCCGGAGCACGATCTTCACTGTATTCGGATAGGCCTGGGTGTAGGAGTTCCACGCCTCGGCGGCGATTTGGTTGGTGATGCCGAGCGTGTACATCAGGTTGGTCCGGTAATTGTTGGCGTTGGTGCCGGAGCCCCGCGTCTTGACGATCTCAATCTTGCGTCCGACCGTCACGCGTGAGAGCAATCCGAACTCATTGAAGTTCGGCAGGCCCTTCTTGGCTCCCACGACCAGCGGCACGCCGTAGAGATTGAAATTCGGGGCGCTGGGATTGCCGCTCTGCAGTTCATCCCGCAGGAAATCGCGATGCGCGGCGACATTCATGTCCAGCCAGGTCCGGCCCAGGAAATTGGTGTCCATCTCCTGCACGTAGTTGGTGATCTGCACGCGCAGGACCTCATTCATGCCGTCGGTGATGACGTCAAACTGTGGGCGAAAAATGGAGGGCGCGTGCGGAATGAGTTGCCAGTTCATCGAGTCCTGCTCCGGCACGATGGAGCCGGAAGAATTGCTCACAGCCTCGTAGATCAATCCATTTCGCAGGACCCTGCCTCCGGCGATGTAGAGTCCCGCATTGTTGGTGCTGGCATTCCACTCCGGATACTGCGCGCCGGTGGTGGCGTCATAGATGTTCGCGGCCAATTGAAGGGTTTGATGGATGTCCGAGCGATAGACATTGCTGCCGTAGTCGCTCCGCCAGACCGGAATGGCGATGGTGGACGCAAGATTCTGGTTGTTGGCCCGCGTATCCTTGAAGGACAGCCCGAAGCGCTTGCGCAACAGGGTGTCCGCAACGAGACCGAACATGTGGTTCGTCATCTCCCAGAAATTCAATGCCGGGAAAGCGACCGACGCATTGGTTTCCACCCAGGGATCAAACTCCGTGTCCTTGAAACTGAGCGGTTGGAGATAGTTCTGATCGTTGGTGATCCGGGTCCGATCCGACGCCAGGTGGACAGTGTTCGTCGGCTGCCAATTCTTGAAATTGAGATGAATCTTGTTGGTGAACGGCTCGCCGGAATCCGTCCCCATCTGCGCCAACATCCGGTAAAAGGTGTAACGATCGTAGTGTCCGGCATTGACCATGCGGGCCCGCAGGCGCGAGGCGAAGGCGCTGTAGACCGGCAGCGGAGCCGAGTCGCGCAGCAATTCGGTGACGTCGAAGAACGGACTGGGCATCGGGCTGCCGAACCAAGAAGCGTTCGCGCCGGCGGCGTTGACCAGATTCCGATCGTCGCTGCCCCCGAAGGAGCCGTTGGCGGCCGTCAGGCCCAGCTTCAGACTCGGGCCGACATGCAACGGACCATTGCCGTGGAAATCCGGAAAATCAACCGGGTGATTCAATCCCCAGAAAAAGTTTCCATTCGGGGTTCCCTGACTGAGGAACTGTTGGTTGTAGGTCCAAAGATTGATGAAATGCTGATTATCCGTCGGAAGGAACTGGTAGCGGGCGCGGGACAGGTCGCGCGCGTGGTTGAAGGCGTCGCCGCCGTTGATCAGGAAGGGATCGTAGGCATAAGGCGCCGCCGTAGGATTCCAGGCGCTGCGATTCAATTCCACCAGGAAGGCCGCCAGGTTCAACTCCCAGTTGCCCGCGCCCTGGTTCCGCACGTAACCCTCGTCGGCCGCGTTGTGGGGTTGATTGATCAGCCTCGCCTGGTTGTGGATGTAATTGAGATCCAGCGAACGGCTGGTCGGCATCACGAGGTAGGCATAGCGTCCCAGGAAGCGGTTGGTCCCCTGATGCCAAAGGTCCGGCCGGTCCAATACGCCGATCCATTGGGGATCGCCCATGCGATGCACCGGACTCGGAGTGAGCGGTTGCCCGAGGTTGTTGGTATTCGGAACCCAACCACTGGGTTCAAACTGTCCGTTGCGGTTGAAATCAATGTAATAGATGAACTCTTGGCCGTCCTCCCGCGGGTCGATGCGGCCGTCGTGATTCACATCGCGATAAACCGGCACACGGGGATCGAAATAGAGATTGCCGATATTCCGCCGCTGATCGCCGGGGTTCAACGGATCCCCGTTGTTGTCGCTGTATTTGACATTGGCCAACGACGCCACGCCGGAGAGGAAACCGCCGTTGCGTTCATAGTTCGTGGAAACCATGAAGTCGTAGACCTGGCGGGAATTCGGCCCGTTGGTCATCAGCATGCGCGTCATCACCTCGCCCACCGCGCGATCCATCGCGGTCCGCTCCATCTCTTCAGCGGTGACGATGTCGCTCAGCACCGTGACCGTCTGCCGCTCCTGTCGCGTGAGCGTCAGGAACGCCACGGACAGAAAGGTGACCAACGACAGCATGATCAGCGTCGTGATCAGGGCGATGCCCTCTTCTTCCTTGTTCAGGCGGTTCATTGGAGACGATTGTTTGACTGGATGCGCAGGGGCACCCGTGCGCGCAGCATCAGCACATTGCCGGAAGCGCGGTAAAGATAGTTGCTGACGGCGAAGGTCGAGGGAATGAGTCGCGCCTGCTGCAGCGTGCTGGGCTCCAGGACGCCGATCTCGAGCTCGATGTGGGACGGAATGTTCCGGTTGGTTTCCGTCAGGAAGATGTTGGCCACGTTGTTGGCAAGGTCGCCAAAGGCGACAAGCGTGTTGTTGGTAAACCCTTTCAGTCTCATGTGCACGATGCCGTCCGCCACTTTTGTGACATTCGTCACCATGGAGTTCCGGTGAAACGAGTGCGTCAGATCATCGACCAGGAAATTCGCGAAGTTCGTCTGCAGGTGGTTCTGATCGGCCAGCAGGTAGTTGACGGAATGCTCGTAGCGATAGAGCGATCCGACGCCGGCGCTCCACGCGGTTGCATCCGCGGGGCGGGCCCGGGCGACGTCCGGAAAGACCGGCTGCGTGTTGGGTGAGAGGCTGGGCGACACCGTCGCATTCGCGCGGACAAAGTAACCGATCAGTTTCCACTGATTGGTTTCCCGGGTCAGAAAGAAGAAATCCTGCAGGAAATGCGCGCGTTCCTGGTTGCCGATGAGCCCCTGTTTCAGAAAGAACGGAGCGTTCGTGTTCGGCCCGAAGTAGAAATTGGTCGCGCCGGGTTTGTAGGACGCAGTGGCCTGATCCAACTCCTCCAGGATGACCCGGAACGCGGTCCGCGCGGTTTCCTGGATATCGACCTGCTCCGAGCCCCGAATCATGGCTTTCTGGGTCTGGTCGAACATGGAATACAGGCCCAGGATGATGACCGTCAGCAGGGTCATGGAAATCATCAACTCAATCAGCGTCATGCCGGCCCGGGAACGGGCGGGCGACGCGCTTCTGATGAGTTGAGCGAGCTTCATGATCAGGGGCGGATACGACCGAACTGGTTCGCATGAAAGAAGAAGTTGCTGCCGTCTCCCGCAGGCAGGTGTTGCCCCGCCAGGGTCGCGCGAAAGACACGACTGTACTTGCCCACGCGGGGCTCATTGAACGCGTTGTCCTTGCCGTAGACAGGCCATTCAAACGTCAGGCGCAGCTCATGCACGTTGTTCGATCGCACAAGGGGCGTCCCGCCGAGGACGCGCTGCGGAAACGCTTCAACGGTCACCAGATAGCTGAAGGACAACTGACGGGCGCTGTCCGCCTCCAGGGCGAGCTGGTTGCCGCTGTTCGCGAGAAACCGCGCCTTGGTCTGAAACTTGTTCGTTTGGAAGATGCTCCCCATCGGAATCCCGGGAGCCCAGAAATTGGTGTCATACGCCGGCGCGCTCAGGTGCCCGATGATGTCCCTCGCCCCGGAATGATTGTAGAGCGGGTCATTTGCCGCATATTGCGTGTTGGGAGGCACCAGGCCGAAACGGCTGTTGGTCGCCCCGTTCCCTTCGAAAGGAAACCACCGTGCCGAAAACGGCAGTGAATTGGTTCCCCCGACGCCGTTGGTATAAAACTGGATCCATTCCAGGTTCCCCGCCAGGTTGTGGGCGTTGGTCGACCCCGTGCGGATGGCCTCGATCAACATCCGCGCATCCTGGGTGATCATGGTCTCCTCCCGGTTCTCCTTCTGCACCTGCATTCCGGTTGGCAGCACGCCGATGATCGCCACCAGGGCGAACGCCACCACGGCGATGGATATCGCGATCTCAACCAGCGTGAAACCAGCCGTCTGTCGAGCGCTGCTGTGAGGCGTGGTCTTCATTGCAGTTTGGGGCGCACAATCTGTGAGCGGCCAGTCAACCAGTTGATGTGGATGCCCTCGAAAAGATCCACCCGGGGCGTCCCGCCATTGACGGTCCATGAGGAGACCCCCGGCACGCCGATGAATTGCTGATCATAGGGGCCGTCGCCGTACGCGACACCGTTGTAAACCACGCTTCCGGTTCCGGTGCGCACGTAGTAGGTCACGTCCGGCAGTACCTGCCCGTTCAACGCCGGCCGTTTTGTTTCCAGGGCATTCGGCAGCGTGTGCAGGAAGGCCCCGCCGCCCGGCGTCCGCGGACGCAGCACGCTGCCTTCGGTCAAGGGGATCCATGCGTCCCGGCCGGTCAACAACTGCCCCCGGGGATCGAACGCCACGTAAGGCACGTTCGCCACGTTGTAATTCGGCTGTCCCATCGTGAGCGGGGTCAAGGCATTGGTGCTGTTGGCAATCGGAAAACGCAGCGGCTCCACCCCGAAATTCTTCACGTTCGTGAACTCATTCGAGTAGATGAATGTGTTCGGCGGGAGGTATTCCCAATCGTTCAGGTATTCCGGATTCTCGCGCCCCGGTTGCTCCCCCACCCGCCGCTTCACATACAAGGCGTAACCGGAACCCTGGTTGCCCACCGCGCGATTCAGCAGGATGTAATCGTTGATGTTGTGGACAAAGCGGTTGGTGTCCAAATTGACCACGTTGGTGGGAATAAAGGCGACATAGACATTCGCCCTCTGGCTGATGGCGACATGACGCGCATAACCGAACACGTCCCGCAACTGCCGCTGGGCAACCGGCATCCCCTGCCCCTTGAAGAGCGTCCGGATGGGTTCGATGCTGACGGACGCAATGATCCCGATGATGGCGAGCACAACCAACATCTCGATCAACGTGAAGCCCCGGACGCCAACCCGCGGGAACCGACCACGGCCCACCGCTCCAGCGCTTCCGGAATTCACTATGATCTCAGCCAGTTTCATGTCGCAATCGACCGTGTCATTCGCTCCAACTCAGGATGTTGTCGCCATTGTCCACCTTGTTTCCGGAGCCATCGACGCCCTCTTCGTCCGCCTTGAGCGACTCCGAGGCGCGCCCGTCCGGACCAAAGGACCAAATCATGACCTTCGCCTGAACGGCGAAATCATCCGTGTTGCCCATCGGGTCCGTCTGGTTGAACGTGTTCACCAGTCCTGTCTGGGAGCCGGCGGCCGACTGGGACACGGACTGCAGCTTGTAGAAGCTGTCCTTGCAGAAGCCGTCGAAATCGGCGTCGATGGTGACGATGAAAGGATTGCCCCACGGGTCGCGGATGGTTCCGTCCTCGCCAATGCCCCCGCCCTTGGTTCCGCTCACCTGCTTGCTGTTGAGATACGGCGTCTTCAGCGCGTTGTACTGGTGGTTGGTATTGACGGTCGTGGATCCGTTGCGGTGTTGGGTCAGGGCCATCAGAATGCCGGTGATCTCGCTGTTGTTCGCCTCGTAGGGCGAGGAGTTGGTGACAGCCAACCCACTCAGGCCCAGTCCGGCGGTGCCGAAGGTGAAGTCGGGATTCGCGACGCTGGCCTGCGCGTAAGCCTCATTGGAGGCCGGCAGGCGTTTGAGATCGGTTTCGTAGGCCGCCATGGCGGATTCCATGTTCTTCATCTCGACCCGCGTCGCGCTGATCTTGGCCTTGGTCTTGACCCGGCCGATCACCGGCAGGATCAGTCCGGCCAGAATCGCGATAATGGCAATAACGACCAGAAGTTCGACCAGCGTAAACCCCAGCTGGCTTCGTGACTTGTTGTGTTGTTGGATGTTCATTGGTGTTGGTTGAATGATCTTCGCAGCCCCGCTCAGTTGTCCCAATTGCCGATGACGATGGTTTCATCGCCCACCTGTATCTCGGCCCAAAGGTCATATGAGTTCGGGTTGTTGGTCGGGCTGGAGGCGTTGTAACGCCAGGGATTCACCGTCCGCGCGTCGCCTTCGACGGTCTTGGCCATCACTCCCTTTCCAGCGGGCGCTTCCGCCGGCACAATCAAGAGCTGCGCCGTTCCCCCGCCCTGTTCAAACAATGCGGTCTGGTTGGGCTTGATCGTCGGGAGAAAATTGTTTCCGGACGTGTTGGAATCTTCCCCCACATTGGCGAAACCGCCGATGCTGAAGATCGTTTGCACATCGGTCTGCCTCAAGGTGACGCGCCCGTCCGGGGTCTCATAGGTCGAGTCACCCAGGCTCGCGTTGTTCTGCGTAAACTTCGTGCCGATCAATTCATGGTAAAGCGCGTTGACGGCGAAGTTGTTGCCCTCCTGCGGCGGATACCCGCTATACTTCGCCTGGTAACTGGAAATCGCCGCCACAATCTGGTTCAGCTCCGCGGTCACCCGCGCCTTGCGCTTGGCCTTGCCCGCCACCCCCGCCAAACCAACCACCAGGCCGGCCACCACGGCCATGATGGCAATAACGGTCAGCAGCTCGACCAGCGTGAAGCCTCTCTCGCCGCGCACGCCGACATTCCCTGGATTCTTCCTCGCGTCGAAACAAGCTGCGCGCCCCGATTTCATGCTCTTCTTCATTGCCTAGTTCTTGCCGATTTCCTGTTCCATCCGTTCACTCAACCATTGCTTGATCATGCTTTGATAATTCAAGTAACGGGAACGGGCCAACCGCTTGATGCGGGCCAACATGCGCGGATCAATCCGAAGCGTAATGGTGACAGATTCGGACGATGACGACGCCTTGGCGACGGCGGACTCCATGAGCCGGACGTCCAAGCGGTTGCCCGCCCAGTACACCGCTTCAACCGCTTCGTCCTCAAACAGCGGCACATCTTCCCAACTGGTCAATTCTTTCATCATGCAGGATTTCAGCGCACTGATGCGCCGTCTGAACGGCCTCGCCTCAACGCTACTTCCGGCTAGATCCGCCGACTCTGTTCAAGCCAGCATCTGTTCCCGCTTGCGCTCGTAGAAGAATTGCTCTTCCGGCTGCAACTCACGGGCGCATACAACCCGAAATACTTTTCCGTTGGTCCGATAGACGCTGAGGACGCCCAACCCTTTTGCCGATTGGCCCAAATTGAAATAGCGTGCCTGCGAGGCAAACCGGGGGGAATCCGGCAATAATCGCACCGCAAACGGATCTTCAAAGGACTCTTCAATGTCCCGAAACGTCAAAGAACCATTCAACTTGAAGGGCGGATTGTTCCAATCGAACTCCATTTGAGTTCAAAGGTAAATGAAACGCCCATGCAATGTGAATACAATGTATTTACAAGCGACGTTCCCTGCTGTCAATTGATTGTTGAAGTTTTCTCCCCCAGCCCCGGGCTTGAGGCCCGCCCCGATCAATGCGCGCCCCCCGCCTGAGAGGTGTGCGGCTTCAATAGCCCCTCTCAAATTCCCCCACTCCGCCAGAACTGGACGCGAAAAATACATGCGAAGGGCAATTTCAGCCGTGCTCAGCTGGACATCTTGTCCATCAAGACAATCAGCGGCAGAAACAGCGCGATGACGATACTGCCGACGATGACCGCCAAGAAAACGATCATGATCGGCTCGAGCAATGAGGTCATCGCCGCCACCGCGTTGTCGACTTCTTCATCATAGTTGTCGGCGATTTTCATCAACATTTCCGGCAACGCGCCGGTCTGCTCACCGACGTCCACCATGCTGACCACAATGGGCGGAAAGATATTGGCCTCTTCCAAAGGCTGCGTGATGGTCTCGCCTTCCTTGACGCTTTCGTGGATTGACGAGATGGCGTTGGCCACGATCACGTTGCCGGAGGTTTCACGGACAATCGTCAACGCCTGCAGGATCGGAACGCCGCTGCTGACCAGCGTGCCCAGGGTGCGCGAAAAGCGCGCGATGGCGATCTTGCTGAACACCGGGCCAAGCACCGGCATTTTCATCTTGATCTTGTCGATGACCTTGCGGCCGAACGTGGTCTTGCCAAAGAAGATGAAAGCAATGTAACACGCAAACATGATGCCCACGGTCTGCGGCGCATTATCCTTCATCTGCTTACTGATGCCGAGAACGATGCGGGTAAAGCCGGGCAAATCCTCGCCCTCGAGCATGTCGGCGAAGATCTCCTCGAACTTCGGGACAACATAAACCATCAAGACGCCCAGAATAACCGTGGCGACCACGAGCACGGCCACTGGATAGAACATCGCCGCGACCACCTTGCCTTTGATCTTCTGCGCCTTTTCCATGAACTCGGAAAGACGCGTAAGAACCACCTCCAGCACGCCGCCCAATTCGCCGGCCTTGACCATGTTCACATACAGTTTGTTGAAGGCCTTGGGATGCTGGGCCAGCGCCTCGGAGAAGGTGCTGCCGCCCTCGATGCCAATCGCGAGCTCATCAATGATGTTCTTCAGGGTCGCGTTGCGCTCCTGGCGATGCAGCACCCGCAGCCCGCGCAACAACGGCAACCCCGCGTCAACAAGCGTCGCCAACTGCCGGGTAAACTGCGTCAGGACCTTGGATTTGATCTTGCCGCCAAGGAAAGGAATCTTGATCTGGATTCCCCCGCCCTTGGCCTTCTTGCCCGCAGTGGCTCCTTTGCCGCCGCCCTTGCCCTTCTCCCCCCCCTTTTCCTTCGGATTGTCCGCCTCGACCACCTTGGTCGGGAAGAAGCCCATCTCCTTCAGTCGTGTGATCGCCTCGCTCTGATTGGGCACATCGAGCGTGCCTTTGGTCTCCTTCCCCTTGGAGTCCATCGCGACATATTGAAACTTGGGCATAAGTCGGTGTTCGGGTAAGCGGGGGTTGGTTGGGGAAACGGATTGAGATCAGGTGTACTTCAGCACTTCTTCGATCGTGGTCGCGCCATCGAAAATGCCGCGCAGACCATCGTCGCGCAGAGTGGCCATCCCCATCTCAATGGCCCGCTGCCGAAGCACGACGTGAGGGGCGCGTTCGTTGATCATCATGCGGATGGGCTCGGATATCTGCAACAACTCATAGATGCCCTTCCGCCCTTTGTAGCCGGTGTCACTGCAGTTCTGGCAGCCGCGACCATAGTAGAAGACCTTGTCCCCGACATCATACGGCGACAAGTTCAACTGGTTCAGCTGGTTCTCGGTCGGCTCGAACGGGGCGCGGCATTTCTTGCAAATCGTGCGCACCAGGCGTTGAGCCAACACGCCGGTCAGGGTGGACGACGCCAGAAAGGGCTCAATGCCCATGTCGACCAGACGGGTGACCGCCGATGGCGCGTCATTCGTATGCAGCGTGCTGAGCACAAAGTGACCGGTCAACGACGCCTGCACCGCAATCTGCGCAGTGTCAAAGTCACGCATTTCCCCAACCATGATGATGTCGGGGTCTTGGCGGAGAAACGCGCGCAATGCGGCCAGGAATGTCATGCCGACGCTGTCCTGGACAGCAACCTGCATGATCCCCTCCATGTCATATTCGACCGGATCCTCGGCTGTCAGCAACTTCGTCTCCAACTTGTTGACGCGCCGCAGACAGGCGTACAGGGTCGTCGTCTTGCCGCAACCAGTCGGACCGGTCACCACAAAAATTCCATTGGGACGCTCGATGACCTCCTTGGTGAATTCCTCAATGTACTTCGGAAAGCCCAATTGCTCGATGTCCAACGTCGCGTTGGCGCGATCCAGCACACGAAGCACGACCGATTCGCCAAACTTCGTCGGCAGGGTTGAAACACGAAGATCAACCTCACGGCCGGCGATGCGCAGCGAAATACGACCGTCCTGCGGCAGGCGCCGCTCGGAAATGTTGAGGTTGGAAATAATCTTGAGACGCGAAGTCACCGGCGTGGCGAGATACAGCGGCGGCGGCGCCATTTCATAAAGCGCGCCATCCACACGATACCGGATCTTGAACTCATCCTCGAACGGCTCGAAATGGATGTCCGAGGCGCGGTCCTGCACCGCCTGATACAACACCAGATTGACAAATCGAACGATCGGAGTGGAGTCCGCCATTTCCGCGAGGCTGCTGGCAATATCCTCCGCCTCCTCCAAGTCTGCCGCCTGATCCTCCAGATCGCGGTCCTTGCCGATATCGTCCAGAATATCCTCCATCGACTCGCCCGCGGCGCCGTAATACTTGTCAACCGCGTCAATCACCTGGGAGGGATCGACCACGACCGGCTGAATCTCCTTCTTCACCAGAAAGGCGAGCTCATCATAGACGGAAAGATTCAGGGGGTCGGCCAGCGCGACGCGCAGGGTATCTCCCCAATCCGCAATCGGAATACACTCATACATTCGGGCGGATGTCGCCGGAACCGTCTGCACCAGTTCATCGCTGAATTCGATGGACTTGAGATCCATCACCTCGGCGCCGATGTGATCGGCCATGAGATCCAACTGCTGGTCGAGGGGCACGATATCCAGCGCCGCCAGAACGTGGGAGACCTGTTTCCCACTGCGCGAAACCTCTTCCTGGACTTCCTCCAGTTGCAGGTCGTCGATCATTCCGAGCTCCTTGACAAGCCCTAGCAGAGGATTGGAGATGGATTCAGCCATAAGCGAGGCGCAGGTTCAACGTGTCAGCCTATTCTTCCGCAGCCGAAGCGGAGCCTTCACCGCCCTCCATGGCCT
The DNA here is from genome assembly GCA_964519245.1 of uncultured Verrucomicrobiota bacterium. GTDB lineage: Bacteria > Verrucomicrobiota > Verrucomicrobiia > Limisphaerales > JAYPEY01 > JAYPEY01. The sequence goes on from CAZFLK010000030.1 coordinate 39,251, forward strand.
CCTCGGCAGCCTTGCGATCGTCGATCTCCTGAACTTTCTGGGTCTGGGTGATCGGATCCTGACACTTGGTCAGGGCATCCTCGCGGGAGATCTTCCCCTCGTCATAATACTTTTGCAGCATGCCGTCCAAGGTCACCATGCCGAATTTCGCGCCGGTCTGGATGTCGGAGTTGATGCGGAAAGTCTTGTTGTCGCGGATCAGGGCCGCGATCGAAGGCGTGTTGATCATGATCTCGAAACAGGCCACCCGCCCCTTCTTGTCGCTCCGTTTCAGGAGAATCTGCGAAATCACCGCCTGAAGAACGGTCGACAACTGAATGCGAATCGTCTCCTGCTGATTCATGGGAAACGCGTTCACAATTCGGTCGATGGTCTTCGCCGCGCCCGTGGTATGCAGAGTGCCGAACACCAAGTGACCGGTTTCCGCCGCCGCAACCGCCGCTTCGATGGTTTCCAGGTCGCGCAACTCACCCACCAGAATCACATCGGGATCCTGACGCAGGGCGCGCCGCAAAGCCTCGGCAAACGTGGGAACATCCACCTTCACCTCGCGCTGCGTGATGACCGCCCGCTTGTGATTGTGATAGAACTCAATCGGATCCTCAATCGTGATAATGTGCGCCTCGTCCGACGTTTCGTTCATGATGTTGATCATGGACGCCAGGGTCGTCGATTTGCCGGACCCGGTGGGCCCCGTGACCAGAATCATGCCGCGGGGCTTGTCCAACAGATTCTTGATCGTCAACGGCGGAAGCCCGATCTGATCAACCGTCAACAGATCAGTGGGAATTTGCCGAAGAACCAAGGCAAAGTTGCCTTTTTCCTTGAAAACACTGACCCTAAAGCGGGCTTTATCGCTAAAGGAAAACCCAAAGTCGGAACCGCCATTCTCGCGCACTTCCTGGATATTATCGTCTGAAGCGATACTCGACATCAATTCCTCGGTATCCTCCGGAGTGCAGGGCGGACCATCCACCCGCTCGAGCAAACCGTGCATTCGAATAGCCGGCGGGATACCGACACGAACGTGGAGGTCGGCGGAACCGGTATCCACCATCAACTGCAACAAATCGGCCATCGCGTATGCGCCCATAATCTAGTGTGCTCCTTTTCGTCGGTTGGTCGTTTGGGTTATGATTGGAATCGTGGTCAATCTGCTGGTTCCGCCGGCGAGCCAATCAATGGCCGCCGCCTCCCCCTTCTTCCTCTTCGTCGCTCACAGTGGCTCGGACCACCTCCTGGGGCGTGGTCATGCCGGCGACCACCTTGCGGGCGCCGTCATCCCGCAGCGAACGCATGCCCATTTCCAAGGCGCGCGCGCGGAGCACGGAATTCGGGACTTTGTCGTAGATCAGCTTTCTTGCTTCATCATCAACCACAAAGATCTCAAAAATCCCGAAGCGTCCACGATGCCCGGTGCGGTTGCAGTCGGCGCAACCCTCACCCTTGGTGAAGTTGGCGTCCTCACTGACCGTGCTCGGGTCGATGCCGATCGATTGCAACAGGCCGTCATCGTAGGCATGGGGGGCGGCGCACTTCTTGCAAATCTTTCGGACCAGACGCTGGGCCATCATGGCGCGAGTGGAAGAGGCCACCAGGAAGGGTTTCACCCCAATATCCACCAGACGGGAGACAGCCCCAGGCGCGTCGTTCGTATGCAGTGTCGAGAACACCAAGTGCCCCGTAAGGGAAGCATTGATCGCAATCGTGGCGGTCTCAAGGTCACGAATCTCACCAAGCATGATCACGTTCGGCGCCTGACGCAGCATCGCGCGCAAGGCTGCGGCAAAAGTCAAACCCACCGAAGCATGGGTCTGCACCTGGTTGATGCCGGAAAGGACGTATTCCACCGGATCTTCCACCGTGATGATCTTGCGGTCGGGACGATTGATGTAGTTCAGACAGGAGTAAAGCGTGGTCGTCTTGCCTGAACCGGTGGGGCCGGTGACCAACAGAATGCCGTCCGGCAAACCAATCAACCGCTCGAAGGTCTGCTGGTCGTCCGTCAGGAAGCCCAACTCACCCAGGCCCAACTTCAGGCCCGTTTTATCCAGAATACGCATGACGATGCTCTCGCCATGGCTCGTGGGCAGGCAGTTGACACGCAAGTCAATGGACTTGCCCGCAATCGACATCTGAATACGGCCGTCCTGGGGGACGCGCCGCTCCGCAATGTCCATGCCAGCCTGAATCTTCAATCGACTGATCACCGCGCCTTGCAGCTTCTTCGGTGGACCTTTGACCTCCTGCAAAACGCCGTCAATGCGGTAGCGGACCCTAAACCGGCGTTCCAGCGGCTCCAGATGAATATCCGAAGCGCGCATCTTGAAGGCTTCCGAGACGATGTTGTTCGCCAGGCGGATGATCGGCGCGTCCGCATCGACATCGTCACCATCATCCCCCATGCTGACGCCTTGGACATCGGTCAACGCGTCCTGAGTGACGTCTGCCAGCATGGTCTGGAAATCGTCCTTCTCTGCGCTGCCGTAGTATTGGTTGATGGCGGCGTCGATGGCCTCCTCGCTCGCGACCCGGATTTCTATGTCCTTGTGAAGGACATGATGCAGACCGTCGATCACGTCGAGGTTCGACGGGTCGCTCATGGCGACCGTGATGGTGGAATCGGAACTGAAGACCGGAACAACGTTGAATTGCTTGACCACGTTGCGCGGACAAGCCTGGATGACGGAATCCTCAATCGTGAAGTTCTCGAGATCGATCATCTCGGCCCCGAAGGAGGCAGCCTTCGCCTGCAGGACATTCTGCTGCGCGATCACACCCTGGGTGATCAACGTGTCGATAACCCCAGCCTCCTGCTCCGCCGCAGCCGACTGGGCATTCGCCAACTCCTCGTCGGTGATGATGCCCATGTCGAGCAGCGTATCCACCAGATAATCGTCGCCAAACGCCATTACAAGATTCCGGGATCAGAAATTGAAAAGGTAAGAAACACGTGACAAACCAGACCGCAATGCTGCCGTTAAGAATGCAGTTAAAATATGGAAAAAAGTCCCGGCAGCAACAAAAAACTCGCGCCTTCATAATTCCGAGGACGTGCTCAGCTCCCCGCCCAACTCCCGGCGAACCAACGTGTTGGGATAAAGGGAAGCCGTTGGAGCATGCCTCTCGCCCCTCGACGTGCCCTCCACCTCCCGCCTAATCCACCGAGATCAATTCCAATTCGAACACCAACACCTGGTTGGGGCCGATCACCGGCGGGTTGCCGCGCTCTCCATGAGCCAGGTCCGAGGGCGTGAAGACCTTCCATTTCGCCCCTTCGTTCATCAGGAGCAGCGCTTCTTGCCAGCCCTTCATCACACCGTCCAAATCCGTCTCGACCGGGCCTCCTCCCGAGCCATGGGAGGTCTCAAATTCCTCGCCCGTAATCGTCATACCCCGATAATGCAGCCGGATCCTGGAGGTCCCTGTCGGCTTGGGACCCGTCCCTGGACGCAGCTCTCGATACTGCAGTCCGCTCTCCAATTCAATGACCCCAGGTTTCTTCCGGTTCCGCTTCAAGAATGACTTCCCAGCCGAGAGATTGTTCTCCGATGCCTCTCGATGCCGTCGCATTCGGTCCTCGCGCGCAGCGCGACGACGCCGGGCAATCTCCTCGTCAAACTTTCGCTTGACCGCCTCCAACTCCTTCGGATTCAACGCCGTTCGATTGCGTTCAATTCCGTCGACAAAACCACGGATGAACGCGCCGGGATCAATCGGCACGCCCCGCTCCCGCATGTTGCGCCCCATATCGACGCCCAAGGCGTAGCCGAGCTTCTCCGGTTCGGAGGACGGCCGCGCCGGATCCGCTGCCCAGGCCGACACTCCGGCCAACAACAAGGCAAGAATCGGGAGTTTCGTCATACGGAACGCAAATTCGGAACCTCCTGCATGCAATCCTCGATCCGCCTTCGGGCGCAAACGCGCATCGCGCATCGCGCGGCCCTCGAACCGCCTCACGCCTCTCCTTTCCAGGGGCCGGTGATCGCGAGCGTCAATCCGGTCTTCTGGATGTTCACAAACAGCGTCGAACCATCCGGTGAGAAGGTCGCGCCGGCGAACTCCGATTCGTTGTAGCGATTCTGGGCCAGTTTGTAGATCGCGCCTCGCGGCGTCACCCCGACCAGGAAATTGTCCCCCTTCCCATCCTCACAGACGATGACATCGCCCCACGGCGCCACCGTCAGGTTGTCGGCGTTCTCAATCAGCGCGCCGTCGTTCGGCTCGAGAAACAACTCCAAGGTCCCGGGGAACTCCGATTCGCCCGACCTCCCTTCCATCGGACTGGGGACATAGCGCCAAATCTGCCCCTTTTTGTTCCGGCCACCGCTGGTGCAGGCAAAGTAGATCGCCCCACGCCCCTGCCACATGCCCTCCCCGCGCGCAAAGCGCGCCGCGCCCTTGTCGAATGCGCGATAACGAAGAAAATCATCGTTGGTGTCGACATTCTCCAGATCCACCCAGCGGGTGCGCTTGCTTTCGCCTTGAACGACATTCCCCCGCGTCCAGTTGCGGGTGTCGAGTCCCTTGGGCCTGGGCCCGTCGACAACCAAGGCCTGCAGGCGCCCCCCCCTCGCCAATTCGCCGGGCTCATTGGGAACAAAGCGGTAAAGGCAGCTGTCCTGTCGGTCCTCGGTCTCATAGACGATGCCGCTTTCCGGGTCGACCGCGATCGCTTCATGGTTGAATCGCCCCATCTCGACCAACGGCTTGGGGTCCGCAAGATACGCCTCCGCGCGCGCCGGCACTTCAAAATTATAACCGTGCTTCTTCAGACAATTCTTGCCGGGAAGCTCGACCGTCTCCTCGCAGGTCACCCAGGAGTTCCAGGGAGTTGGCCCGCCAGCGCAATTCCGGACCGTCCCGGCCAAGCTGAGATACTGTGATTCCAACCGACGCCCCTGAGTGTCGTAGACAAAGGTTGTTGTGCCCCCCAGGCAAGGCTTGTCCTGAACGCCAACGTCATAGCGCTGGCTTTCGTGAATCTTTCCAGACAACTCGTTGCCCTCGCCAAAGGCCCCCATTTTCCCCGGCGCGCCGGAACTGATCTCGTGATTGCGCACAATCAGGGTCAGCCCATCCGGCCCTTCGAAGGCGGCCATGCCGTCCGGAGCCCCGGGAACATGAAAACCATCATTCATGCGGTCACCCACCCGGGAAACAATCCGGTACGAAAACCCTTCGGGCAGATCCAGGATTCCCTCCGGATCCTCCAGCAACCCACCGTAGCCCTTGCCTGCCGGAGCCGCGGACACCCCGCCGCCGCGCGTCACACAGCCATGCAGGCCGCCAAACCCCAAGGTGACCGCTGCGGCCGATTTAATGAATTGTCGTCGTGTCTGATTCATAACGTCGATTTCCTTCATGGCGTGATCACCTCGCCACCGACAACGGGAACAGGTCCCGCCCCGCATGGCGCAAACGCGATTCTCTGGTGGCCTCGTCGCCCCGTCGCCTGAGTCCCTGATTCAGAGCGGCGACGCCACGAAGTCGTCGCGAATGTCCTCCAGGAAGGGCAATTGGGTCCGATACTCTCGCAAACCGTTCAGGTCCGGCGCCGCGGAAACAACCCCTTCGTCCTGCCCGGCATCGGCAATCACCGCCCCCCTGAAATCCACGATATGACTGCCCCCGTCGTATTCAAACTTGGGGTCGCTGCCACAGCGATTGACGCCAACAACATAGGCCTGATTCTCAATCGCGCGCGCCCGGAGCAGGTGAGTCCAGTGCTCGTGTCGCAAGTTGGGCCAACTCGCGATGATCGTGTAGGCGTCCGCGCCCAACTTGGCGGCTGCTCGAAACAATTCCGGAAACCGAAGATCGTAACATATGAAATGCGCCACATTGAATCCGTTCCAGGCAAACATCACAATGTCATCGCCCGGCGCGTAGGCGTCCGACTCCCCGCCCAGGGTGAATCCCTGGATCTTCGTGTAACGCGAGACCAGATTACCTTCCGGCGAGTAGACGACCGACTGGTTGCGC
>CAZFLK010000031.1:0-44604 GCA_964519245.1 uncultured Verrucomicrobiota bacterium
CCATGGTTGTCGCAATGCCTTGGTCGCCTTGATCGAAGCGGTCAAGCCGACGGGGGAGGACCGGCTGATCTTCCTGGGCGACTACGTGGATCGCGGTCCCGACTCCAAGGGCGTGATCGATTGGATTCTCGCCAACCGCGACCAGCGCGAGACGATCACGCTGCGCGGCAATCACGAGATCATGATGATGGACTCCCGTCTGTCCTACTTCGATCTGACGCTCTGGCTGCCATCCGGCGGCCGGGCAACCTTCGATTCCTACGGCGTCGAGTCGGATCGCTCCTGGACGCACCTGGTGCCCGACGAACATTGGGCGTTCATGGAGCAGACCACCCGCTGGTTTGAGACGGATTCCCACATTTACGTTCATGCAGGCTTGGACCCGGAGCGCGACCTCGAGGAGCAGCCGGAGGAGAACCTCTATTGGCTCAAGCTCGATTCAATGAGCCAGGCGCACAAGTCCGGCAAGGTCGTCGTCTGTGGCCACACACGTCAGGCCGAAGGCGACATCCTGAACCTCGGCTACGCCATCTGCATCGACACCGCCGCCTGCAGCGGACAATGGCTCACCTGCCTCGACGCCGAATCCGGCGACTACTGGCAGGCGAATGAGGAGGGGCAGACGCGCTCCGGCAAACTCCCGCCGCCAGCGGTATGATTGCCCTTGTTGTTCTCTTGATGACTCGGAAGCTTGGGAGTTCAGGGAAGAGAGTGTCGCCGGCAGAGGTCGCGGACTCGGGACGGAGGGCGACATCGTTGGTCTCGCAAATGCAGACCGTGGAAAGTGGCGGTGTTGAAGATCAATCGGACCGCGGGGCATCTCGAGCTCAGAATCGAGCAACGACGGGTGACGCTTTTTGAAGCCTCTCTCTTTGTCTGAAGAAGCGGAACAATCGAAGAAAGCGAAAAAAACGAGAAGGAAATGGTGGTGGGAACAGGATTCGAACCTGTGAAGGCATAGCCAGCAGATTTACAGTCTGCCCCGTTTGACCGCTTCGGTATCCCACCACGAGGGGAGTCCGGTTTGAACCGGATCACCGGGAGAGCGGGGAATCAACCAGAGGCGCGGACACTTGTCAAGCCGTCGTGTGACGCGTAGATTCCGCGGCTCATGTTTGATTCGTTAGGACAAAAACTGCAGAAGACGTTCAAGAACCTCCGGGGGCTTGGGAAAATATCCGAGGCCAATGTTTCGGAGGCGTTGCGCGAGGTGCGCATGGCGTTGTTGGACGCGGATGTGAATTTCCAGGTGGCGCGTGACTTCATCAAGCGGGTGAAGGAGAAGTCGCTGGGGGTGGAGGTGATCCAGAGCATTCAGCCCGGTCAGCAGATCGTGAAGGTGATCAACGACGAGTTGGTCGAGTTGCTGGGGTCGACGAATGCGGGGATTGAACTGAGCGGGAAGCCGGCCTGCATCATGATGGTGGGGTTGCATGGTTCGGGCAAGACGACTTCGACGGGCAAGCTGGCGAGGCTGCTCGCCAAGCAGGGGCGCAAGCCGATGCTGGTCGCCTGTGATGTTTATCGTCCGGCGGCGATGGACCAGCTGCAGACCCTGGCGGACCAGCTGGAGATGCCGGCCTTTGTCCGCAAGGAGGAGAAGAATGTCATCAAGATCGCGCGCGAGGCTCTGAAACAGGTCAAGGATACGGAGTGCGACACCCTGTTGTTCGATACGGCGGGCCGGTTTCAGATCGACGAGGAGCTGGTCAAGGAGCTGATTGATCTCAAGGCGGAGGTGAAGCCCTCGGAGACGTTGCTGGTGCTCGACGCGGCGATTGGCCAGGAGGCGGTGAATGTCGCCAAGCATTTCGACGAGGCCCTGGACATCTCCGGCGCGATCCTCACCAAGCTGGACGGCGACGCCCGCGGCGGCGCGGCGCTGAGCATGAAAGAGGTCACGGGCAAGCCGATCAAGTTCGCCGGCGTGGGTGAGAAGATGGAGGATTTCGAGCCCTTTCACCCCGAGCGCATGGCATCGCGCATCCTGGGCATGGGCGATGTGGTGACGCTGGTGGAGAAGGCGGCGGAGGCGGTCGACGAGGATGAGGCGAAGCGGCTCGAGGAGAAGATGCGCAAGGGCGCCTTCGATCTGGAGGATTTCCTGGAGCAGTTGCGGATGATGAAGAAATTCGGTCCGCTGGAGAACATGATGAACATGCTTCCAGGCGTGGCCGGCCAGCTTCAGGGGGCTGATCTGGAGAAGGGCGAGAAGGAGTTTCGACGGATGGAGGGCATGATCTGCTCCATGACGCCGAAGGAGCGTCGACATCCGCGCCTGTTGAATGCCAAGCGGCGCATCCGGATTTCGAAGGGGGCGGGGGTTTCGGTGGCGGAGTTGAACAGCATGTTGAAGCGGTTCGCCCAGATGCAGAAGATGATGAAGAAGATGGGCAAGATGTCCAAGATGCTCGGTCGTCTCGGCGGCGGCGGCGGCGGATTGGGTGGCCTGATGGGCGGCGGCAAGGGCGGTTTTCGGTGAGTCGAAGACGAAGGTAGGGATGCCTGACTCGGCGGAAGGTCCTTACCCGGCGAAGGTGAACTTATTCCCCGAGGAGATGGACGATGACGCGGCGGTGGTGGGGATGGGTTCGGTGTTCCCAGAGATAAATCCCCTGCCAGGTCCCCAGCGCCAGTGATCCGGAGCGGATGGGAATGCTCAGGTTGACTGCGGTCAGGGCCGTGCGGACGTGGGCGGGCATGTCGTCATCGCCCTCGAAGGTGTGCTCGAAGATGCGATCGCCATCGGGAACCAGGCGCGCGAAGAAGCAATCCAGGTCGGAGCGCACGGTGGGGTCGGCGTTTTCCTGGATGAGCAGCGAGGCCGAGGTGTGCTGCAGATGGAGGGTGCAGAGACCGGTCTGGATGCCTGATTCACGAACGATGGCCTGGGCCTCGCTGGTGAACATGGTGAAGCCGCGACCCCAGGTCGGGATGGCGATTTCGTCGGTGTGCTGGCGAAGCATGGTTCGATCAGCCGGGGCCGGTCGGCCGTGTCACTTCTGCTCGATGGCGCGCTCGAGGTCGATGTTCTCGGGGTGGCCGGCTTCGCGGGCCTTCTGGTAGTGCCAGCGGGCGAGTTCGGGCAGGGGCGGCTTCTGGGTGGCGTAGATGACGGCGAGGTTGTGATGGGCGCTGGCGTTGCCGGGTTCAATCTGGATGGCCTTGCGCAGGTGGGTTTCGGCGGCGCCGCGTTGGCCCTGCTCGCTAAGCACGATGCCGAGGTAGTTGTGGATGTCCGAGTTCTCGGGTTCGGCCTCGGAGGCCTTGCTGAGATAGGTCAGTGATTCGTCCAGCTTCTGCTGCCGGTACTTCAGGTAGCCCATCTGGTAGAGTGCGTGGCCGTCCTGGGGGTCCTGGGCGAGGGCCTTGGCAAGGTTGCCTTCCGCGTCGGCGAGCCGGTTCTGCTCGATCTGGGTGGCGGCGAGGTTGGAAAGGGTGAAGACATTCCCGGAATCCATCTTGAGGACCTCCTGGTACTTCTTCTCGGCGTCGTCATAACGGCGGGCATTGAAGGCGCGTTGGGCCTCGGCGATGAGCTTGCCGGCCTCGGAGGAGAGGCCTCTGCGGGCGCGGCGGCCGGGTTCAGCGGCGGGCGTGAGTTCGCTGGTCGTGTCCGGCTTGCGGTTGAAGAGGGCGATCTCCTCCTTGGTGTAGGGCACCTTGCGAGCGTCGAGCACCTCGAGGCGGGCGCGCAGGTCGGCCAGGTCGTCGGCCATCTCACCGACCTTGTCGGCGTCGCGTCGCGCCTGGCGGTCGTTCAATTGCTTGGTGGCGGCCTTCAACTCCCGTTCCAACTCGTTGCGTTCGGCTTCCAGTTCCTCGACCTTGGCGGCCAGTTTGGCGTCGGCGCGCCGACTGGAAGGGCGGGCTTCGGCGAGGTTGGCTTCCAGGTCTTCGTTCTTGCGCGCGAGCTTGGCGTTGCTGCGCTCGAGGCTGGCGAGCTTGGCCTCGGTGGCCTTTTGGCGGCTCTCCAGGGCCTTCATTTCCGATTCGAAGGGGTTGGTGCGCTCCGCGTCGCGGACTTGCCGGGCGAGGGCGTCGCGCTCGTCTTCTAGGCCCTTGCGTTGTTGGGCCAGGGCGTCGCGGTCGGCTTGCAGGTCGGCGAGGTTGCGTTCGAGCCGGGCGACCTGTTTGGCGGCGGCCTTGGCGTCGCCGGCGAGGGCGGCTTCCTCGAGGCGCTTCTCGAGTTCATTCCGGGCCTGCTTGAGGGCGGCGTTCTCGTTGGCGAGCTTGGCGGCCTCGGCTTCATTCCGCTGGCGGGCCTTCTCAGCGTCGGCGAGCTGCTTCTCGAGTTCCTTCAGTTTCTTGGGGTCGCCGGAGCTGGCGGCGGGATCGTTGAGGAGTTTCTCCAACTTCTCGTTCTCCTTGCGAAGGGCGGAGATGGCGGCGTCCTTGCGGCGGATCTCGCTGCGGGAGCTGGAAAGCTCGGTCTGGAGGGCGGCTTCCGCCGGGGAGCCGCTTCGGTCATTCTTGATCTGGTCCAACTCGCGGCGGACGTCGTTGAGGACGGAGGCGTCGACCATCTTGGCCATGCGGCGCTGGTCGCGCTTCAGGGTGTCGCGGAGCGCTGAGTTCTCCTTGTCTAGTTTGTCATTCGCGGCGAGGGCGTCGACGAGGCGGGCGGCTTCGCGGTCGAGTTGGCTGCGGGCGTCCTTGAGATCGCGCATGAGGGGTTCGCGGTCGGAATCCCGGGAGAGCTTGGCGACCAGCTTGCGTTCGGCCTTGAGGTTATCCTCGAGTTCCTCGGCGCTTTGTTTGAGGGCGTCGTTCTCCTCCATGAGGCCGGCGACCTGGCGTTGGAGGCGGTTGGCGCCGGAGGCCTCGCGGTTCAAGGAGCGGACCTGGTCCTTGAGGGCGTCGTTCTCCGCCTCGAGCGCGGGAATCTCGTTCTTGACGAGGGCGTTGAGGCGGGCGTCGAGTTTCTCGTTCGTGGCGGTGAGGTCGGCGATCATGCGGGCCTCCTGCCGGTTCTCGGAAGCCTTGGCAAAGTCGGCGAATTTCTTCTGCTCTTCCTTGAGGCTGGCCTTGAGGCCCTTGTTTTCCTCGGAGAGGGATTCCACGCGCTGGGTGAGCGCGTCGTTCTGGGATTCGACCTTGGCGATGGCGGCGACCTTGCGGGAGAGGTCGTTGATCTGCTTCTTGAGGCCGCGGTTTTCGGAGCGGAGGCGTGCGTCGGGCGATTCCTTGGCGAGTTCATCGACGCGGTCCTTGAGTTCGGCGTTTTCCTCGCTGAGCTTGGCGAGCGACTCTTCCTGGCGGGCGAGGCGTTGACGATTCTCGGAGAGCTCATTCTGCACGCCCTGGTGGATTTCCGGGGCGACCATGGAGGCGGCGCGTGCATTGGCGGCGGCCAGTTCCGACTGGACCTGGTCGAGCACGGCTTTGTCGATCATGGTGGCGAGCTTGTTCTGGTTGGCGTTGAGGGCGGCGCTGAGGCCGGCCTTCTCCTGCTCCAGGCGGTCAATCTGCTCTTTGGCCTGCTTCAGTTCCTGCGGGGTTCCCGCTGCGGCCGAGCCGGCGGCGATGCTCTGCTCCAGTTGCTTGTTGCGCGCTCGCAGGCGAATGATCTCGTTGTTCAGGGCGCTGATCTGCGAGCCGATGGCTTCGTTGCCCTTGATGACCGTCGCGGGCGGGAAGGCCTTGTCGTCCATCACTGCGGGCGTGTCGCCGCCAAAGCGGGCTTGGAGCGGTTTGAGCTTGGCGTTGACGTAATCGAGGCGGAAGTCGACGACCTTGGTGTTCCACTTGGGGTAGGCCTTGCGCATCTGGAGAAGGCCGTCGCGGGCCTTCAGGTAATTGTCCATGGCCGCGCGGTCCTGCTTGCGTTCGGCCAGCGCGTCGGCCTGTTGGATCAGGGTGTAGTAGCGGACAAAAAGCTCGTCGGGCGCCTGTTGCGCGTTGGCGGTCAGGATGGCGGCGAGCAACAAGGCTCCGAATGCCGGAAAGAATCGTTTCATGGTCACGGGAATATAGTCAAAGCGCCTCCGCCTTGGCAAATGGATTAGAGCCGAAAGCCGATAGTCCTTGGGTCAATCGAGCGAGCAGGCGGCAAAAACAACCCCGTCCGGATGGGCGGGGTCGGGAGATGGGCCTCCTCACGTCGGCTGCCACCGTTGTGACGCAATATCGAGTGGGGGGCGGCGGCGAGGCGGCCGGTCAGCGGAGCTTCTTGGCTTCCGGGTCGGTCAGCAACTTGTTCAACTTCTCGTTGTCGTCCTGCAGTTTGGAGACGGCCTTGCGGAGGTCGGACAGCTGTTTTTTGAGGGCGGCGTTTTCCTGGCGCAATTCGCTGGAGCGGCGGCTGGTGTCGGCGGCCTTGTATTTTTTCTCGAGGGTCGCGATTTCGCGTTGGGCCTTGGCGAGGTCGGCTGCGCGGCGGCCCAATTCCTTGTTGGCGTCCTCCAGGGCGTCCTGCGCCTTTTCGAACTCGTCCTTGGCGACCATTTTACCGAGGTAATTGGCTTTGGATTCGCTCAGCTTGCGGGCGGATTCGAGTTGGGCGTCGAGTTTGGCGTTCTCGGCCTTGAGTGCGGCTGCCTCGGCCGCGGTTTTCTCGGCGGCGGCATATTTCTTGGCGAGGTCGGACACCTGCTTCTTGAGGGCGGCGTTTTCCTTGCGATAATTGGCGGAGCGGGCGTTTTCGCCGCCGTTCTTGACGCGAACCTCCAGGGCCTTGGCTTCCCGCTGCAGCTTGACCAGGGCCGCGTCCTTCCGGGCGAGTTCCTCGGTGGCGTCCTCCAACTCCTTCTGGGTCTTGGTGAATGCAGATTTGTCCACGGAGCGGGCAATCTGCCGTTGGGAATTGGCGAGTTCGTCGCGGGCGGCCTCCAGTTCGCGGGCCAGCAGTTTGTTCTGGGCGCTGATCTGCTGATGGGCTTTTTCGGCCTTGTCCGTTCGGGCGGCCTGTTTCTCGAGGTCCTTGATCTGGCGTTGGAGCGCGGTGTTCTCGCTGCGAAGTTTCGGCAGTTCCGTTTTCTCCAATTCGGTCAATTCTTCGGCCAAGCGGCCGCGGTCGGCCTGGAGCGACTCCAGGTCCTTGGCGCGACGGCTGGCGAGGCGCTCGCTGTCCTCCATGGCCTTCTTGAGTTGCCGGGCTTCATCCGCGGCGATCATGTCCGCGGTTTGGGCCTTGAGGGCGGCAAGTTCCTGTGAGAGGGCGCCAGCCTGGGTCTGGGCCGCAGCGAGTTGCTCCCTCACCCGTTTGTGCTCGGCGGGATCGACCTCCGCGGGTTTGGCGGCGAGGGCTTCCTTGAGCTTGTTGCTCAGTTCGGCGCTCTTCATGCGTTCCTTGATCAGTTGGTCGTTGATGGCGGAAAGCTCGGTGGTGACGACCGGGGCAACGGCGGCCTTCTTTTTGGGGGCGGGCTTGGGCGCCGGCTTCACGGCCGGATACTTGGCGTCCAGCGGTCCCAGCTTGTCGGCGATGTAATCGAGGCGGAACTGGATGATCTGCTTGTTCCAGCCGGGACTGTCCTTCTGGAGTTTCTGCAGGCCGCCCCGGGCTGTACGGTAGAGATCGACCGCCGATTGCTCCTGCTTGCGGCCGATCAAGGTGTCGGCCTGCTGAATCATCTGGTAGAATTTGACGTAGAGTTCATCCTGGGTGGCCGCTTGGGCCTGATTCACGATGGCGAACGACAATGCGGCCAGCAGTAGATAAAAGCGTTTCATGGCGGCGCATTTAAACGAACCCCGACCGCGTTGGCAACCCGAATGCCGGCTTGAAAAAAGTTGGAATGGGAGGTTGACACAAGGGGGCGATTCTGGCGTTATAGCCGGCCTTTTCGACGAATTTACTGAAAGGCAAATATCATGCACGCCGTATTACAGACAGGTGGAAAACAGTATCGTGTGACCGAAGGCGATACCTTGGAGATCGAACGCCTTGGCACCGAGGCGGGTCAGACGCACACTTTTGACAAGGTGCTGCTGGTCAGCTCGGACGAAGGCGTCAAGATCGGTCATCCGACCGTCGCCGACGCGACCGTCACGGCCGATGTGGTGGAACACAAGCGCGGCAAGAAGGTCATCGCGTTCAAGATGAAGCGCCGGAAGGCGACCCGGAGCACGAAGGGGCACCGGCAGGAACTCACGGTCGTCAAGATCACTGGAATCAAAGGTTGAATCATGGCTCATAAAAAAGGACAAGGCAGCTCCCGCAACGGACGCGACTCGAACGCCCAGCGTCTGGGCGTCAAGAAATTCGGCGGTCAGGCCGTTCGCGCCGGCAACATTCTCATCCGCCAACGCGGCACCAAGTGGATGGCCGGCAAGAATGTCGGCACGGGTCGTGATTGGACGCTCTTTTCGCTGGTCGACGGTCACGTGAGCTTCGATGAATCCCGCGGCAAGACCCGGATCAACGTGGTTCCGGCGGAAGCCGTCGAGCAGAACTGACAACACCGGTTTGCACCGAATTTTGGCGAGGCCTTGGCGCCTCGCCTTTTTTTTGGTCATTTGATTTGGGGACGGGCGTCATTTTGACGTTCCGGGAACCGAGCCGGAACGGTAGCATTCCCTTTTTTCCAGAGACCAAGATGTTCATCGACGAGATCAAGATTTACGCGCGCGCCGGCCACGGCGGCAAAGGCTGTGTCTCGTTTCGGCGGGAGGCCCATGTGCCCAAAGGGGGGCCCAACGGTGGCGACGGGGGCGGCGGCGGCAGCGTCATTCTCGAGGCGAGCCACGACATCAACAATCTCATTGCCCAGTTCTATGAGCCGCGGTTGATCGCCAAGAACGGTGAGCATGGCAAGGGCAAGGACATGAATGGCCGGTCCGGCAAGGACCTGATCATCAAGGTGCCCTGTGGCACGCTGGTCTGGCTGGTTCCGCCGTCGCCGGAGGCGCTAGAGGCGGAGATGCCGCCGGACAATTTTGTCGAGGACGACGACCTGGTCCCGGAAGTCTTTGACGACGACATTGCGGACGAGGGCGACGAGAGTGAAGCCGACGGGGAGGAGGCCGCGCCGGATGTGGACGTCTATGACGAAGGAAAGGTTGTGCGCGACCAGCATGGAGCCCTGGCTTTGGAGATTGATTTGTCGACGGAAGGCGAGGAGGAGGACGAGGAGGAGCAGGGCGAGGAGAAGCGGGATTCCCGCGGGAAGTCCAAACTTCCGGAGAACAAGGAACTGGTGATCGACATGACCGAGCACGGGCAGCGGTTCGTCCTTTGCGCCGGCGGGCGCGGCGGCCTGGGCAACCGCAATTTCGCGACCGCGCGGCGGCAGGCGCCCCGATTTGCGCAGCCCGGCGAACCGGGTGAGGCAGGGGAGTATTGGTTCGAGTTGCGGATCATGGCGGACATTGGTCTGGTCGGCTATCCGAACGCCGGCAAGTCCACGCTCTTGACCGCGGTTTCCAAGGCGCGCCCCAAGGTGGCTCCTTATCCGTTCACGACCTTGCATCCGCAGATGGGGGTGATGGAGTTCGAGGACTACACCCGAATGACGGTTTGCGATGTGCCCGGCATCATCGAGGGGGCTCACATGAACGTGGGATTGGGGCACGAGTTCCTCCGTCACATAAGCCGCTGCAAGGCTCTCGTGATCCTGCTCGACATGGCCGGCTCCGACGGGCGCGAGCCGTGGGATGATTACGAGCAGTTGCTCAGCGAATTGCGACTTTATGATCCGGCGCTGCTGGATCGGCCTCGCTTCGTCGCCGCCAACAAGATGGATGAGGATCCCGCTCCGGAAAACCTGGCCGAGTTCCGCAGGAAGTATCCCGATCTCGATATCCACGAAATGGCGGCCGCCTTCGACGTCGGCACGGAGGCGTTCAAGCTCAAGGCGCGCAAGGCGGTGGAGTGGGCGGGTGAGTGAGGTCTGAGTCACGGGAAGGGGTGGAAGATCTTCCCTTGAGCATCAATACGGCCTGAGGGATATACCGTATATGACAACGGCCAAACTTTTCATGAACGGCAGGTCTCAGGCTGTGCGACTGCCCAAGGAGTTCCGTTTTTCCGGCGGCGAAGTTTCCATCCGCCGCGAAGGTGAGGCCGTAATACTGGAGCCTGTTGCAAAGCGGAAATGGCCCAAGGGTTTTTTCAATTCGATTCACATTGACGACCCGAAGTTCGAGCGACCGGTTCAACCGGATACACCGCCCATCAGGCAGGTCTGAACTCAGCGGGCCTTCCTACGATGCGATACCTTCTCGACACCGACACCTGCAGCGACGCCCTTCGTGGACGCAAGGAGGTGATTGCGCGCATGAAAGAGGTGAGCCCGGAAGATTGTGTTGTCTCTTCGGTGACGCAGTTCGAGTTGTTGAGTGGAGCATTGAAATCCAGTCGTCCGCGTTCCGAGCTGACGAAAGTGACGCACTTGCTTGAGGCGCTGGAATTGCGACCATTCGACCATGCTGCGGCAGAACGAGCGGCGGAAGTGCGTTTCAACCTTGAGCAACGAGGCGAGAAGATTGGGGCCTGCGACACATTGATCGCCGGGCATGCGCTCGCGCTGAATCTGATATGCGCCACTGGCAACCCGAACGAATTCTCCCGGATCCCGGAACTGACTGTCGAGGATTGGCGCGCGAGATGACTTGCATCACCCGGGCCGCCTTCCACAGGAAGTCGACGCGCGGAGCCGGGTTAGTCGCCCATCAGTACGTCGGGATTTTGACGATCTGTCCTTCATTCTGCAATTTGACCTCAATTTCCCACGGGGTTACATCGACCGATTCAATTGCATCCCCATTGAATTCCCTGTGGTCTCCCATATGGCTCATACGAAAAACGCCGTCCATGCAAGTGAGCCTGATGAAGAAGTACGTGCACTCGTATGCCAGGACCGCTCCTCCGACCACAAAAACAAAAACCCATTTAAAGACATATTCTGCTCTTGAGCGTGTTACCGCCTTGAACGCCCCTGCCGCCTACAACCTCATCTTGTCGTAGGCCATAAGCGCCCGAGCCCGGGCCATCTTGTGATCCACGATTGGCGAAGGATAATGGACGTCCAACTCCAAGCCCGCTTCCTTCAGAACATCCGCCGGAGCCGTCCATGGTTCGTGGATGAACTTGTCCGGCAATCGTCGCAGCTCCGGAATCCACCTTCTCACATACTCGCCCTTGGCATCAAACTTCTCACCCTGGCCGAAGGGATTGAAGATGCGGAAGAAGGGGGCGGCGTCAGCGCCGCAGCCGGCGGTCCATTGCCAACCGAGGGTGTTGTTGGCGAGGTCGGCGTCGATCAGCGTGTCCCAGAACCATTCTGCGCCGCGTTGCCAGGGCTGGAGCAGGTGTTTGATGAGGAAGGAGGCGACGATCATTCGGACGCGGTTGTGCATCCAGCCGGTCTGCCAGAGTTGGCGCATGCCGGCGTCCACTATGGGGTAGCCCGTTTCGCCGCGTTGCCAGCGCCGCAGACTGTGCTCGTCCGGTTCCCAGGGAAACCGTTCGAAATCAGGTTTCAGGGGCGTGTCTGTCGTTTGGGGAAAGTGAAACAACAGGTAGCGGGCGAATTCACGCCATCCCACTTCGGACAGGAAGACGCGGGAGCCCTTGGGGTTGTCGCTGTGATCGGGCAGGGCGTCGACGATCTGGCGCGGTCCGATCTCGCCGAAATGGAGATGCGGCGACAGCATGGAGGTGCCGTCGATTCCCGGGATATCCCGCGCGGAGTCGTAGTGTTCGACGGACTGTTTGACGAACTCCTTGAGGCGAACCGCGGCGGCGGCCTCGCCGGGGGCGTTGGCGGCCATCATGGTTTCATGCCAGGGGCGGCGGGGCCGGAGACCGAGTTCTTCAAGGGCCACGGAGGAGGGCGGTTCCTTGGTGAACTTCAGGGGGCCTCGGGGCGAGGCGACCGCCGCCTCGAACTCGCGTTTCAGGCAGGCCTTCCAGAACGGGGTGAATACCTGGAAGGGCTTTCCGGAAGCGTTCAGAAGGTCTGTCGGCTCGATCAAGGCCGAGCTGTTCCAGCTGGCGGCGTCGATTCCGTTCTCCTTCAGCTCCGACTTGATGGCGGCGTCGCGCCGGATGATGTCAGGCTCGTAGCGGCGATTCCAGTAGACCGCAGCGGCGTTGGTTTCGTGGACGAGCCTTCGGAGTTCCTCGCGACTATCGCCCGCCCTTAGGATGAGGGAGGCGTCGCGTTCGCGCAGCGATTGATCGAGGGCGTGGAGCGAGTGATGCAGCCAAACGCGGCTGGCTGCGCCGGGAGCGGCCGCAGAGCCTTCCTCCGCCTCCCAGATGAATGCTGGAATGATGGGGCGACCGGAGGCTGCCGCTGCTGCGAGGGCGGGGTTGTCCTGGAGCCGGAGGTCCCGTCGGAACCATAGTATGACGGGCTGCATGCGGGCGTGACCGGACATTCGGGCTAGTTCCAGTCGAACACCCGCAAGCCGTTCAGCTCGCGGACGAAGAGCTGCCGGTCTGCGATTGCGAGGTGCGCCCAGGTTTCCTGGTCGGAAACTTTGCGTTCATCGAGAATGACGAGTCGGTCGGGTGTGGCGCGGAGAAGGTAGAGGTCCCCTTTTTGATCGAGGGCGAGGATGCGGTCATTCTGGACCACAAGGGAAAGGTATTTGCCGAAGGTCTTGGACGAGGTCCAGTTGATGGTTCCGTCGGTCAGATCGACGCAGGCCATGCGGGTGTTGCGCAGGTGGAGGTAGGCGTGATTGCCGACGACGACGGGCGTGGACATGTAGCCCTGGAGTTTGTTGTCCCAAGCCTGGGTCAGACGGATCCGCTTGCCGGTGCGGGCCGTCCTGAAAAAACTGGAACGGCCCCCGTAGGCGCTGGTGAACAGGCCGTCCGCAAAGATGATCGGGGTGAGGATGTTCATGCCGCGGAAAGCCTTGATCGGCTCTTCCCAGAGCGTTTGTCCGGACTCGAGGTCGACGCCGGCCAGATTCTGGCGGGTTTGTACGAGGGCGAGGCGCTTCCCTTGGATCTCGCCGATGACGGGCGAGGAAAAGGCGCTGCCGAACATGCCGCCCCCGTCTCCGAGTGACTTCCAGACCTTTTCGCCGGTGCGCTTGTCCAGTTTGACGAAGCCGCCGCCTGCCTGGACGTAGATGTGCTCTTGGTCGACGACCGGAGAACTGACGAAGCCGAAGCTTGGCAGGGGTGTCTCGTCCTGCTTGGGGAAGTCCGCGCGCCAGATTTCCTTGCCGTCCTTGGCGCTCAAGCAGACGAGGACGTCGCGCATGCCGCCGACGTAGAGCCGATCGTCGTCCAGCAGGGGAGTGCAACGGACCCAGCTTCCATTGGCCTTGGCGAAGAAGGGAACCTTCATCGCGCCGTCCCACCGGCTTTCCCAAGCTTGTTTGCCGGTTCTGCGGTCGAGGGCCCGGACGACCTCGCGTTGCTCGTCCTCGGTTTCCACGGTATAGACGTGACGCCGGTCGAGCACCGGGCTGGAGTAGCCGGGGCCCAGTTCCCTCCTCCAAGACAGCCTTAGATTGTTTTCGGAGAGCGAATCGGGCCACGCCTCTCCCAGATAGCGACCGTCCCGATCCGGGCCCCGCCACTGCGACCAGGTCTCTTGGAACGACGGGCTGGGGGCGGCGGCTGCCTGCAGGAGCGCGCCGGAGAGGAACAGGGGTAGAGCGAGTGAATCGAAAGATCGTTTCATGGGAGTTGGCGGTTGCTGCGCGGCAGGTCTCAAGCGATTGCTGAGCCTTGGTCGGCTAGGTCCTCCATCATTTTTCGCAGTCTCAGGAAAGCCCGGTTCTGCAGTTGGCGGATCCGCTCACGAGTCACCTGGAACTGGCCGCCGATTTCTTCCAGCGTCATCCGCTGGCCACCGTCGAGACCGAAGCGGCGGTTCAGGATGGTTTGCTCCCGATCGGGGAGTTGGGCCACCAGTTCGCGGATGGCGTTCACGGAGTGCTCCTCCTGCATCCGGTCGAGGGGAAGAGCAACCCGGTCATCTTCGACGACGTCGCCGAGGCTGCTGGTGTCCTGGTCTCCCAAGGGCGCGTCGAGTGAAGCGGGCCTGCGGGCCGAGCGGCGCATGCGGCGAATCTGCTTGAGTTTCAGCCCCATTTCCTCGGCCAG
Source organism: uncultured Verrucomicrobiota bacterium (assembly GCA_964519245.1). Classification (GTDB taxonomy): domain Bacteria; phylum Verrucomicrobiota; class Verrucomicrobiia; order Limisphaerales; family JAYPEY01; genus JAYPEY01. The sequence continues at coordinate 14,018 of CAZFLK010000031.1, forward strand.
TTCCTCGTCAGAGGGTTCGCGCCCCAAGGCCTCTTGGAGGCGATGCGATGCGATCCTCATGTGGTAAATCTTGTCGACCATGTGGACGGGCAAGCGAATGGTTTTGGACTGGTTGGCGAGCGCCCGTTTGATGGCCTGTTTAATCCAGAAGGCTCCGTAGGTCGAGAACTTGGCCCCTTTGGCGGGGTCAAAACGGTCGACAGCCTTCATGAGGCCGATGTTGCCTTCATTGATGAGGTCGAGGAGCGGCAAACCGACGTGTTCATAGTCGCGAGCGATCTTTACGACGAGGCGAAGGTTGGCTTGGATGAGTGTCTGCCGCGCTGATTCATCACCGGCTTGTATCCGGGCGGCCAACTCCACCTCTTCGGCGGGAGTGACCAGCGGCATGTGACGAATGTCCTGCAAGTAGCGGCCCAGGATGCCGGGCGTCTCCGTCTTGGCGGCGTTTGGAGCGATGCTCTCTTCAACGTCGACGGACTTGATGACGTGGGTGGCCTCAGCGCGGGAGAAGCGAGTCGTGATGGCGGGGTTGTCTATGTTTTGTTTCATAAGCCTGTCAGCTATTTGTCTAAATCTTGTCTTGTTAGATCGGTTTGTCAAAGTTTTGTTCAACAAAAATTCAAGATGTGAGCATTTTGTCAGCTTTCTTCACACTTGGGCTTGCGCTTGTCTAATAGCTGTTTACTTTGGCGGCATGAGTTCCGCGTTAACCATCCGAGCAGTAGCGAACCGTACGGGTTTGACGCCGCATGTGATTCGAATTTGGGAGAAGCGCTATGCGGCGGTTGAGCCGCAGCGGACGGATTCGAATCGCCGATTTTATTCTGAGAAGGACGTGGAGAAGCTTTGCATGCTGGGGTGGTTGATTCGGAATGGGCACTCGATCGGCAGCATTGCGAGTCTGGGATTGGAGGAGTTGAAGAACTTGGTCAAGTCGGCGCCGGGCGTGGCCATTGCAGGCGTGCACGGGCAGGCAGCCGGGACAGGAGCCGAGGATTCCGCTTCGCGTCATGAGGCGACGGCCCTGAAGTCGATCCGGGATTTGGATTCGAGGGGGTTGGATGACGCTTTGAACACGGCGTTGATTGACCTGGGCGGCAGGGGGTTTCTCCAGAAGTTGATGTGTCCTTTGGCGCAACGCATTGGTGAGTTGTGGAGCGCGGGTGAAATAACGGCGGCGCACGAGCATTTCGCTTCCGCCGCAATCAAGGTATTTGTCGGGCAGATTGCGAGGTCCTTCCTGCCGTCGGAGAGCGCCCCGGGCGTTCTGGTGGCGACACCGCATGGGCAGGCTCATGAGTTGGGCGCCGTGATCGTCAGTGCGGCCGCTGCGCAGATGGGCTGGAAGACGACCTTCTTGGGGGCGAATCTCCCCGCCGCGGAGATCGCCGGCGCGGCGATTCAGAACAAGGTTCGCGCCGTTGCGCTCAGCATTGTTTATCCCCTGGACGATCCGGTTTTGCCGAGTGAGTTGCGCCAGTTGAGAAAGTCATTGCCGGATGAGACGCGTCTCCTGGTCGGGGGGCGCGCGGCGCACGGCTACGAGACTGTCCTCGAGGAAATCGGCGCGACCCGAGTCGGGTGCCCTCAGGGGCTGGAAGAGGAGTTGAATCGAATTCGCCAGGAAGCGGTTTCCTAAGCTTGTTCCGTTGACGGCGGCAGGCCAGTGGATTGCGCGCTGCGGGGGTGGGCCGGGAGCGCGGAAGGAGCTGCGGGGCTGTTCTCGAAAAGGTAGTGGGAGACCATCCACTCCTCGCCGTTGTGGAAGCCCCAGAGTTCGGCGCAGGCCATGTAGAAGACCCGCCAGTAGACCCACCACTTGGTGGTCTGGTCGGGGCCGTAGACGTCGGTGAAAATATCCCGGATCTTGGTTTCGTTCGCATCCATGTTCCGCAGCCAGGCTTCCGCAGTCATCGCATAATGCCGCCCATTGACCCTCCAATGGCGAGCGAGGCTGAGCCGCTTCTGGAAGTAGAGGAGCAGATCGTCCGATGGCATGATGCCTCCGGTGAAGAAGTGGCGGGACATCCAATCCGAGTCGTCGCGGGCCACGAAATGGTAGGCGAATTCCCGATGGGTGAAGATGTGAACAAACAGTTTTCCGTCCGGGCGCAGCCAGCGGCTGATATTGCCGAGCAGTAAATCGTAGTTCTTCATGTGTTCGAACATCTCCACCGAAACGACGCGATCGAACTGTTGGTCCGTATCGAAGCGGTTCATGTCGCAGGTGATCACCTTGAGATTGGCAAGTCCGCGGCGGCGCGCCTCGGCATCGATATGGGCCTTTTGTGTGGCGGAGTTTGAAACGGAGGTAATGTTCGACTTGGGATAATGCTCCGCCATCCAGAGTGAGATGGCCCCCCATCCGCAGCCCAGTTCGAGAATGTCCTGCCCGTTGATGAGCTCGGCCCTCTCGCAGGTGAGCTCCAGCATGCGGGCCTCCGCCTGATCGAGATTCGAGACCGAGTCGTCCCAGTAGCCGCTGCTGTACTTCAGGCGCTGACCGAGGCAGAGTTCGTAGAATCGGGTGGGCGCTTCGTAGTGTTGCTCATTGGCGGCCCGGGTCTCGATTGCAATCGGACTGGCGCGCAATTCGTCGATCAACTGCATCAGCCGTGCGCGTTGGCGTTCGGCTGTGGGTTCGCGCTCCTCTCGCAAACGTTGCCGGAGCAGGCGTCGGATGCCCATCCGGATGGCCCAATCCGGCAGCAGATTCTTCTCCAGTGTGGAGTCGATCAGATTCATGATATCTCTTCCTTCTTGGGGAACCAGGGGACGAATGCGCTGGTGGTTCGCTGATAGCGGCGATAATCCTCGCCCTTGGTTCTCAGCGCCTGCTCCTCGGTTGCCGGGATGCCTGTCTGTTTGAGCAGGAAATAAAGCATGACCATCGGGCAGGCTGCGGTGAGCGCGCCGTATGGTGAAGCGAGGGCAAAGAGGAAAAAAGCCACCCAGACCAACCATTCAAAGAAATAGTTGGGGTGGCGCGAATAGCGCCAGAGGCCGCTGCGACAGGTGCGGCCGCGGTTGGATGGGTCGCGTTTGAAACGGTTCAACTGCGAGTCGGCGATGGATTCACCGATGAGCGCGACGATGGCCAATCCGGCGCCGAGCCATTCGACGGGCGCGAGCGTTGCGGCGGGATTGGCGGCGATCAGCAGGAACGGAGTCGACAGGGCTGCGAGGACAAGCGCCTGCAGTTGGTAGAACCAGAACATCCTGCGATTGGTGTCTGCGCCCCATTCCTCGCGAAGCTGGCTGTAGCGCCCATCTTCCTCGGGGTGATGGCCCTGGACCCTCACGTAGAGGTGCCAGCCCAAGCGGCCGCTCCAGGCGAAGACGCAAACCAGGAGCAGCGTCGTCCGTTCAGGGAGTCCCGGCGTCATCGCGACGTACACGGCGGCCAGCATGGAGAAGCCCCAGGACCAGGCGACATCCACGATGCCGAAGTTCCGGATGCGTCGCCCGAGCACGAAGGTGAGGGAAATCATCAGGATGGCGCTGGCGAGGCCGGTCAGGAACGCGGTCAGCATGAAGCGGCGTCTTTCCCTTTGAGGTTCGCGCTGATGCGCACGAGGGCGGGCGCCAGGGCGGCGTGCAGGGCCAGAGCGGTGAGCGGCGCGGCGAGCGCCCAACCGAGAATGGCGTGAAGTCCGGTGAGTCCGAATCGTTGGAGGAAAGCCGACGGGTCGGCCTGAAACTCGGAGAGGATCTCCCCGGGCGCGAAGGGAGTGGGCGGCGCGCCGACGACATGCTCGCCCAGACGCACGAAGACCAGGATCAACGGGATCTGGGCCCAGGCGACCAGCCAATTGGCGGTCTGGATCAGGGGGTGATTGAGTTTGAGGACCGCCGCCGCCGCGAAACAGAGCCCGGTGGTTGCGCCCAGAATCGGGAACACCCCGAGCGATGCGCCAAGGACCACGGTGAGGGAAATCTGTCTGGCTGAAACGCCCCGGGTCAGTTGGTCCGTGACCAGCTCGGCAACGCGCACTCTTTGGCGGGTGCGGCCTAGTTCCCGCTGGGACCGTTGTTCGGTCTTGGGGGCTTGCGTTGTCACGAGGCCTCCTCCTCCCTGAGCAGGACGCGTTTCATCGGCGCGTCGGCGGGCAGTCGGAACAGGATGATCAATACGTAGACCGCCATCGCCATGTTTCCGAGCAGGAGGATGGCGATGAGCCAGCCTGCGCGCGGCGGCCAGGAGGTTTCCCGGTAGGCGACCCAGGCGAAGAAAGTAAGGAATCCGAAGTAGGCGTCGAACAGCGATGCAACAAACCAGGGATGCGAAGCCACGGATGCGGGAATCTCCCAGATTGCGGTATCCATGCTGGCCCAGACCGTCACGGTCAACATGGCGGTCAGGATCAGCAGAAAGGCGATGCGGAGAACCCAGATCATGGCGGGGCGGCCTCAATCTCCCATCAGGGCGGGGTTGTTTGGCCGGGTGTAGACAGCTTGGACGACACTGATGTTCCTCATGCCGAACGCGGCCTCGCAGTAGCTCAGGTAGTAGTTCCACTTGCGAATGAAGCTCTCGGTGAATCCCTGTTCGCGCACGCCGTCGAGGTTGGCGTTGAAGCGCTCGCGCCAGACTTGGAGGGTGCGGGTATAGGAGGTCCCCATGTCCCGCAGGTCGTGGAGAAACAAATCCCCGGTCTTGTTCAGGGCCTTGTTGACGCGCCCGATGGACGGCAGCAGGGAACCCGGAAAGATGTGTTTTTGGATCCAGTCGACGCCCTTGCGGAAGGAGTCGTACCTGTCGTCTGGACAGGTGATCATCTGAATGGCGAGTAGCCCATCCTTTTTCAACACCTCGGAACACTTCGCAAAATAGGTTTCAAAGTAGGCGTCGCCCACGGCTTCCAGCATCTCGATGGAAACGATCTTGTCGTATTGGCCGGTTATGTGGCGGTAGTCCTTGAGGACGACCCGGACCCGGTCGTCCACGCCTTCCCTTACGGCGCGCTTGCTGGCGTAGTCCAACTGCGCTTCAGAAATGGTGACGGCCGTGACGCGGCAGCCGTAGCGTTTGGCGGCGTAGCAGCAGAAACCTCCCCAGCCGCCGCCGATCTCGAGGACATGGTCAGAGGCCTGGAGCTTCAGTTGCCGGCACAGGCGTTCGTATTTGGCCTCCTGGGCGGCGGTCAGGTGCTCCTCGCCGGTCAGGAACAGGCCGCTGGAGTAGGTCATCGAGGAGTCGAGAAAGAGGCTGTAGAAATCGTTGCCGAGATCGTAGTGCTCCCGAATGTTGTCGCGGCTCTTGGCGACGCTGTTGGGGCGCACGAGGTGGTAGGCCCGGTTCAGAAACGACAGCAAGTTCACCTTCCACGAGTTGGCCTTGGAGCCCGACATTGCGGGGGCGTTTTCCACGTTGAGGATCAGCCAGCGGATGACGGCCGTGATGTCGTCGGTGTCCCAGTCGGCGTCCACGAAGGCTTCACCGAAACCGACATCGCCGTAGAGCACGCACTTGCGGAAGAAGCTGTCATTTCTGACGCGAAGCGTCGCGCCGACAGGCTGGGAAGAATCGCCGAAGAAGTGTTCCGAGCCGTCGGGAAGCATCATGCGGAGGCGGCCGAGGCTCATGCGGTCCAGGACTTTGAACACGATGGCCCGATAGAGTGTTGCGGGTTTGGCGTCTTTGGCGTCGGTCCGGGGCTCTGGGATGGCCGGCTTCGGGATGGGCTTGATGGAGGAGGTGGGTGTCATGTTGAGCTTTTTGCTAGCGTTCCGTGAGGTTGGAGGACGTCGCGTTGTCGTCCGGGATTGGCTGCCTTGCGAATGAAGGGGACTTTCTTCAGCCATAGCAGCAGCGCGTGCCAATGAATCAAGAGAATGACTTTCAGCGTTACGAAGGGGTATTTGAGTGAGAACCAGGCGAGGCGAGCGTTGTTGAGCGGGCTGACGCGCCCGGTCAACGCGCTTCTGAGGACGGGTTCCGAACCGTCGTAGTCGTCGACCCGAATCGCGAGTCGCTCGTCCGGCGCGCGCAGTTGGAAATGGAAATTCGAATCCAGCTCGGAGAAGGGAGAGACGTAGAAATGTTTCGGGGCCAGCAGGTCGAAGCGACGCGTGTTCTGGGTCGAGGGCGCGGGAAGAAGAAACCGTTTCATCTCCCCGAACGTGTTGCCGACCTCGGCGACGGCGCACACCGGGGCGCCGCTTTTTCCGAAACAGAAGTAGAACGAGACGGGGTTGAAAACGTAGCCCATGACGCGCGGAAAGGTGAGCAGCATGATGCGGTCGTCGTCGCTCACATGAGCCTTTTGTTCCCGCAGCCATTTCAGGATGTCCGCCTTGGCGGTTGCGCCGCCGCAGGGCGAGTGATCCTGATCGTGGAAGCTGTAGACGTTGAAGCGGTTGCGGCTGAAAAGATGGAGGCGTTTCGACAGGGAGTCGATCTCATCGAGGTCGAGCCAGAACATGAAGACGCGGTGCTCGAACCGGTGTTTCCTGGGCGAGATGCGATGATGCATGACCCGGCACTCATAGAGTCTGGATGCGGGGGGAGTCATGACCAGATCTCTTCGCCCAATATTGCCCGGCTGGCGTCGAGCCCGGCGGTGAAGGCGTCCTCGTGAAAACCATATCGGAAATAGCTCCCGCAAAAATAGAGCCTTTGACTCGGGGAACGGCGGTTCAAGCCCGGCAGGTCTTTCTGCGCCGCGACAGCCGCCTGGTCGAACAAGGGGTGGCGATAGTTGATTTGTTTGAGAATCCTGTCCTTGCGTATGTTTTGTTCGCCATTGATCGAGACGAAGTAGTCCTGATGGTCCGAGACTCCTTGGAGGCTGTTCATCCAGTAGATGGTCGATGTGTTCGATTGGCCGTCGGCATGGTTGTCGATGCGGTAGTTCCACGAGGCCCAGGCAAGCCGGGTCCTGGGCATGGCGGAGGGATCGGTATGCAGGGTCGCGACGTTGGGTTCGTAATTGAATGCGGAGAGCAGACGGCGCTGCTCCGGGTCGGGTTGGTCGAGCAGATCGAGCGCCTGATCCCCGTGAGTGGCGATGACAACCTTGTCGAACGAAAGCGACTCGCCATCCTTGAGGAGGACCGTCGCGCGGTCCGGGCCCTCGACCACCTTGGCGACGCTCCGGTTGCGATGGATGCGATCGGCGAAGGGGCGGGTGAGGCGTTTGACATACTCCCGGGCGCCGCCGTCCACGGTCCACCACTGATGTTGTGTGTTCAAACCAAGGAAACCGTGATTGTGGAAGAAGCGGAGCAACGTGTGAGCGGGGAACTGGAGCATTTTCTCCGGCGGGGTGGACCAAACCGCGGAGCTCATCGGTACGAGGTAAAGGTGGAAGAAGTCCTCGCCGTAGGCGCGCTCACGGACGTATTCCGCGAGGCTTTGGGAGCGGGCGGTCGAGTCTTTCAGGGCCTTGATCGCATCGTTGTTGAAGCGATCGATCTGCTTGAGCATCCGCCAGTGGCGGGGGCGGAAGAGATTGCGGCGTTGGGCGAAGAGATGGTTCAGGCTGGAGCCGCAGTATTCGAGGTTGGAAGGCGTGTGCTGCACGCTGAAGGACATGGAGGTCTTCTTGACCGGGGCGTCCAGTTCCTTGAACAAACGGGTCAGGTTGGGATAGGTGACCTGGTTGTAGACCATGAAGCCGGTGTCGATCGGGACCTCCCGGTCCTGTTCGGACGCCGTCACCGTGTTGCTGTGTCCGCCGACATGGGAGTCGGCCCCGAACAACGTGAGTTCGAATCGCTCGTGGAGGAAATGAGCGCAGCCGAGTCCGGCGATCCCCGTGCCGATGATTGCCAGGCGCTTCATTCTGCGTTTCCGGTTGGGGGTTCCGCCGCGTTCCTGGCTTGGTCGTAGACCTTTCGGGGGACAGGGCGGAGATTCCAGATGAGTCCCAGGCGTTCGAAGAGCTTCAGGGTATAGAAGGTGAGATCGATTTCCCACCAGTAGAAACCCTGCCTGGTGGAATGCATGTAGTGATGGTGGTTGTTGTGCCAGCCTTCGCCGAGGGTCGCGAGCGCCAGCAACAGGCTGTTACGGCTGTCATCGCCCGTTGCGAAGCGTTGACGGCCCATGACGTGCGCCAGTGAATTGATGGCGCACGTGAAATGGAAAAGCGCCGTGGTGCTGATGAAGAAACCCCAGACCAGGAGTTGGGGGCCGTTGGTCGCCAGTCCGGGAGCGGTTTTCTCGAGGATCCAGCCAGCCAGGAACAGTGCGATGGCGAAGAGGGCCGGAACGAGGGAGTCGAAGCGGTTGAGGAAAACCAGCTCCGGGTATTTCGCGAAGTCCTTGATGCGGGTGTAGTCTGTGCGGAAGTTCTTTGAACAGGTGAACCAGCCCAGGTGCGCCCAGAGGAAGCCCTTGCGCCCCGGGGAATGGGTGTCCTGGTCGGAGTCCGAGTGGCGGTGATGGTGGCGGTGATGGTGGGCCCACCACAACGCGCCGCGTTGCGCCGCGGTGCCGCCCCAGGCGGCGAAGACGAACTGCCAGAAGCGGGATGTCTGGAAGGAACGATGCGAGAAATAGCGATGGTAGAACCCGGTGACCGCGAACATCCGCACGAGGTACAGGGCCAGCGCGGCCAAAACGGCGAACCAACTCCAGCCGGTCCAGAGCACGCCCAGGCAGCCAATGTGAAGCGCCACGAAGGGCAGGCAGCGAAACCAGTCAATGCGGTCCGCTTCGGTTCTGGCGGCGGTCTTGCCTGCGTCGAAATCGGAATCGAACCACTGAATCAGGGCGGTGAGAGTTCCGGAGGATCGTCGAGGCGTTAGGTTGGGTTGGGTAGGAGAGTCCATCACAGCCTTCCATTCTGTCAGAATGTGAAGCGGAAGGATACTTCCATTATTCCGGGGAAGCGCAACCGGCAGGACAGGAATAGTTGGTCGGCGGAGACAAACAAAAAGTCGCAACCCGGAGGTTGCGGCTTTGGAGGGGAAGGGTGAGGGTCAGGCCATGCCCGGTGTGCCCGGTTCGCCAAGTTTGCCCGCGTAGATGGCTGAATCGCCCAGTAGTTGCTCGATGCGCAGCAGTTGGTTGTATTTGGCCAAGCGATCCGAGCGGCTGAGCGAGCCGGTCTTGATCTGTCCGGCGTTGGTGGCGACCGCAATGTCCGCGATGGTCGCGTCCTCGGTCTCGCCGGAGCGATGGCTGATGACCGCGCCGTAGTTGTGGGTCTTGGCCAGCGAGATGGCGTCGAGGGTCTCGGTCAGCGAGCCGATCTGGTTGACCTTCACGAGGATGGCGTTGCCGACATTGGTGTCGATGCCCTTCTGCAGGAACTGAACGTTGGTGACGAAGAGGTCGTCGCCGACGAGTTGCACTTTGTCTCCCAGTTTCTCGGTGAGCGTGCCCCAGGTGTCCCAGTCGTTTTCGTCGCAGCCGTCCTCGATGCTGACGATCGGATACTTGCTGCAGAGCTCGACGTAGAAATCGACGAGATCGGAACCCTTGAGTTTCTCGCCGGTGCTTTTCTTGAAGACGTAGCGCTTGCTCTTGGCGTCGTAGAACTCGGAGGAGGCGACGTCGAGCGCGAGGTTGATTTGTTTGCCGGGTTTGTAGCCGGCCTTCTTGGTGGCCTGCAGGATGACCTCGAGGGCTTCCTCCGCGCTGGCGAGGGTGGGGGCAAAACCGCCTTCGTCGCCGACCGCGGTGGAGAGTTTCTTGCCCTTGAGGACGCCCTTGAGCGCGTGAAAGATTTCGGTGATCGCCCGGAGACCTTCGGAGAAGGTGTCGAAGCCCGTGGGCATGATCATGAACTCCTGGAAGTCGATGGGCGCGTCGGAATGGGCGCCGCCGTTGATGACATTGGCCATCGGAACGGGCAGGACCTTGGCGTTGGGGCCGCCGAGGTATTTGAACAGGGGGATGGCCAGTTCGTCGGCCGCGGCGTGCGCCGCGGCCAGCGACACGGCAAGGACGGCATTGGCGCCGAGGGTGGACTTGTTGGGCGTGCCGTCGAGTTTCAGCATGGCGCGGTCGAGACCGACCTGGTCGAGCGCGTCCATCCCCTGGAGGGCGGGCAGGATCTTGCTGGTCACGTTCTTGACAGCCTTTTCCACGCTCTTGCCCAAGTAGCGCTTTTTCACGCCGTCGCGAAGTTCGCAGGCTTCGTGCTCGCCGGTGCTGGCCCCGGAAGGGACGGCGGCGCGTCCGCGCGCTCCGGAGTCGAGTATGACGTCGGCTTCGACGGTGGGATTCCCGCGCGAATCAAGGATTTGCCGGGACTGAATATCAACGATTTCGCTCATAAATAATCTATTGGGTCAAAAAGTCCGCGCATCATAGGGGGGCGGCTTGACGCGTCAAGCGGGGTTTCGAGAAAACGGGGCTAACTTTCGCCCGGACGCGGGCCGTCAGTCGGTGGGGTCCCATTGATTGGGGATTGGGGGGCTTTCGTTGGCGAAGAAATTCAACCAGCGGGTGCCTTCATCGTGGCCGAGCATGTAGATCAGGAACCCGACGACCAAGGCCACGGTGACCATGACGGAGATGACCACCCGGCGGCCGAACCAGAGGCTCACGTCGTTTCGGTCCATGTAGGAGCGCTTCTTGCGTTTGCGGCGTCGTTTCTGGCGGCGCTCCTCCTCGCCCGCGAGGAGTTGTCCGACCCGCTTCGCGATGTAGGCGCGCTTGGCCTTTTTCTCGTCGCCATCGGCTTCCTGCAGGAGGTCGGACCAGAGCGGTTCCCGCCGCTGTCCGGCCACGATCTCTCGCTCGACAGCGCGTTCAAAACGCTTCTTTTCTTCCGCGTCCACCATGTCGGGCCGCATTATTTCGAAGCGAGTCGAATTGGCAACTGTTCGTTGACGCCGGGGGGGGGTAATTGCGGGGGCGCCGCAAGGGGCGGGCCGGGCAGGGATTTGCGGCGACTGCGGGCTAGTCCGATTTGCATTGCGGCGGGTCTGGATTCCGGAGGCGGGGTTGGGTAGCGTTCCCGGACATGAACAAGCGTGAACAGGCGGGAATCGACAGTGGCGCGCGGGCTTTTGCCGCGATCCCGGTTGCGTTCGCGTTTGCGGCGGCCGTGGCCATGTCGGTCGCTTTCCTCAAGTTGGGCACGCCCGCCGTTCTGGAAGACCGGGTTTCGGCGCCGAAGACGCTCGGCGAGGCGCTCTTTTCGTCCTGGCCGGCGGTGGTGGGGCATGTGGCGACCGGCGTGGCGTTGGCGCTGGGTTGGCTGGTCTTGTTTGATGAGCGCGACTTGCGGCGGCGGGCGTGGACGCCCCGATGGATCCAGTTCGCTCCGGCAGCGTGGCTGGCCTGGCAGTTTGTGGCGGCGCTCGACACCGTGAGCGCGCGTCTGACCGCCCCGACCTTGCTCCATTTCACCGCCGCCGTTGTCTGGTTCTACCTCGGCTTTCTTGTGTTGGGACGGTTGCGGGGGCTGGGAGTGTTTCGTTTGACCCTGGTGTGCGGTTTTTGCGTGATGGTTCTGGTCGGCGTCGAACAACACTTCTGGGGCTTGGAGGATACGCGGAAATTTTTCTACTCGCGGCCGGACCTGATGGCGTCCGCGCCGCCGGATTTTCAGGCGAAGCTGGCCAGCGACCGGATCTGGGGGTCGCTCTTTTATCCCAATGCCTACGCGGGGGGGATTTTGCTGTTGTTGCCGGTTGCGTTGGCCTTTGTCTGGAAGCTGTCCGCGGATCGGTTTGAGCCCTCGGCGCGTTGGGTCCTTGCGGCCCTCGTCGCGGCTCCTGCGTTGGGGTGCCTCTATTGGACGGGATCAAAGACCGGGTTGTTATTGTGCCTGGCCCAGGGGGTGGCCGTCCTGGCTCGTCTGCCGATTCCGAGAAAACTGAAGGTCAATGCGGGCGTCGGCCTGTCTGTCCTGGGATTGGCCGGGTTCTTCATCCTCTTCGCCGATTACTTCGAAGGCGGCGCTCGCAGTCTCGGGGCGCGGGCCGACTATTGGCGGGCCGCTGCGACAACGTTTGCCCGGAATCCGTGGACCGGTTCGGGGCCGGGGACGTTCATGATCCCGTACGAACAGCTCAAGGCGGAGGAGTCCGAAATGGCGCGTTTGGCCCACAATGACTATCTGGAGCAGGCTTCCGACTCGGGATTCCCGGGGTTCGTCGCGTTTGTTGTCTTTGTTTGGGGTTCCGTCTTCATGCTGTATCGCAAGAGTCGGACGTCCGGCGATTGGGAGTTCTTCCTGATCTGGTTGGGGTTGGCGGCCTGGGCGTTGCAGATTGGCATGGAGTTCAGCTTGTACATACCCGGTCTGGCCTGGCCTGCATTTCTGCTGTTCGGGATGCTTTGGAGTTGGCCGGAGTCCGCGCCGCGCGTCGACAAGCCGGACTCCGGGCGCTAGGCTCCGACGCCAGATGAAAGTTCTCTTCCTCAATGGCCCCAATTTGAACCTCCTGGGAACGCGGGAACCTGACAAGTATGGCCGCGCCACCCTGGCGGAGATCGAAGCCATGGTCAGGGACCACGCCGCCAAACGGGGCGCTGAAGTCGCCTTTCGCCAGTCCAATCTGGAAGGCGAACTGGTAACCTGGATCCAGGACGCCGGGCCCGACTTCGACGCCATCGTGCTCAATGCCGCCGCCTACACTCATACCAGTGTCGCCATCCGGGATGCCATCGGGGCGGTGGCCACTCCCGTCATCGAGATTCATTTGAGCAACGTCCACGCCCGTGAAGCGTTTCGTCACACCTCCCTGATCGCGCCAGTTTGTCGCGGGCAGATCACTGGCTTCGGTCCGAAATCCTACCTCCTCGGACTGGAAGCGGCGTTAACCTTAACGTTATAAGTAACGTTTTTTTAGCGGTATAATGGGGCTATTCCCGCCGATTTTCATGGGATAATGGGTCTATTTTTCTCAAAAAAAGCATGCTTGACCTTCATCTGGTTGTCACATAGGATTCTCCTCAGCTTATTATTACGGAAAGCAGCGGTGTAAGACTGCTGCTTTTTGTGTGTTGCGGTGCGTGACGATCAGAACCCGTTTTCGAGAACCAACCCAAAGGCCCGTTATGGACATCAAAGAGATAAAGGCCGTATTAGATTTGTGCAAGAAGCAGGACGTTGCAGAGTTTGAGCTGAAGACGAAGGATTTCGAGCTCAAGTTGCGGCGCGGCGGTGAGAGTGGCGGCGGGATGCCGATTCAGGAAATCGTCCAGGCGGCGGCTGCGCCGGTGGTCGCCGCGGCGCCGGCCTTGGCTCCGGCTGTGGCGCCGGCAGAGGCTCCGGTCGCTGAGGGGCCGGTCATCAAGGCGCCGATGATTGGAACCTTCTACCGGGCTCCCTCGCCGGAGTCGGCGAACTATATTGAAGTGGGCGACAAAGTGACGCCTGACACGGTTGTCTGCATCATCGAGGCGATGAAGGTGATGAATGAGATCAAGGCGGAAGTCTCCGGCACGATCACCGAGGTCTTGATGGACAACTCGAAGCCTGTGGAGTTCGATCAGCCGTTGTTCCGCATTTCGCCGGCCTGAGGGTTTGCCTCATTCGGTCAAGCGCCATCCTTCCACGGACCTCCCATCCCTGATTTCGCATGTTTGAAAAAGTCCTCGTAGCCAATCGCGGTGAGATTGCCGTCCGGATCATTCGGGCGTGCAAAGAGCTGAACATCCGCACGGTGGCTGTCTATTCCAAGGCGGACGCGAGTTCAATGCACGTGCAAATGGCCGACGAAGCGGTATGCATCGGCGAGGCCGCGTCCTCGGACAGCTACCTGAGAATCGATCGTTTGATCAGCGCCGCCGAAGTCACCGACGTAGACGCCATCCATCCGGGCTACGGGTTCCTGTCGGAGAACGCGCATTTCGCGGATATCTGCGAGGACTGCAACATCCGGTTCATCGGGCCGAGTTCCGCGGCGATGAACGCCATGGAGGACAAGGCGTTGAGTCGGGATCTGGCCACGAAGGCGGGGGTTCCCATTCCGCCCGGATCGGAGGGGTTGGTTGATGATGAGGCGGCGGCCAAGAAGGTCGCCAAGGAGATCGGCTATCCGGTCATGATCAAGGCGACCGCGGGCGGCGGCGGGCGCGGCATGCGGGTCGCGCACAATGATGTGTCGCTGATCAAGGATTATCATGCCGCCCGCGCGGAAGCGGAGAAGGCGTTCGGCAACTCCGGCGTCTACATCGAGAAATTCATCGAGAATCCCCGCCACATTGAGTTTCAGATTCTTGGCGACAGCCGGGGTAAGATCATTCACCTGGGGGAGCGCGATTGTTCGATTCAGCGCCGCAACCAGAAGCTCATCGAGGAAACGCCGTCGCCGCTCTTCGAGAAAAAGCCGGCTCTGCGCAAGAAGATGGGGCGCGCGGCGGTCAAGATTGCCGAACAGGCCAAGTATACCAACGCGGGAACGGTCGAGTTCGTCGTCGACGACAAGGGCAATTTCTACTTTCTGGAGATGAACAAGCGCATCCAGGTGGAGCATCCGATCACCGAGGAGGTGACCGATGTGGACCTGGTGAAGTATCAGATCCTGATTGCGTTGGGAGAGCAGATTAGGGAGAGCCAGAGCGAGTTTCTCACGCCCAAGCGGCATTCCATTGAATGCCGGATCAATGCCGAGGATCCTTTCGGGGATTTTCGACCCAGCCCGGGCAAGATCAACATGTATTACGCGCCCGGCGGTCGCAACGTGCGGGTGGACAGTCATGCGTATGCGGGCTACACGATTTCCCCGCACTACGATTCCATGATCGCGAAGCTCATCGTGACCGGCAAGGACCGGCGTGAGGCGATGGATCGCATGTCGCGGGCGCTGGACGAGTACATCATCGAGGGCGTCAAAACGACGATCCCGTTCGAGCAGGCGATCCTGCAGGATCCCAATTTCCGGCGCGGCGTCTATTCGACCAACACGGTCGCCGAACTGCTGGGCGGCGGTCGTCGCGAGTTGATTGAGGAGAAGGCCTGAGTGCTTCTTGGGGCTTTGCGCCGCCCTGGGTGAGTTGATCGGCGGCGGCCGTTCGATGAGTGTTGGCGGTCAGGCTCGCCAGGCGCGGCCTTGTGTCCGCCTGATTGGAGACGTTCGAGATGAAGATCACCGTCAGTTTCAGCGGCGTTGAACGCGAGGTTGAGTTCGGGAAGCCGGAGATCATCGTCGGCCGGCCGAACCCCTACATTCCTCCAGACCTGGATTTGTCGCCCGACATCACGGTCTCCCGGACGCATGCCCGGATTTATCGGCGGGATAACGGGTTCTGGATTGAAGATCTGGCCAGCAAGTATGGAACCCTGGTCAACGGCGTCAGGCAGGAGGTCAGACGGCGCTTGAATCCGGACGATCTCATCCGCATCGGCGAGACGGATCTGAAGGTCGCCTATCCCGCGAATTTCGAGTGGAGCCAAGCGTCGCCTGCTCACGTTGGCGCGGGCGAAACGGGTGCGCCCTCCGCCGCTGCGCCTTCATCCGCGCCGCCCGCTGAGGCGTCGCCACCCGCCGGGAGCATTCGTGTCGACACAGAGCTGAGCCTGGCTGATACATCCTTGCTGCAGGTCGCGGAGAATCCGGGCATGACGCGTCGACGCCTGGGACTGCTTCTGGACTTGCCGTTGCAATTCGCCGTCAAGCGGGACGCGCGTTCATTGCTCCAGTATGCCGTTGACGCGGTTGTGGGCGCGACGCGCGGCGCTGATCGGGGAGCCGCAGTATTGCGGACCCCAGGCACCAACGAGTTGGATGTGCTTGCCTGGACGGGGTCGGAGCAACCGGCGGTGAGTTCGTCCCTGTGTTTCAAGGCCATGAGCGAAGGGCGCGCCCTGATCTGGCGGCGCATCATGGACGGCGTGGACAGCGAGTCCCTGAAACGGCTGGGGATCAAGACCGGGATGTATGCGCCGATGATCTGGCAGGATCGCGCCCTGGGGGTCTTGTGCGTCGACAATCCCGAGCGCGACTGCCTGTTTACCGAGGATGAACTGCAGTTCCTGCTGGCGGTCGCGAGCTATGCCGCCATGGCGGTGGCCGGCATCTGCCCGGGGGAAGACGTCTGAGCGGCTGGTCTTGCAGGAAGCCTGGCGTCGGGCGTGCGTTTGTGTTTGTGGAAGTTCTGGGCTACCTTTGGCGCCAGTTATGAATGCCGATCCGGACAAGGCGACCGCAGAGCCGAATGGATCCTGGGCGTCGGTTTCGCATCGCGCTTTGCTGAAGCGGGTCTTCGTCCGGTTTTCCTTTCTGGCCGGCGTCGGGTTGTGCGCGCTGACCGCGGCTTCGTTTCTTGGCGGGTGGGGCGCATTGTTTGACCTGACGTCGCATTTTCCCGTGCAGTATTGTGCGGGGTTGATGGTTGTCTGCGGGGTGTTTGTGTTCTTGCGCAAATGGCGGTTGGCGGCGTTGTTCGGCGCTGCGGGTCTTGTGAATCTGCTGCAATGTGCGCCGCTGTTTTTTGGGGGAGGTGCGGGGGGCGCGGGTCAAACCAGCCCGGACCTGACGTTGATGAGCGTGAATGTGCTGCGCAGCAACCGGAGCCACGCGCTGGTGAAAGCAGTGATTCGGCGTGTTTCGCCAGACGCCTTCGCGTTGTTGGAAGTGGACCAGCGGTGGGTTGACGCCTTCGCGGAACTGGAGACGGACTATCCCTATTCGCTCAAGGAGCCGCGCGATCACAATTTCGGCATCGCGTTCTACAGCCGCAAGCCGTTGCGGAATGCGAGGAGCGTTCGGTTCGTTCGCGGCGGCGTGCTGTCGGTGGTCTCGGAGATGAATGTCGACGGTGAGGCCGTCACGCTCGTGGCAACCCATCCGGTTCCGCCTTCGAGCGTTTCATCGACCCGGGAGCGCAACGAGCAGTTGGCGGCCATCGCGGCGTTTGCTGCCCGTCGTGAGACGCCGTTGGTTGTTCTCGGCGACCTGAACACAACGCCATGGAACCGCTATTTCAAGCGGTTGGTTCGCAACGGCGGGTTGATGGACAGCGCGAAGGGCTTTGGGCTCCAAGCCACCTGGCCCGGTTCCTGGGGGGGCAAGCTGCAACGCAAGGTCGGCGCCGCTCCGGCCGGCGCTCCGGCGGGGTCGCCTTTCGATAACTTTCTTTTCCGCATTCCCATCGATCACTGCCTGCACTCGGAGGAGTTGGAAACGGTGGATCGCATCGTGGGTGATTACGTTGGTTCCGACCATCTTCCGCTGACGGTCAAGCTGAGGCGTCGCAAGGTTCGCGCCGAGTAGCCGGGAGCGGCGTCGGCCGATTCATCGATTCTGGTCATCCCGGCGAGGTTTTGATTAGATTTCGGCTCATTGACTCAACATGTCCATCGACAAGAACGCCATATTGAAAGCCGTGGTTGCCCGAATGAAGGGAGACCTGCAGAAGCATGGGCGCGCCCTGGGCGACGCCCGGGACGGAGCGACCAACGCCGAGGTCAAGTCCGAGAGCAAGTATGACACGCGCAGCACGGAGGCCTCGTATCTCGCACGAGGCCACGCCATGCACTTCGAGTCCCTGCAGGCGGATGTCGCGGAACTCGAGTCCTACCGGCCGCCGATCTACCAGGGAACGGACGGCGTTGGGAAGGGAGCGTTGGTGGGTCTCTCGTTGCGCGGCTATACGGACTACTACTTTGTCCTGCCGAAGGGCGGCGGGGTGGAGATCGAATTGGAGGATCAGGATGCCGAAGTGACGGTCATGACCCCGGAGGCGCCTCTGTTCGAACGCCTCAAGGGGAAGAAGGTCGGCGACAAGATCCGGGTGGGCGAGGCGAAGTTTCAATCGACGGTGACCTCGATCTGTTGAGGGCACGGTGAAGCGACCGGGGCAGCCTTGACCGCCCTTTCCGTTGGTTGGGGCGACGGGGATTTCAGCGCTGACGAAGCGGGGCGCGTTGCGTAGTTTTCATTCGAATTGATGATGAAACGGTCCTCAACTGGTCGCGCGCTGTCCGTGGCGTGGTCGCTGGTCGCGCTTTCTTCGACCGCGCTTTCGCAACTTTACTTTCCGTCGGCAGGCGCTGAGTGGGAGGCCGTTTCGCCGTCGGAGGCCGGATTTGACGCGACGAAACTGGGCAAGGCTCTGGACTTCGCCGGCGAGAACAAGTCCTCGAGCGTGGTTGTCCTGTGGAAGGGGCGATTGTTGGCCGAGAGGCATCGCGCGCTGAATCGAGCCAATGGGGCCTCGGCGCGCTATCTCAACGGCCTGCGCGGGAAGGATGCCGCGGGGCGTGTGATCGAGGACGTCGCTTCGGTTCAGAAGAGCGTGACCGCGGTGTTGGTCGGCATGGCGCAGGAGCGGAAGCTGCTTGAGATCGACGAGCCGGTGAGCGCCTACCTGGGCGTCGGTTGGTCGGAGGCCTCGCCGGCGCAGGAGAAACAGATCACCGTCCGACATCTGCTGGCCATGACCAGCGGGTTGAACGAGGGGTTGGAGTTTGTCGCTCCGCCCGGCGGGCGTTGGCAGTACAACTCGACGGCTTATTCCCGCGCCCGGGACTGCATTGCCAAGGCTTCCGGCGAACCGGCCGCCGCGTTCACCCGCAAGTGGCTGACCGCCAGGATTGGAATGAAGGATTCCTCCTGGGAGCAACGACCGTTCGCCGCTCGGGATCCGAAGCAGAATCAGCTCGGGTTCGCGGCGTCGGCCCGGGACCTGGCGCGCTTTGGCTTGCTGATTCTAGCGAACGGGGACTGGGACGGGGAGACCATCGTGGCGGACAAGGCCTATTTGAAAGACATGCTCTCGCCATCGCAGCAGGTGAATCCCGCTTATGGATATCTCTGGTGGTTGAACGGGCAGGAGTTCGCCCTGCGCGGGCGGCGGCGCGTTCGCGGACCCACCCTTCCCGCCGCCCCAATGGATCTTGTCGCCGCCAATGGCGCGCTGGGGCGCAAGTGTTGGGTGGTCCCCAGTCTGGGGCTTGTTGTGACGCGCCTGGGAGATCAGCCCAACAACCGAGGATTCGACAATGAGTTCTGGAAGCTGATGATGGAGGCGGCCGGGGATCGGTGATTGCGCAATCAGTCAGTCGCCCTTGGGGCATTCCAATCGCGCCCTTGCACGTTCACAGCGATTCGCTGTCATTGACAAGACACTCATGAAGAAGACATCGCCATTCCTTTTTCCTCTCCTGGTTGCTGCTGGCGCCGTCATTGGAGCCGCTCCCGCGAAGTTGCCCGCCAGGATCGACCCGTTGTTGCGGGTGGTTGACCTCAATGTCGGCGAATCTCAGCGCGTCACGCTCAGCGACGGAAGCGAGGTGGAGGTGGAACTGGTCGCCCTCAAGGAGACCTTGGACGACCTTCGTCAGGCGGTGCGCAGGGCCGAGGCAACGGTGAAGATCGACGGCCACGAGGCGACATTGATATCCGCCACCTACAACCTGCCGAGGACTGTCGGTCCGGCGCAGGTCGATTGTTCGATCACGAAGGGTTACAACGCCCGTGGTGCGGCGTCGTCCTGGGGGTTGGACAAGGACGCGCGACTCCGCCTGTGGCCGAAAGGCTCGCCCTGGATTCGTCCCGGCACGTTCGGTTATCCCGTCAAGCAGCGGTGGTTTGCCACGGACACGCAGATGGCCAATACACCGGTGTTCGTCGACGGGGGGGAACTCGTTTCGTCCCAACGAAACATCTATTATCACAACGATCTGGATATCGGCGGCGCGGAGGGATTGGTCGAAGTCGTTTCCGCCACGGACGCCTTGGTGGTCTCCTCCGGCGGCGAGACGCTCCCCGAACATCGGCGCGAGCGGGATACACCGGTCAGTCCCCGCTACGACGTCGTTTACCTGCTTGATGGCCGCGGCTGGTATTACCGCTACAGTCACCTGAAGGAGATCGATCCCGCGATCAGGATCGGCGCGACAGTGAAGTTGGGCGATCGGATTGGATTGCTCGGCAAGGAGGGCGGCAGCGGCGGTTGGTCGCATCTGCACTTCGGGCCCAAGAGTCGCCAACCTTCCGGCAAGTGGGGCTCGCAGGAGGCCTACGCCTTCATCTGGCAAGCCTACCTGAAGGAACAGGATCCCCGGGTGATCGCCGTCGCGCGGCCGCAGCATTTCATTTGGGCGGGCGATACTGCGACCCTGGACGGCTCGAAGTCCTGGGCTCGTTCGGGATCGATCGCGTCCTACGATTGGACCTTCGGCGACGGTTCGAAAGCGTCGGGAGCCAAGGCGACGCGTCGCTATGAACGCGCCGGTCGCTACAGCGAGGTTCTCAAGATCACCGACGACCAGGGGAATATCGACTACGACTTCGCGGTGGTGCAGGTGTTGGATCGCGAGTTGAAGGACAAGAGCCGTCTTTCCATCCATGCGGCATTCTCGCCAACCCAGGGCATCAAGGCCGGCGATCCGGTGACCTTCAAGGTCCGCACGTTCGGCGCGACGGACGGACGGGAGAAATGGAATTTTGGCGATGGGTCGCCGGTCGTGTATTCCCGTTCGGATGGGAATGTGAAGAAGTTGGATCCGAACGGCTACGCGATCCGCACGCATCGGTTCCAGCGGCCCGGGCATTATCTGGTGCATGTGGCGCGCACGAACGGGTTGGGGATTCGGGCGGAAGCCCGACTGCACGTGGTCGTGGAGTGAAGCGTGGGTGGCGGCGTTCGGGTCGCAAGTCCGTCTGGCGGCGTGTTGTTGTTCGCCGCTTGACCGCGCGATGACCGCTGTTACCGTGCTGCCCGCTTGCAGGACATGGCTCTCTCACGGTGTTTTGCGAGATAGAATACGCAAGACATCAACACCATGAAGAAAATCACGTTGGCCGTGTTGGCGGCCATGTCCCTGACCTGCGCCCTTCAGGCGGCAGATTCACCCGAACTCAAATCCCAGCAGCAGAAGGTCGGCTACATCATCGGCCACAACATCGGCTCTGGCTTTCACCGCGATGAACTCGATCTCGATTTCAACGCCTTTGTTGCCGGCATCAAGGACGGTATGGCGGGCAAGGATTCCAAGCTGACGCCCGAGCAGGTGACAGCCGCCCAGCAGGCCTTCCAGAAGGCCATGCAGGCCAAGCAGGAGGCCAAGGCTGCCAAGCTCGCTGAAGTCGGACAGAAGTTCCTGGAGAACAACAAGAAGCGCAAAGGCGTCATCACGACGAAGAGCGGCCTGCAATACGAAGTCCTCAAGAAGGGCTCGGGCAAGACCCCGACCAAGGAAAGCCAGGTCACCACGCATTACACCGGAACCTTGGTCGACGGCACCAAGTTCGACAGTTCCGTCGATCGCGGCGAGCCGGCCACGTTCCCGGTCACGGGGGTGATCAAGGGCTGGACCGAGGCGCTGCAGTTGATGAAGGAAGGCGACAAGTGGAAGCTTTATATCCCTTACGAGCTCGCCTATGGCGCCCAGGGCCGCCCGCCCACAATCCCGCCCGCAGCCACGCTCATCTTCGAGATCGAGTTGATCAAGGTGAACTGAGCGAAGATTCGCCAAGCCATTTCAAAACCATCGGGGCCGCGGTCGAAAGACCGCGGTTCTTTTCTTGTGGGCGGCGTTGTTGGCGCCTATTCCGTTCGTTTGATCGCTGTCATTGTCTTGAGGGCGTGGCTCCCGCGTCCGCTCTCCCACCCGTTCTCCGCCACCAGGATTCCCTCCAAGGTTTCCAATTCATCCGGTGTGTGTTCCTCGGCCTTCAGCTTGAGAACGAAGCTGGCGCCGTCGCGTTTGAGAATCTGGGGCTTGTCGGAACTGATCTGGCGGTCGTAGTCGAAGAAGCGGATCGCGCCGGGGTTCGTGGTGGCCTTCTTTGAAGCGGGCGTGATGCGGAGGGTGTAGTCTTCGCCCGTGGTCGTGCATTCGATCTTCCAGGCGTCGCTGTGGATCGGTTGTTGGGCGCGGACGCGGTCGAAGGCGCGCTTGAGGCGTTTGTTGGGTTTGGCTTTGTCCGCGACGGGGAGGGCTAGACTGAGTTCCTGGAAGCCGGGGTGGCATTGCTTGCCGCAGCACATCCAGGCGGCCTCGCCCCGGAGGACGACCTTGTCGCCGGTTGTGAGTGACTTGGGCGGTGTGATGTCCACGAGCAGCAGGGCCTCCTTTTCGTAGCCCCAGACGGTGTAGGCGGCCATGGTGGTGAGTTCGGGAAGTTGCCATTGAATTTCCCCGGCGGAGAAGCCCATCGGTAGGCGCCACTTCATGCTGGTGGCGAGGCCAACCGTGCCGGGATTGCGCCAGTAGGTGTGATAGCCCGGTTTCATGCGCTGGCGGATCGCTGCGGTGAAGGTCTCGCCCGGGACGATCGCCCTGGCTTCGCTGACGAGGTCGATCTTGATGGGGGATGGCGCGGCGTGGACGGATACTGCCGCGAGGCAGCAGAACGCCAGGGCGATCGCGAGACGCTTGGTCAGATTGGGGCTGAGCGGATTCACGCTGATTGGATACCGGGGCGGGCGGGAGGATTCATGCGCTGGATTGTCCGTTTCTTCAACAAGATTGGCGGGATTGGTCGCACTGAGATGGGAAAATGAACTACGGAGCGCTCGGAATACGCGGAAGATGAGTCTCACACTTCCGCTGTCTCTATTTCGGAGTATTCCGTAGTTTCTCGCGTTCCGGAGAAGGTTCCCGGAACGACGCCGCCGGGGAATCCCATGCCTTTGTCTTCATTCCCCTGTCAGCGCATTGGGGGCTCTCGTATCGTGTTTGCCCGATTCCCAAGCTTGCGGTTTCGTGCGGTCGTCGTTTATATCCGGCTCACTCGAAGCAGAAACGAAGACACCTTACCCATGGAACACAAAGTCCTCATTGTCATCGGCGACGCCACCGAAACGGTTGACACCATGTATCCTTACTTCCGGCTTATCGAGGGCGGTTACACGCCCGTGATCGCGGCGCCGGAGAAGCGCGAATACCAGATGGTCATGCACCAGGTGAAGCCGGGTTGGACCATCACCAAGGAATGGGAGGGTTATTCCATGGACGCGGACATCGCCTTCGCGGACATCAAGCCCGAGGAATATGTGGGCATCTTCTTCAGCGGTGGCCGCGCGCCGGAATACATCCGCGACGACGAGGACCTGATCCGCATTACGCAGTGGTTCTTCGACAACGAAAAGCCGATCGCGAGTGTCTGCCATGGGGTTGAGATTCCGGCGCGGGCGGGACGGGTCAAGGGGCGTCGCATGGCGACCGTGCCCAAGTGCCAGTTCGATCTGGAAGTGTGTGGGGGGACGTTTGTCAATGAGGCCTGCGTCATCGACGGCAACCTGATCAGCGGTCGCACCTTCTGGGATCACGGTCACTACATCGGTCCGTGGATGAAGCTGCTGGACGAGGAACGCGACAAGCGGGCCGCGGGTTGAGCCGGCTCCCATTCTGTTGCCATGATTGACCTGCCCTTCAAGCGAACGATGGCCGCGCTGTCGATCGGCCTGTCGGCCGCGGTTTCGCTATCGGCCAACCCGTTGTCGGTCGGCTATGAGCGTTTTCATGCCGCGCCTGAGGCTGACTTGGTTGAAGCTGGCGAGTTGCTGATCGGGGAACTGGGCTGCGCGAATTGTCATCAGGTCAGTGGGGAATTGGCGGATCGGTTTCCCACGCGCACAGGCCCGGATCTGGACGGCATCGTCGCGCGGGCGAACCAAGGTTGGTTGAGGGCGTGGCTGAAATCCCCGCACGCAACGAAAGCGGGGACGGTCATGCCCGACCTGCTGGCCGGTTCCGATGCGGGCGGGAGAGACCAGTTGGCGGAGGCGTTGGCCGCTTACTTGGGCTCGCTCGAGGGCGAGTATCCCCAGTTGCCGGCCAAGGCTCGCGCCGCCGCCGACGCGGAGGCCGGCCGGAACTTGTTTCACACCATTGGCTGCGTCGCTTGCCACGAGCCGGAGGCTGGCCACCAACCCGGGGGCGAGTCTTCGGCGGCGGAGATTGCCCGCGAGGTTCCCTCGGTTTCCCTGAAGCACGTGGGGGGCAAGTATGACCTTGATCGTCTGGCGGCGTTCTTGGCGGATCCGTTGAAGCATCGTCCCTCGGCGCGCATGCCGCGGGTTCCCACTTCCCTACAGGAGCGCGTCAACCTCGCCGCCTACCTGATCCAGGCGAATCCGGCTTTGACCAAATGGCCCGCCGTCAAGCCGGACGCCTCGAGGATCGGCGTGGGGAAGGCGGCGTTTGCGAGAATTGGCTGCGCGTCGTGTCACCAGTTGAATGATGATGGCGAGGCGGTTCAATCCGGGCTCAAAGCGAAGCCGTTGAAGGCGCTGGCCCGCTCGCGCGAGTGGGGTTGCCTGAGTTCCACGCCCAAGGCCGGCATTCCTTTTTATTCGCTCAACGACCGTCAGCGCGCGGCGCTGGCCGCCGCGCTGCACAACCTGCCAAACGCGCCGCAAGTCTCCTTCGCCGAGCGTTCGCGCAAGTTGATGACGGCGTTGAATTGCTTCGCCTGTCACCAGCGCGATTCACTCGGCGGGCCTGAGGATGGGAGAAAGATACACTTTCACACCTCGGGGCAGGACCTTGAGGACGAAGGTCGTTTCCCGCCCACCCTGACCGGCGTTGGGCGCAAGCTGCTCCCGGCAGCGATGCTTCGAATCATGCAGGGCGACGGCGCGGTCCGGCCCTACATGACGACGCGCATGCCGGACTTCGGCGAGGCGCACGCGCGCGAGTTGGCCGCGATGTTTCCGACGCTCGACATTCCGAAGGACGAGAAGCCCACGCCGCGCGACGGGGAAGAGAACCAGGTGGGCCGCAACATGTGGGGCAGGGCGTTGGTCGGGGCGAAGGGGCTGAGCTGCATTGCCTGTCACGACTTGAACGGTCATCGCTCGCTGGGCATTCGCGCGATGGATCTTGCCAATGCGACCAAACGGCTGCGGCCCGAATGGTTCCGCGATTACCTGATTGATCCGGCGAAGTTCCGGCCCGGCACGCGCATGCCGGCGTTCTGGCCGGGAGGCAAACCTGTGTTGAAGGGCAACGGCAATTCGACCTCGCGCCAGATCGACAGCATCTGGGCCTATCTTGGCGAGCTGGACCAGAGCCGACTTCCCGAAGGCCTGGAGAAGACCGGAAACTTCGAGCTGAAACCCAAGGACAGGCCGATCGTGTTTCGCACCTTCATGGAGGAGGTCGGGATGCATGCGATCGCGGTGGGTTTTCCAGAAGGTGTCCACGCGGCGTTCGATTCGAGGAACGACAGCCTGTTCTGGCGCCTGTTCTGGAAAGGAGGGTTTCTGGATGCTGAGAGCACGTGGGATGACCGCTTTACCCCGCTGGCCAAGCCCTTGGGAGACTCGGTCGTCAAGCCGGCGTCGCGGTTTCCATTTGATGACCCGGCCCTTGCGGCCAACGTTAGTCCGGGCCCGCAACAGTTCCTGGGAATTCGCAAGGACGAGAAGGGCCGTCCCACATTGATTTACACAGGTTTCGGAATGCGCTTTGAGGATACCTTGATTCCGGGAGCGGACGGACGCTCGATGAGGCAACGAATGCTGATTTCGAACCTCTACACCGAATACCAGAAACGCATGCTCGTTTACAGACCGCCCACGCAACTCAAGCCGAAGGTGATTTTCCCGGAAGGCGGCGGGAAGTCAGGACGTGGAACTATTCCCCGCTTGCAGGCCGAGGAAATGGCCGTGCTGCTGGAGTTTCAGGCTCCCGAACATCAGGCTGAATTGATTTTGGAATGGAAATGGTGAAACACGATTGCGAGTTCACGGCCCGCTCGGCCTTTGGTCTGCGGAAGCGTGACGCGCGAAAGCTTTGGTTCCCGCCCCTTTGACAACTTCTTTCAGCAAACCTAACCTTTCAGGATGAACCCAGCCGCCGAACAACTTCTCGAACTGCCGGACCTGCCGGAGATCGTGGAGGAGTTTCAGATCCGCCTCGAACGGGAGCGGGTTGCGCGCGCGCGGTTTTACGATGAGGTCGACGAAGGAACGAAGGCGGAATTCATCAACGGGGAGGTTGTCGTGCATTCACCGGACAGGGCGGAACATATCATTGTCAGAAAACGATTGGAGAAGCTGTTGGACACCTTTGTCGAGCGGCATAATCTGGGTCTCGTGCTCAGCGAAAAGGCGCTCTGTGTTTTCCCTCGCAACGACTACATGCCGGACGTCTGCTTCTGGAAACCGGAGAAAGCCGCGCTCATCGAAGCAAACACCCGCAAGTTTCCCGCGCCGGATTTTGTCGTCGAGATCCTGTCGGATTCCACCGAGAGCCGCGACCGGGGCGTGAAGTTTGAGGACTTTGAGCGGCACGGCGTTGAGGAGTATTGGATCGTCGATGCCGACGCTAGGTCCGTGGAGCAATACGTGCGAAACGGGGACACCTTGGAGCGCGTCGATGAGGCTGGCTCCGGGCGGCTGATCTGCCGGACAGTCGCCGAATTCGAGATTTCGACCGCCGCTGTCTTTGAATCCGGGGCGAACCAGAAAGCGCTCAAGGAATTGCTGTCGTGAGTTTCATTCGTCGAGCCAACCTTGCCGGACTGCTTGCCGCGGTCTCGATTACGCTGCCCTCGGTGGCGATCGGGGCCGAGCGCGCAACGCCTGTTGAATCCGATTACTACAGCCTTGTAACCTATCCCATTCCTGACGACCTGAAGCTGGAGGTCAGCGGGTTGGCCTTGTTGCCGGACGGCCGGATGGCCTGCGCGATCCGCAAGGGCGAGATCTGGATCATCGAGAATGCCGAGCAGGGCAATCCCGAAAGCGTCAGCTACCGGCCCTTCGCCACGGGTCTGCACGAGCCCTTGGGTCTGGCTTGGCGGGATGGCGCCTTCTACACCGTGCAACGGACGGAGTTGACGAAGATCCGTGATGTCGACAACGACGGCACGGCCGACGAATACCTGACCGTCGCCAAAGGCTGGGGCGTTACGGGCGGTTATCACGAATATGCCTACGGCCCGCAGTTCGACAAAGATGGCAATGCCTGGATTACCTTGAATTGCTCGATCGGCAAGAGCCCCAACCCGAAGGACAACGCCTGGCGTGGTTGGAGCTTGATGGTCCAACCGAATGGGACGATGAGGCCGATGTCTGGCGGTTTCCGTTCGCCCTGTGGCATCGGGATGAATCTCGAGGGCGATATCTTCGCCACGGACCAACAAGGCAACTGGTTTCCGACCTGCCCGTTGATTCACGTGCGGCCGGGCGCGTTTCATGGGCATGCCGACGCCCTGAAGTTCTGCGATTTGCCCGGAGCGACCTTTGAGATCGAGGGCAAGATTCCGCAGAAGATCACGGTCGTGGAGGCCGCCAAGCGAATCCCGGAATACAAGCTGCCGCCTGTCTGGTTCCCCTACCGCAAGATGGGGATGAGCGCCACCGATGTCCTGTGCGACACCACGGGCGGCAAGTTCGGGCCGTTTGCCGGCCAGATGTTCGTCGGCGAGTTCACCATGTCCTTCGTGTTGCGCGTCTTTCTGGAGAAAGTGGATGGGGAATACCAAGGGGCCTGCTTCCGGTTCCGCGAAGGTCTGCAATCGGCCGCCCTGCGAATGGAATGGGGCGGCGACGGCTCGATGTTCGTCGGTCAGAGCAACCGGGGCTGGAATTCACTGGGCGATCGAGCCTATGGGTTGCAACGCCTTGTCTGGACTGGGAAGACGCCCTTCGAGATCAAGGAAATGCGCGCCCAGCCTGACGGCTTTGAGTTGGTTTTCACGCAGCCGGTGAAGCGCGAAACCGCCGCGGATCCCGAGAACTACGGGCTTTCCAGCTACACCTACCAGTTTCACCAGAGCTATGGGAGCGAGGAGATCGACGCCAAGACCTGTGGCATCAAGGCGGTGACGGTGTCCGAGGATGGGCTGCGGGCGCGCCTGCAGGTGGAGGGCTTGCGAGCGGGGTATGTGCACGAGTTGGTCGCTTCGGGGCTTGTCTCTCGGAGCGGTGCGCCGTTGTTGCATGAGGTGGCCTGCTACACGTTGAATCGGCTTCCGGCTCCTTGACCCTAGCACAAATGGGCCAACCCTAAACGCGTGACAGCCGGCCATTTTGTGTGCTAGTTGTCAGGAAATGCGCGTTTTTTTTTTGAAGCGCCTCCGATTGCCTCGCATTCTCAATCTGATTTGATGAAGAAGCTCCAACATATCTTCACCCCTGTGATACTGGTCGGCCTCCTTTGTGGTTGTGGCGGCGATGATGAAGAAGCTGTCGAACTCGCCATGGAGGATGTGGTGATGGAGGTTCCGGCGAGTCCGCCTGACGCCCCTGCCGCCGCTCCGGATCCGAATGCCCCGCCGCCGGTTCCGGATGTGCCGCCGGTCCCGGGCACGGGGGCGCCGAAAGAAGAAGAGGCGGCGGCTCCCTCGACCATCTCCTCGGAGAAGGTGGAGGCCGTGGTGACGACAAACGTTGCCAAGGAAGGCGACACCGTCATGCTTCAAGTGATTCAAATGGCGGTGGAAAGCTATTTCGAAGACAAGGGCGCGTTGCCCTCAAGCATCGATGATTTGTTGAAATCCAAACATTTGCAGGCGCTTCCCAAGTTGCCCGCCGGCAAGACGGTGCGCATCGATGGGACGACCTTGGAAGTCACGCTTGAGGAAGCCGCTGAGTAATTTGCCACCTGCAACACCATGAAAATCACCCTCACACCCCATCGCACCGACCGGCGCAAGTCCGTCGGGTTCACGTTGATCGAGTTGCTGGTCACGATTGCCATCATTGGGATCCTTGCCTCCATCCTGCTTCCGGTCGTGAGCAATGCCATGGCCAAGGCGCGGACGGCCAACTGCGCGGCGAATCTCAAGGAAATCTTCAATGCATCCCTGGTCTACTCTGGAGACAACGGCGACAAGATTCCCTACGCCGTGCTTCGTTGGCGTGCGGGAACGGCGAACACCTGGGACGACCTGCTTTTCACCTACATCGGCGGGGAAGCGGGCATGGCGCGTTACGAGGAGTTGATCGGCTCCCAACCGCAGGTGGGGCAGGGCGGACCCGCCGATTCCGGCAAGCAGGGTAATCGCCTGCTCAAGTGCCCCTCGGACAAGGTTCGTCGTTCCGACACCCGCTACCCGAACGCGGAGCGCAGTTACGTGATGCCCACGCATGCCATGGCCCGCAATCCAGCTCCCTCTTGGGCTCCCAACGTTGGCGCGAACGGCTACCACTGGCCGCCGTCGCCCAAGAATGAAACGGGGCTCGGATTCAACTGGGACGTTTCCACCGCCCCGACGCCTGATTGGCAGCCGGAGGATCCGGTCGACCCGATTCCCCGCCGGCAGCAGGCTGTGTTCGAGGACCTGCTTCTGGCCCCCGAGGAGACCATTATCTACACGGAGCGGATCCGCCGGGAGATGCTGCAGGGGGCCTTTGCTTACCAGACCATCGATCATGCCGGGCAGCATCTCATCGGCAACATCAACCGGGACGACTACAACAGTGTGCAGCGGTTTCATCTCGGTCGGTTCAATTACATGATGGCCGATGGGCATGTCGAAACGCTGACGCCTGCGGAAAGTATCGGGGTCGATGCCACGGATACGACCGTGCAGGCCGGGTATTGGACCATTTCGCCCGAAGACTAAGCCCGGGAGCCTGGGGGCGCCGGGGCCCCTTTCGATTCGACGAGGCGCATAACCTCTTGTCGATTGTATGCGCAGTGTGACTTCCGGACTGCGGGGCGGTGCGGGGCCGTGAGCGTCGGGTCAGCCCGGCCAGGTCCGAAACAAGGGGGAAAAAAATCTGAATTTTGCCGACACTTCCGATTTCCAACTGAGAGCATTCATGAAAATCAGCAATCTATTCTTCAGTCTGGCGCTGGTCTGCGCGACGTCGATTCCAACTCTTGCCAAGGATTGGCCGCAATGGGGCGGTTCCGCGCACAAGAATCTCTACACAGCGGCGAAAGGCATGCCGGAGAGCTTCGACCCCGGCAAGTTCAAGCGGCGCTCCGAAGAGATCGACGTGGCGACGACGAAGAACGTTGTTCGCGTGCTCAAGCTGGGCTCGTCCGCCTATGGCAACACCACCGTGGCCGGCGGCAAGGTCTACGTCGGAACCAACAACGATGTTCCGCGGGACGAGCGCCACCAGGGCGATCGCAGCAACCTTTATTGTTTCGATGAGAAGACCGGGGAGTTTCTCTGGCAGTTTGTGAGTCCCAAGCTGGCAGCGGGCCAGGTTGGAGACTGGGAGTATATCGGTCTATGCTCCGCCGCCGCGGTCGAGGGCAACCGGCTCTACATCGTCGGAAATCGTTGCGAGATCATCTGCCTGGATACTGAGGGTCTCAAGAACGGCAACCAGGGTTTCCAGGATGAATCCAAGTTCATGACGCCCGCCGGCGAGGAGAAGGTGGAGGTTGGCCCCACGGACGCGGACATCATCTGGGTCTATAACATGCGCGAGGAACTGGGAGTCTTTCCGCACAATGCCACCAGCAGTTCGGTGGTTGTTGTGGGCGACGCCGTCTTTTGCTCCACCTCAAACGGGCAGGACGGCGAGCATGAGAGCATTCCTTTTCCCATGGCTCCCTGCCTGATCGCGCTCGACAAGAATACCGGGGAGTTGATCGGGGAGGAAGCGGAAGGCATCAGCAAGCGGATGTTCCATGCCAACTGGTCCTCACCGAGCTATGCCGAGGTGGATGGCCAGGGCATGGTCCTGTTCGGCGGCGGCGACGGCGTCCTCTACGCCTTCGATCCCAAGCCGAAGAAGGACAAGGATGGGATCGGGGTCCTGCAGAAGATCTGGAGTGTCGATTGCGTTCCGGACAAGTACAAGA
>CAZFLK010000032.1:0-42811 GCA_964519245.1 uncultured Verrucomicrobiota bacterium
GGTCTGCGCTCAAGCAGCGTGGAACGCCTCGAATGCCCTCCAGTCGCCTCAAGAAACCAGAAACTGACGAGTAGATCCCGGCTTGATCTTGCCAAGGCGCTCGGATTCCTCGTCGAAACCCTCCCGAAACGCTCCACAACGACACGATTCAGTCCGTCCGTCTACAACGAACCTGTCACCTCTCCCCTTGATTGTGTCTTGCGAAAGTCCGTTGCGCGGATAGGTTTGCGATTTGAGCAAGTTCGCCTCGGCCGTCTCGAATTTCAGGGATTCATCATGACCATCGGCATACCGGTAGAGATCAAGGACGACGAGTTTCGTGTGGGCATGCTGCCCTCAGGCGTCTACCAAATCACGCAGCGTGGGCACAAGGTTGTCGTGGAGAAAGGCGCGGGAATCGGGGCCGGTTATCCGGACGCGGACTATGAACAGGCCGGCGCGACGTTGGTCGACGATCACGCGGCCGCCTTCGAGCAGGCCGACCTGGTGGTCAAGGTCAAGGAGCCGCAGTCTTCGGAGTATGCGTTGCTGCGGCCCGACCTGATGCTCTTCACCTACCTGCATCTGGCGGCCGACAAGTCACTGACCGAGGCCATGTTGGAATCCGGCGTGGCCGGCATTGCCTACGAGACGATCGAGGAGAAGCATCACCTCCCGCTATTGGAGCCAATGAGTGAGATCGCGGGGCGCATGTCGACTCTGGTCGGCGGTTACTTCCTGGGGAAGTATCATGGCGGCAGCGGAATCCTGCTTAGCGGCGTCCCCGGGGTGTTGCCAGGCAAGGTGGTTGTGCTGGGCGGCGGCACGGCGGGCGTCAATGCCGCCCGTATGGCAACGGGACTCGGGGCCGATGTCACCATACTCGAAGTCGATCTCGAACGGATGCACTTCCTCGACATCTCCCTGCACACGGCGCACACGCTCTATTCGAACGAGACGCATCTGATGGAACAATTGCCGCGGGTGGACTTGCTCATCGGCGCCGTCCTGCTTCCGGGCGCCAAGGCTCCCAAGCTCGTTCGCCGTGAGATGTTGGCGAAGATGCGTCCAGGCAGCGTCTTCGTGGATATCGCCGTCGACCAGGGCGGTTGCGCCGAGACGACTCGGCCGACGACCCATCATGACCCGGTTTACGTCGAAGAGGGCGTGACGCACTACTGCGTGGCCAACATGCCGGCGGCCTATGCCCGCACCGCCACGCAAGCGTTGACCAATGTCACCTTCCGCTACGCGCAATTGCTGGCGGACCACGGACTCGAGGAAGCCTGCGCCCTTCAGCCTTCCCTGAAAGGCGGCGTCAACACCAAGGATGGCAAGCTCACCTGCCGGGCTGTGGCCGAAGCTCATGGTCTCGAGTTCTCTGATTGGTAGAAGCGCTGCACATGCGGTGCTCTTGGTTCCCAGTTCAATCGTGCCTGGCGGGGAATTGCCGCAAACCCGGGATTGATGTTCCTGCCTCGTCGGCTGATAAAGAACGCTTCCCCGATCAACCATGAAACTCGATTTTTCCAACGAACGCGTTCTCGCCGTGGTGGCCCATCCCGACGACGCGGAATTGCTGTGCGCCGGAACGCTTGCCCGCGCCCGGGATGCCGGCGCCGAAGTCGGCATTTGCGTGATGTGTGATGGCGGCAAGGGGCAAGCGAGGAAAGTGATCAGAAACCTGGTCGCCGTGCGGGGACGTGAAATGAAGGCCGCCGCAAAGCTCCTCGGCGCGAAGCTCTTTCCCGGCAAGTTTCCGGACGGTGAATTGGTCGACGGTCGGGAGCAACGCCTCAAACTGATCGAGGTCTACCGCAAGTTTCGGCCCACCCTGGTCATCGCGCATTCGCCGACGGACTATCACTCCGATCATCGGGCGGTTGCGGCGCTGGCCGAGGCGGCCTCCTGGTTCTGCGCCTCGGCCGGGCATCAGACCCGCACGAAGCCCCTGGAGGCATCCCCCGAACTTTGGCGCATGGACACCATCGCTATGCGTGGCTTCACTCCGGGTTTCTACGTCGACATCTCGGATCACTACGCCATCAAGGAGCGCATGCTCGGCTGCCATCAAAGCCAACTTGCCCGGGGCGACGATGGTGACTTCTCACCCCTGACCGAACTGATGGAAACCCAGGCCAAGGCCCGCGGACTGCAAGCGGATGTCCGGATGGCCGAGGCGTTTCAGATTCACGAAGCCTTCAAGCGGACGAAGGCCTGGTGAGCTGATCACGAACCGTGATCGCGGTCGAAACGAACATCCTGATACACGCCCTTCGGAAAGACCCCTCGTTTCATTCCGAGGCGGCGGATTGCATCCTGTTGCTTGGTCAACGGCGTCCGTGAACCATGAACGATCGATCGCACCTTCAGCGCGCTTCGCAGACTTGAAGACGAGAAACCCGCTGGTTTAGTCCGGGAGTTCCCGGCCCTTGGTCTCCGGGCCCATCAAGGCGACGACCACACCGAGGACGTAGATCCCGGCGACATAGAGCGCGGTTTGTTCCGGTCCCCAGCCAATCTTGGCGACGAAGAGCAGGTAGGCCGCGGTGCCGAGTCGGCCCATGTTGAAGCAGAATCCCGTGCCGGTGCCGCGCAGTCGCGTGGGATACAGCTCGGGGAAATAGACGGCGTAGCCCGCGTGCATTCCCAGGGTGAGAAAACCGAAAATGGGCAACACGATGGCGAGGGTTGTGGAAGACGCTCCATTGGGAATCAGCACTAGAAACAGCAACAGGACCATCGCCATGGCGCCCGCGTGGTAGAAGACAAAGGCGCCGCGTCGGCCCAGCTTGTTCGCGAACCAGCCGAACAGGACGAGGCCCAGTCCACCGCCGATGGTGTTCAAGGTCATGCTGGTCATCTCCGCCTTCTTGATGCTGGCCCGGTGCGTGGCGAAGGCCGCCTGTTTGTCCGCTTTTGACGCATCGGCGGTCAGGCCCTCCGCCACCAGCGCCGAGGTTTGGGCGTGGCGCATCAGTGCATTCTTGCCGTAGATGTGGCAGCCCCAGAAGGTGATCAGGCCAATGGTCGCCAGCGAGACGCCCACCATTGTCACGCGCAGGTTTGGTCCCTGAAACAGTTCGGAAATACTGCCGACCTTTCGGCTGGGATCCTTGGCCGCCTCGGCCTGCGCTTTCTTCCATTGTTCGGGCTCATGCATCTTCCAACGAATCACCAGGATCAACAAAGCCGGCAACACGCCGATCAGGAAGCCGAGCTTCCAGGTCTTGTCGCCCCAAGGCTGCTTGGCCAGGATGAAAGCCCCAACGGCGGTCGCGAGCAGGGTGCCAAACACGCTGGACGCATGGAAGATCGAGCCCATTGCGGGACGCGAGCGTTTAGGCATGACCTCGGCCACCATGGCGCTGGCCACGGCCCATTCGCCCCCAACACCCATGGCCACCAGGAATCGCAGGACCACCATGTGCCAGGCTTCGGTTGCGAAGGCGGTGACGCAGGTGAAGATCGAGTAAAAAAGGATCGTGATGATCATGGTCTTCGACCGCCCGATCTTGTCGCTGACCACGCCGAACAAGACGCCCCCGAAGGCTCCCCCGAGAAGGAAGGACGCCAGCGCGATGTTGTTCCATCGCGCGACTGCCGGATTGTCTGCGGAATCCACTCCCAACAGGTTTGGCATGGCGTCGCGCATGCTCGCGACGAAGATCTGCCCTTCGAAGACGTCAAACACCCAGCCCAGCGAACACACCACCAGGACGAGCCACTGATAACCGGTGATGCCGGCGTACCACGGAAGATTATCTGATGATTCGGAGTCACTCATGGATTCAATCGTTGAGGTTGTTCAGGTTGCTTGCCGCTGGAGCCAGCCGTCACTGCTGCCACGGTCCGCCCACGCGAAAGGCTTCAAATCAGTCCGGGAATCGCGCCGACAAGAACACGTTCATTTCACTGCGTCAAACGCATTCTCGGAGCCTTTCAACTCGAATTCCGTCGAATGATCGAAAAGCGACCTTCAGTTGGCACGGAATATGCCAGCTGGACCTTTGCCATGATCAATTCGCTGGACAACGCAGGGCAGCCGGGCAGTTCCCTCGGGATGGAGGATTGTCACGAGAGGATGGTGTTTGTCGTTGATGATCAGCAGGTTATCGCTGAGTTGACGGCGGCGATCCTGGAGTTGGAGGGCTTCCGCACGCGGATCTTCCACGATCCGGACGAAGCCTTGAAGGCGCTCGTGTCCGACGTGGAAGCCCCTGATCTGTTGCTGACGGACTATCAAATGGGTCGCAGCACGGGACTGGACCTGATCGAACAAAGCAAGGATCGGCATCCACGTCTCCGGACAATTCTCTTAAGCGGCACGGCTCAGCGCGGTATTTTCGCCGATCACCGCATCAAGCCGGATGAGTTCATGGAGAAACCGTTCGTGCCCCAACACCTGGTCGATGTCGTGAAGGCGATTCTCAAGGATTGAACGATTCGCGGCATCGATCCTTGATCCCGTCGCACGAGCGCGAGTGATTCTGCGCGAGCCCCTCATGCCCGCAGACGCGCCCTGAATTCCGTTGACACCCGGGTCTTGGTTAATTGGATACTCGGCCTCTCATGCGCAGTCTTTTTCTTGCGGGCATTCTGGCATCGGCGGGTTCCCTGGCCGTCTCGGCGGCGACCTTGTCCCCGTCGCAACGTGAGTTTTTTGAGTCCCGCATCCGGCCCGTGCTCGCGCAGGAATGCTACGAGTGTCACAACAGCCATCAGAAAACCAAAGGCGGTCTGGCCCTGGATCACCGCGCAGCCTTGTTGAAAGGCGGCGACACCGGCCCAGCGATCGTTCCCGGAAACGCGGCGAAGAGTCTGCTCATTGAATCCATTCGGCACACCAATCCGGATCTCAAGATGCCCAAGTCCGGCGCTCAGCTGGATGAGGCCACCGTCCGCGACTTTGAGGAATGGGTGAATGACGGCGCTCCGGATCCGCGGGACAAGGCGCCCACTCCAGACGAACTGGCTGCGGCCGCGGATTGGGAAACCACCTTCGAGCGTCGCAAGGGTTGGTGGAGCTTCCGCCCGATCAAGGATTCGAGGCCGCCCGCGACGCCAGGGGTCCCGCATCCTGTCGATCAGTTCATCCGCGCGAAGTTGGGCGACGCGGGTCTTGAACCGTCCGACCCTGCCAGCGCACTGGCCTTGCTTCGTCGATTGAACTTCGCGCTCATCGGTCTTCCGCCCACCCGCGCCGAGATCCTGGCGTTTGAACAAGCCCATGCGGAAGATCCTCGGCAGGCCTTGGAGGCGCTGATCGATCGCCTGCTTGACAGTCCGCAGTTTGGCGAACGCTGGGCGCGGCATTGGATGGACTGGACGCGCTACGCCGAAACCCACGGCTCCGAGGGCGATCCCGTCATCGGCAACGCCCACTTCTACCGGGATTACCTCATCCGCGCGCTGAATGACGACATCCGCTACGACCAGCTCGTCCGCGAACATGTCGCCGGCGACCTCCTTGAGCGACCGCGCCTCAATCGCGAACTCGGCCTCAACGAATCGCTCATTGGCACGTCGCATTGGCGCATGGTTTTCCATGGCTTTGCGCCCACGGATGCGCTCGACGAGAAGGTGCGCTTCACCGACGACCAGATCGACGCCTTCTCCAAGGCTTTCCTCGGGCTCACGGTCTCCTGCTCGCGTTGCCATGACCACAAGTTCGACGCCATCAGCCAAGCCGACTACTACGCGCTCTTTGGCGTCCTGGGCTCTACCCGCCCCGGTCGCGCCGCCGTCGATCTGGCGCAGGACCTGAACAAGAACCGCGGCCAGCTTCGGGCATGGAAAGACGAAGTTCGCATGCTGTTGGCCAATGAATGGAAGCTATCCCTCCCCCGCCTCGAACGCGATATACTCGCTCCGGCCAAGCCGACCAAGAGAAGCAAATCCAGGACGTCGGTATTGCGTCCGATCGCCCTGACGCCGACGGATGCAGTAGCGCCCGACGCCTTCGCCAAGGAGTGGGCCAAACGCGTCGCCGAATGGCAGGTCGATTGGAGAAAGCGCGATGAACGTTTGAACGCCCCCAACCCAGAGCGGCGGCCAATGCCCGGCCCGAGCGCAGGACGGGAGCCCCTGCCGAGCAATGCTGGGCGCCCCGATCGCGCGGCGCAGGCGGAAGGCGGGGATTCGATCAATCCGAACGCCTCGGTCATCCACCACTGGCCGCTTGGACAGAACGACGTCTATCAAAGCTGGTTCCGCTACGGCCATGGCCTCCCGCGCAAAGCCGCGGGCGCCGGGGAGTTCGCGATCGAACCATCCGGCGACAAGGCCCTGACCGGCATCTACCCCGCGGGCGTTTATTCCCATCTCATATCGAACAAGGACGCCGCCCGTCTGACCTCGCCCGACGTTCGGCTCGATGGGGAATACGAACTCTGGCTGCGGATCAATGGCGGCGGCAGCGCGACGGCGCGTTATGTCGTGCAGAACTATCCCCGCCGGGGAACGGTCTTTCCCATCACCGAGCTCAAGGACAACCAGGCTGGCCAATGGCGCTGGCAGAAATACAATCTCGACTACTGGAACGGCGACGACATTCACATCGAATTGAGCGCGGCCAATGACGCGCCCCTGGAACGCCGCAACCGCGACCGCTCGTGGTTCGGAATCCGTGAGGCGGTCGTTGTGAAAAAGGGCTCCCCCGCGCCGCCAAACGAAACACTCGAGTTTCTCGATCCCCTTTTCGAGGCCGCCGCGAAGCGTCCGCCGAAGTCCCGCGCCGACCTGGTCCGGCTCTACTCGGAGGTTCTCGATCGGGCCATTGAGGCCTGGGCCTCCAACTCGGCCACTGACGCTCAAGCCTTGCTGCTCGACGCCTGCTTGCGCCAAGGCGTGCTCGCGAACGAACTCGGGAAGCTCGGCTCCACCAAGGCGGCCATCGCCAAGTATCGCGAACTGGAGAGCGAAGTTCCGGTTCCCACCCGCATTCCCACGCTCGCAGAATGGCAGGGTCGCGATCAACCGCTCTTCGTCCGCGGCAATCACAAGCAGCCCGGCGAACTGGTCCCGCGTCGATTCCTTTCCGCCATCGATGATTCGCCCTACGACACCCGGCTCAGCGGACGGCGCCAACTCGCCGAGGATCTGCTTCGGCGGGACAATCCCTTCACGCGGCGCGTCATCGTCAACCGCGTGTGGCATCATCTCTTCGGTCGGGGACTCGTGGACACCCCTGACAATTTCGGCGCTCTCGGTTCGAAACCCTCGCACCCTGATCTTCTCGACTACCTGGCGACGCGCTTTTCGGAGCAGGACAACTGGTCGCTCAAGAGTCTGATTCGCTTCCTGGTCACCAGCGAAACCTGGCGGCAGTCGAGCGCTCCCTCCGCGGCGGCCAAGGCGAAGGATCCCGACAATCGTCTGCTCTCCCATTTCACCGCGCGACGACTGGAAGCCGAGGCGATCAGGGATGCGTTGCTGAAGGTCTCAAGTCGTTTGGACGACAACCTTTTCGGCGCGCCGGTCGACGGAAACGCCCCGCGCCGCTCGGTCTACGTCCGCGTCATCCGCAATCGACTCGATCCCTTTCTCACTGCCTTCGACGCTCCCGTCCCGTTTTCCGCCAAGGGCCGCCGCGATGTCACCACGGTGCCGGCGCAGTCTTTGGCCATGCTGAACGGCGACTTCGTCAGGACCGCCGCCGAGGCCCTGGGGCGCCGCTATGCGGAGAAGTATGACGCGATGGACGAGGCCGCCATCCGGGAGCTCTGGTTGGAGGCCTTTGGTCGGCGCGCCAAAGCGGACGAGATCCGCTCGGCCCTGGGCTTCATCGAGTTGGGACGGGAACAACGCGCGGCGACGGATCGCAGGATTGCCGAGCTCGAAGCGGCCGTCCTTGCGAAGGAGGAGGCGCGGGAGGCGTTGGAGAGGCAAGGTTGGGCCGCTGTCGCAAAGAACCGGGGCGAACCTGCGCCCGCGGCGTCGTTGCCCGAATCTTTGAAGCCGATCGCCGAATGGAAGTTTGACGAGAATGGAGCGGACTCAATCAGCGGCCTGGACTGCAACATGGTCGGCTCGGCGCGCGTTGAGAACGGGGCGTTGATTCTCGATGGCAACGGCTTTGCCCGCAGCCAACCGCTCAAGCAGGATCTCAACGCCAAGACCCTCGAAGCCTGGTTGCAACTCGATGACCTCAATCAACGCGGCGGCGGCGTCTTCACCGTGCAGACGCGCAATGGCGTGATTTTTGATTCGATTGTCATCGGTGAAAAGGACGCCCGCCAATGGCTCGCCGGCAGCAACAACCACCGCCGCACCGAGTCGTTCAACGCGCCCCAGGAAACCGATGCCCGCGACCAACCCGTTCACATCGTCATCGTCTTTCAGGCCGACGGGACGATCAGCGGTTATCGCAACGGAAGGCCCTACGGCCGCCCCTTCAAGAAGGCCGGCCTGCAACCCTACAAGACGGGCGACACCGAGGTCGTCTTTGGTCTCCGTCATGGAACCGGGGTCGGCGGGAACCGCATGCTGAAGGGACGCGTTCACGAAGCCCGTCTGTATGATCGGGCACTCAAGCCGGAAGAAGTCGCGGCGGCCTCACACGACGACGCTGACCACATCTCCGACGCCGAAGTCCTCGCAGTTCTGAAACCCGAGGAACGTGAACGCCTGATAGCCCTTCGTTCGGAACTTCAAGCGCTTCAGGATGAGTTGACCCAGCTGCGATCCCAAGCGCCCGAGCTGAATGGCGCCGCGGCTTCGGCCGCCAAACTTGCCCATGCGATTTTCAACATGAAGGAATTCATCTATGTCCGGTAAACAATTCGTAAACCCGCGTAGCAGCCGACGTGAGGAGGCTCATTCCGAATCGGACCGCGGGTCCGCGCCCCTCTTCTCCCGCCGCCGCGCGCTTGAACTCGCTTCCAGCGGTTTCGGCATGGCCGCCCTGTCCGGCCTGCTTTCGACCGAGCGCGCCCGGGCCGCCCGCCCGTTTCGCCGTCCCCTCGATCACATGCCCAAGGCCCGCAGCGTCATTCTCTGCTACATGTCCGGCGGCGTTTCGCACATCGATTCCTTCGATCCGAAGCCCAAGCTCAAGGAACTCCACGGCAAGCCCATGCCGGTGCAGATCGAGCGCACGCAGTTCAACAACAACGGCAATGTCTTCGCGTGCCCCTTCGAGTTCAAGCAGCACGGCCAGAGCGGCATCCCGGTCAGCGACATTTTCCCCCGCATCGCCGAATGCGCGGACGATCTCGCCGTGATCCGCTCCATGACCACGGCGGTGAACGAGCATGCGCAGGGCAATTTCGCGATGCACACCGGCTTCCCGTTTCTGGGTCACCCCAGCGCCGGCGCGTGGACCGGTTACGGCCTCGGATCCGCCAACGCCAACCTCCCGACCTACGTCGTCCTTCAAAGCGGGGGGGCCGTGGCGCCCCATGGCGGCGTCGGATTGTTCGGCAGCGGCTACCTTCCCGCGGAATTCCAGGCCTCCATCCTCAAGGCGGACAAACCCGAGGCCGTCGCGAACATTCGACCCGGTGAGCCTTTGAGCCTCCAACGCGCGCAACTCGATTTTATTAATCGCGTCGACCGCACCTTCGCCGTCTCGCTCGGCGGGGATTCCAAGATCGAGGCCGCCATCCGTAATTACGAAACCGCCTTCCGCATGCAGACCGCCGTGCCGGAGATATGCGACACCTCCGGGGAGTCCGAAGTCACCCGGAAGCTCTACGGTCTCGACGATTCCGATCCGCAGAAAGTCGCTTATGCGCAGCAGGCTCTTCTGGCGCGAAGACTCGTTGAGAAGGGTGTGCGCTTCATTGAGCTCTCCTGCCTCACCAAGGGCATCGGCGCGGGTGGCGCACCGAATCCCTGGGACCAGCACAATTCACTGGAGAAGGGGCACCGCGCCATGGCCTATCAAGTGGACCAACCCATCGCCGGACTGATCAAGGACCTCAAGTCCCGCGGGTTGTTGGAAGAGACCCTGATCGTCTTCACCGGCGAGTTCGGCCGCACGCCTTTTTCGCAAGGCTCCAACGGGCGCGACCACAATCCGCAGGGCTTCAGTGTCTGGCTTGCCGGCGGCGGCGTGAAGGGCGGAACCATCTACGGCGCCACCGATGAACTCGGCTACCATGCCGTCGACCGGCCCCGCAACATCTACGACCTTTGGGCGACCGTTCTTCACCAACTGGGTCTCAATCACGAGGCCCTCACCTTCCGCACCTCCGGCCGCAACATGCGCCTCACCGACGTGCACGGGCATGTGTTGGATGAGGTTTTGGGATAAACGCAGATGTTAATCGGGCGATTCGGCGGACGAAGCTCCTGCGCCGGGCCCGCGCCGACCCGAACGCTGCACCCAGAGCAAGCGAAGCGCTGGCGCCCTGACAGCGACTCGTGTGAAATCATGGACGCGCGCACGCGAGGATCCCGAGGTCCAGAATCCCGTTGCAAATCGGCTGGGGCGGGTGCATCACCGGAGGGATGCGTGAAATCGGCAACTTGATCGCAGGCGCGCTTGTCCTGGCCTTGACGCCGACCGGGTTCGCCGCCGGGGTCGAGCCAGGGCTCGGGGAACTGAAGTTCTTCGAATCCAGGATCCGGCCGACGCTGGTGGAGCATTGTTACCCGTGCCACTCCGCCGAGGCCGGCAAGTCGAAGGGAGGGCTCACGTTGGACACCCGCTCCGGGGCGCTCCGCGGAGGCGATTCCGGTCCCGCCATTACGCCCGGCCAACCCGCCAACAGTCTCCTTGTCACTGCCATTTCCCATGCGGATCCGGACCTGGAGATGCCGCCCAACAAGAAGCGGCTCCCGGATTCCGTCATTGCCGATTTCCGCAAGTGGATTGAAATGGGCGCGCCCGATCCGCGGGACGACAACAGCGCGTCGAATGACTCAATGGCAAAAGCCGGCGGCGACTTCTGGGCCTTTCAGAAACCACTTCGGGTCGCGCCGCCCGCCACGACCGATTCCGAGTGGTCGCGCCGTCCGTTGGACAGGCACGTTCTGGCCAAGCTCGAATCCTCGGGCCTGACGCCCTCTCCGGACGCCGAGCCCGGCATCCTCCTGCGGCGACTCCACTTTGACCTCGTCGGGTTGCCCCCCTCGCCTGCGGCCAACCGGCGCTTTCGGGCGCGGATCGAGTCCGAAGGCGTGGAGCGGGCCCTCGCGATGGAGGTGGACGCGCTGCTCAGCTCCGAACGCTTCGGCGAGCGTTGGGGACGTCATTGGCTGGACGTCGCCCGCTACGCGGAATCCAGCGGCAAGGACAGCAACTTCACCTTCCCCCACGCCTGGCGTTATCGGAACTACGTCATCGACGCCTTCAACCAGGACAAGCCCTTTGATCGCTTCATTACGGAGCAGATCGCCGGCGACCTGCTGCCCGCGTCTGGTCCCGAGGAACGCGAAACGCTCTTGATCGCCACCGGCTTTCTCGCGATCGGCCCCAAGGGATTGAACGAGATGAATCCCGATCAATTCCGCGCGGACCTGATTGACGAACAGATCGATTCCGTGACCCGGGCCGTCACGGCGACTTCGGTCGCCTGCGCCCGTTGCCACGATCACAAGTATGATCCCTTCACCATGGAAGACTACTACGGTTTGGCCGGAATCTTCCGCAGTTCGAAGACCTATTTCGGCACCCGCGTGGCTCCGAACAACCAACGCGGCGGCGACCTGATTGCGCTGCCCCGCCGCGAGGGTCAGGTGATTCCCAACAAGTCCGTGCCCAAGAAACGGGTTGAGAAGCTCAAGGCGGAGCTTGTGGCCCTCAACCGCGACGAGAAGGAAAGCAAGGCCGCCGCGATGAAGGCGCGATTGGAAGGCGGCGACCCACTGAAGTTCTTCAGCCTCCAGAAGGCGCTTCGGATCATCTGGCGGCGCGGGGCCATCGAGGGCGAACTCAAGTCCGTGGATGAAGAGGGCCGCGCGCTGCCGCTGGCCATGGGCGTGACCGAAGGCGTGACCATCGGGGATGCGCCCTTGCTGGAGCGCGGCGAGATCAAACGTCCGAAAGCCAGCGTGCCCAGGGGGTTTCCCGAAGTCATGGCGATCCCGGCCGGAACCAAGATCCCTCAAGACCAGAGCGGCCGGCTCGAACTCGCCCAGTGGCTGACCCATCCGGATCATCCTTTGACGGCGCGGGTGATGGTGAACCGCATCTGGCGACACCTCCTGGGAACCGGGATCGTCGCGACCATGGACAACTTCGGCTTCAACGGCGAGCGACCGAGCCACCCGGCCTTGTTGGACCACCTCGCGCTGCAGTTCATCGAGAGTGAGTGGTCGGTGAAGGCCATGATCCGGGAGATCGCGTTGTCGCGGACCTATCGCCAGTCATCGGATCATCGCGAAGACGCCTTTCTTGCCGATCCGGACAACCGGTTGCTTTGGCGCGCCAGCAAGCGCCGCATGGACGCCGAGTCGATCCGCGACGCCATGCTGGCCGTTTCCGGTTTCCTCGATTTCAACCGGCCCCGCGCCTCGTTGATCGGCCATCTCGGTCATCGGCCCGTCTCCCTGTTGGCCTTCGCCAAGGGCGTTCCCTCCGATCTCGACGGCTCGGATCATCGTTCGGTCTACCTGCCTGTCGTTCGCGACCGGCTGCCGGATGTCTTCGAGCTCTTCGACTTCGCGGAGCCGAGCCTTGTGACCGGCGATCGGGAAACCACCAATGTCCCACTCCAGGCGCTTTACCTGATGAACGGCCCCTTTGTGAGCAAGCAATCTGTGCGCCTCGCCCGCCGCGTGACGGCCAAGGCCGAATCGACCAAGAAGCGGGTTGAGCTTGCCATCGCGCTCTGTTTCAACCGCGCGCCGGACAAGGCCGAACTGGAACTCGCACACGCATTCTTCGCCCAGCCCGTTGCCAAGGAGGACCCGGCCAAGGCCTGGCAGACCTACTGCCAGGCGTTGCTGGCCACCGCCGAGTTCCGCAACCTCGATTGATGAAGGCCCTGATCTCATACAAACGGGCAGCGGGGTTCTCGCGGCGTCTTCCCTATTCCGTGGCAGACGACGTGGTCAGGCTCCCTCGACCATCCGTTCTAACCCGCCCGCCTCACGCGCTCGCCGGCGCCAGGAACGAACCTTTCTCCCAATCTACCGCATGAGCCCCGACACATTCACCCAGCTTTCCCGCCGCGACGCCCTTAAGGCCGCCGCCTCCGGATTCGGCTACCTCGCTTTCGCGAGTCTCGCGACCCAGTCCGCCGCCAGAAACGGCCTCGCTGTGCGCGAACCCCATTTCAAGCCTCGGGCCAAACGGGTCATCTTTCTCTGCATGAAGGGCGGCCCGTCGCACCTCGATCTGTTCGACCACAAGCCCGAACTGACCCGGCAAACCGGCAAGCCGACGGAGATTGGCAAGGAACGCGGCGGCGCGCGCCTGCTTGGATCGCGCTTCAAGTTCAGACAGCACGGCGCATCCGGCTTGTGGATGTCCGAGCTCTGGCCGCAGCTGTCACGCCACGCGGACGACCTTTGCCTCCTGCACGGCATGCACACGGATCTGCCGAACCATCCCCAGGCTTTCGCCCAGATGCACACCGGCAGCTTCCAGTTCATCCGGCCTTCCCTCGGCGCCTGGACGCTCTACGGCCTCGGCAGCCAGAACGAGAACCTTCCCGGCTTCATTACGTTGAATCCTCC
Organism: uncultured Verrucomicrobiota bacterium; assembly: GCA_964519245.1. GTDB lineage: Bacteria > Verrucomicrobiota > Verrucomicrobiia > Limisphaerales > JAYPEY01 > JAYPEY01. The sequence continues at coordinate 13,609 of CAZFLK010000032.1, forward strand.
CGCGGACTTCGGGGGCGCGCGCAACTATGGGAGCGCCTTTCTCCCCGCGATCAACCAAGGCGCCAGGATCGGCGGCGGTCAGATCCCGGCCATCTATGCCGCCTTTATCAAGAAGGACCGAGAGCCCGGCCCGCCCTTGAAGAACATTCACAATGAACATCTCTCCCGCGACCTCCAACGCGCGCAGCTCGATCTCGTTCGCGGGATGAATCAACGCAAGTTGGAACGCGACCAACGCCACCCGGAAATCGAGGGGGCGATTGAATCCTTCGAACTTGCCTTCCGGATGCAGGACGAAGTCCCCAAGGTCCTCGACCTCAGCGGCGAATCCGAGAAGACCCGCGAGCTCTATGGCATCGGGCAGGGCAAGGACTCGGATCGCTTCGGCCGGCAATGCCTGCTGGCGCGACGGCTTACCGAGGCCGGCGTGCGCTTCGTGGAGATCACCGCGCCAACGGAATGGGACCATCACCGGCTGCTCCGCGAGCGGCTCGCGTCCAGCTGCGCGACGGTCGATCAACCCATCGCCGGCCTGCTGACCGATCTGGAACAGCGCGGCCTGCTGAAAGACACCCTGGTGATCTGGGCGGGCGAATTCGGCCGCAGCCCCTACGTTCAGAGCGGCGACGGCCGCGACCACAACAACAAGGGCTATACCACCTGGATGGCCGGCGGCGGCGTCAAGGCCGGCCACGCCCACGGCGCCACCGACGAATTCGGCTACCAGGCCGTGGACAACCCGGTGCACATCCACGATTGGCACGCCACCATCCTCCACCTCCTCGGCCTCGACCACCAACGCCTCACCTTCAACTACGGCGGCAGGGATTTCCGCCTGACGGATGTGTATGGGAACGTGGTGAAGGAAATTCTGGCTTGAATCATTCCCGATCCAATCCGAATGACGGATCGCGCCGATTGTGACGGACGACCAGTACCCGGACTTCCGATTCGCCTGCTTCGAAAAGGATGTGATACGGGAGTTTCTTCAGGTTCGATCGTCGATAGACGGACACATCGGCATACCTCTCAGCGATGGTCTTGATGTCGTCCCTGGCCTCCGGGTGAAAACGCAGATTCACTCGTTCAATTGCGTCCGCAGTCTGTCTTCACCTGCTCCCACGACAGACCTTGCACGTCCCCATTGATCATCTCTTTGCTTCGTCGTTCCACCTCGGCGTCATCCACCGAATGGCCCTCGATTTCGAGGCTGTCCAACAGAAACGCGGCCAGTTCAGCGCGTTCTCCTTGCGGGAGCTTGGCAGCTTCTTCCCGGATTTCGGCGACCGTTGACATGTCGCAAACATGCCATACCCCATTCAGCGGGGCAAAAGACATTTTGCTTTGCCAGCAATCGTGAACAACAGGATGGATGACAGAAAGCTGCGAACACAAACACAACCCGCAGGGCTTCAGCGTCTGGCTGGCCGGCGGCGGCGTTAAGGGCGGAACCATCTACGGGGCCACCGACGAACTCGGCTACCACGCCGTCGATTAGCCCCGCAACATCTACGACCTCTGGGCCACCGTGCTCCATCAACTCGGCCTCAACCACGAAGCCTTCACCTTCCGCGCCGCCGCCCGCAACATGCGCCTGACCGAAACCTCTCTGGTGTCCCAAGTAGTTGCTCGGTTGGTTGAATGCCAGCTCACAACTTGCGATTGGGCGCTATCGAGACCGGTTGGTGCGCCTTTGGACGCTGAACTGCGACTTAGCCGCGGGCTGGCCCGCAACTCCGGAATCTGGTGTCGATCAGATTTTAGAAGAAATCCCCTATCTTACTGTGCTTCACCGTCCCTCCACCCAAACCGGCGACGACCAGCCCATGTTGCCGTCTTCCTGTTCGATCCGGAGGTAGTAGCGGTTTTCGCCTTGGGCGGGTTTGGGATCGGTCCAGGTCGTGGTGAAGTCGGGTTTCCCCGGGAAGAAGAATTTGTGGTTCTGCTCGTTGCGGACGACGGTGATGCGCTTGATCGGCGCCGTGCCGTTCACGCGGATGCGCAGTTCGGGCTTCTTTCCGGTTGATTGGATCACGGAGCCGAGTTCCGCGCCGTTGACGGTGAACTCGATGAAGATCTTGTCGGTGGCGGCGACGGTGCGGCGGGCGTTGAAGCCCTCAATGATGCCTTCGCGCGTCAGCTCCTTCACGTAGACGCCGCCGAAGGAGACGTGCGTGGAGATGTGGTCGGAGCTGGCGAAAACGCCGAGCTTGAAGCCGTTGTGCAGGGCGCGCTGATAGACGCCGCGGTTGTGGCCCGCGTTGCGGAAATCCTCGATCGGCGCGGGCGGTTTGGGGAAGCCCTTGGGGCCGCGGGTGGCCGGGGTGTAGGGCTCGGTTTTCTTCAAGCCGACCGTGGGCTGCGGCGCGCCGAGGGCCTCGTAGCTGACGCGCGCGCCCTGGAAGATTTCGACGATGTTTTCGAGCCGGTTGTCGATGCGTTCATACTTGTCCCAATCGGTGCCCATGCCGCTGGCGCCGGTGTGGCTGATGACGGAGACCGGGCCGCCGTATTGTCGCAGCGCGCCCCAGAGTTCCATGGGGCTGATCTCCAGTCCGCCGGGACGCGTGGGATAGAGCGCGTGCCAGGGCGAGTTCTCGTAGAGCTTGCGCTTGATGTAGACGATCGGGCCGCCGCGCTGGGCGAAGACGACATTGCGGTGTCCCCAGGGAAAACGCTGTTCGCGCTCGTAGGCGTAGAGCGAATGGAACCGACCCGGCGCGTGGAAGACATCGACGAGCTTCTGCGTCTGCCACCATTCGTAGGGATCGTAGATTTTGGCGATGTCGGTGTGATCCGAGGTGCCGAGGAAATCCAACGCCGCCATGTCGTAGGCGTAGCGGTAGTGCTCGACGATGCAGCCGTCGAATCCGGTGCGGCAATTGGAGAAGTCGGTGTGCCGGTGCAGGTCGCCCCAGAGCAGCGTGTAGGTCTCACCGTCAATGGTCCAGGTGTGGTGTTCCTCGCGAGGCCGGTCGGGGGTGGGCGGAACGAGATAAGGCTCGGGCGCGTCGAGGAAGCGGATTGAGGAGTTGGGCTTGGGTTGGTTCTTCAACTTGGGCGGTTCGAGCCGGGCCAGATGCACGCCCGCTGTGAGGCAGAGTTTGTTGATTCGTTTGTCGGCGGACCAGCCGAGCCAGACCTGCTTGTCCTTGTCGCGCAGCAATGTGGCGCGTCGGTCCTGGCCGAAGGCGCTGTTCGGGATCAACACCGGCCGCGTCCACTGCCCGGTCCTGGGATTGAAGCGCGCGACGGTGAGCAGCCAGCGGTTTTGGATGAAGGACCGATAGGCGAGCAGCGGAACTCCGGCGGGCGTGAGTCCGACTTCGGGCAGGTTCACGTTTGACGCGCCTTTGGGAAAGGGCTGCCCTTGTCCGGCGACCTTCACTTCGTTGAATGCGCCGGAGGCAATGTCGAAGCGTCCTAGCAGGATGCGCTTGCGCGCATTCAATCCATCGGTGGGAAGGTGGCTGCGCGAATCCTTGCCCCAGTTCCGGCGACCGCGCTCGGCGGCGATCCAGAAACCCTTGCTCTCCGCGTCGGCGCAAATGGACGCCCGCGCCTCGTAGTCCGGGCTGTCGGTCAACCGGCGTTCGACGACCTTGCCCTGCGGAGAGACGCTCGTGAGAAACAGGTTGAACTCACCGCCGCGCGAGGAGTCGTAGACAATCCAGGCGCCGCCTTCCTTCGCGAACGCGACGCGCGGTTCCCAATGACCGCCCGGCGCCTTGGTGACGCGGATCTCATCCGACCAGTCCCCGGTCTTCGGATCAACCCAGCGACAATAGATGTCCGCCTGGCCGCGACGCAGCGACTGCCAGACCGCCCAGACACGCCCGGCGGAATCCACGCCCGAATCGACAAACGTGTCGCTGCCGGCGGATCGCGCGAGGACGGTGGTCTTTCCCGACGCCTCGCCATCGCGAATCTGATCTGCATGCAGGCTGACCACACCATCCTTGCCAAGTCGGCCGTGGAAGATCCACAGGTCGCCGTTGCGATCGACGGTCAGGCTGGGATTGTGGATGACACCGGGTTCGCCCAGCTCCGCGACCACGGAAATCGAATCACCTTCAAGCCGGCCCAGTTTCAAACGGTCGGCCTTGCCGTCGAAGTCGACAAACGCGGTCCAGATCGTTCCGTCCTTGGCGACGCAGAAATCGGGGAAGTCCAACTGCCGCTTGGATTCGTCGAGCGACCAGTGTTGCGCAACGACCGGTGGAACGGGGCTGGGCTTTGGCTCCGCGGCTCCTATGGCATGGTTTGTCAGAAAACCAACCAACGCCACGCCCGACAGGCGACGGATGAGTTTCCAAGATTCGATCATGCTCCGAGTGAATCGATCGGGGCGCCGCGTGTCACGTTCTGATTCCCGGATGAGTGCGGGATTCCCCTCACCTTCGGTCCTGCTCCCCGCAATTTGAGATGCCCGGTCTTGTCCGGGTTTGCTATGGTCCGGCCATGTTTCAGCGTTTGCCGCTCCGCCTTATTGCTCTCCTTTCATTGACGCTCGGTTCCGCTCCCTCCTTCGCCGCCGAGCTCTCCTACTACCTCCCCAAGGATATCCAATACGATCCCGCTATCCCCAAGCCCAAGGAGACCCTGGGCTGGACGGTCGGGGAATGGCACGTGCGGCATGACCTGATGACCGCTTACCTGAAGCGACTGGCGGAGGCCAGCGAGCGGATGCAGATCGAGGTCATCGGGCACACTCATGAACAACGGGAACTGCTGGTGTTGACCGTTTCCTCGCCGGGCAATCTCGGGCGCCTGGAATCGATTCGGAAGGAGCATCTGAAGCTGACGCGGCCGGGATCGAAACACCAGCCGGCGGCCGAGCAACCCCTGGTCATCTACATGGGCTACAACGTGCATGGCGACGAATCCAGCGCGGGCAACGCAGCTCTGCTGGTCGCCTATCACCTCGCCGCTGCGCAGGGGCCGGAGATCAACGAGCTCCTCGAGAACGCGGTCATTCTGCTCGATCCCTGCCTGAATCCGGATGGTTTGAATCGATTCGCCAACTGGGCCAACTCACATCGGGGCAAGAACCCGGTCGGCGACGTCAATCATCGGGAGCACAATGCGGTCTGGCCCGCGGGGCGCGGCAATCATTACTGGTTTGACCTGAACCGGGATTGGCTGCTGCTGCAGCATCCGGAGTCGCGCGCCCGGATCAAGAAGTGGCACGAATGGCGGCCCAATGTGCAGACGGACTTCCACGAGATGGGGGGCCATTCCACCTACTTCTTTCAACCCGGCGTGCCCGAGCGGAAGAATCCGCTCACGCCCGTGAAGAATGTCCGCCTGACGGAGGTCATTGCCGGCTATCACGCGCGGGCCCTGGACGCCATCGGCTCGCTGTATTACACGGAGGAACGTTTCGACGATTACTACTACGGCAAGGGCTCGACCTACCCCGACATCCACGGCGCCGTGGGCATCCTGTTTGAGCAGGCCAGCTCGCGCGGTCATCTGCGGGAATCGCCCCATGGCGAATTCGATTTCGCCTTCACCATCCGCAACCAATTCCTGACCTCTCTTTCCAGCTTCAAGGGCGCCCTCGCCAACCGGGTTCGACTCCTGGAGTATCAGAAGGCTTTCTACGAACAGGCGTTGGAGGCGGGCCGGAAGCATGAATTCGCCGGCTTCGTCTTCGGTTTGGGCCGGCACAAGACGCGGACGTGGCTGCTCCTGGAAACCTTGCTCCGGCACGACATCGAGGTCCGGCAGCTTGCCGAGCCGGTGACGGTCGGCGAGCTTGCGTTTCCATCGGGCGCCGCTTTCTACGTTCCCATGAAGCAGCCGCAGTATTGGCTGGCCCGCACGATCTTCGAACGGCAGACCGATTTCCCGGACAACATCTTCTACGACGTCTCCGCCTGGACGCTTCCCCTAGCGATGGGCGTCCCTTATGCGCCGATCAAGAAGTTGCCGCGGGACGCCATCGGCGACCGCGTCGGGACCGCTGTCTTTCCCTCCGCGCCGGAGCCCGCAGGCGACGACGCTTATGCCTTCGCCTTCGAATGGAATGAACAGTATGCGCCCCGCGCGTTGCATCGCCTGCTGAAAGCAAAGGTTCGGGCCCGGGTCGCGACCAAGCCCTTGCAGATCCGCGGGGGCGACCAGGAAATCGAATTGGGCCGCGGGACGATCATCGCGCCCCTCGGCATCCAGGATGTCGAACGAGCGGAGATCCTCGAACTGCTGAAGACCATCGCGGTCGAGGACGGCGTGAAGATCCACACGATCTCCTCCGGCCTGACGCCGGGCGGCATCGACCTCGGCAGCCCGAGCCTCAACCCGCTCAAGCAGCCCGAGCCATTGCTGGTGGTCGGCAGCGGCGCCAGCGCCTACGAGTGCGGCGAGGTCTGGCACCTGCTCGACCGCCGGACCGACCTCAGGGTCACGATGGTCGACGGCGAGCGGTTCAATGGTCTGGACCTTGCGCGCTACACGCATCTCATCCTCGTCAATGGCGCCGGTTCGAAGATCACCTCAAGCGGCGTCGAGAAGATCGACCGCTGGATCAAACGGGGCGGCGTGTTGATTGCGACGAAGAACGCGACCGAATGGGCCGCCAAGAATGAGTTGACCAAGGCAACCTTCAAAAAGGAAGACGAGGAGAAGGATGAGTCCATGGACAGCGAGGAGAAGGACAAGGAGGACAAATCGAAAGAACCCAAGCGCTTGAACTACGGCGACCATGACAAGATCGAGGACGCCAAGATCCTCAGTGGCGCCATGTTCGAGGCGGACCTCGATATCACGCATCCCCTTGGTTTCGGTTATGACTCGCGCGATGTCGCCATGTTCCGCAACAGCCGCATCTACCTGCATCCGAGCAAGAACCGCTACGGGACTGTCGCGCAATACAAGGAGGATCCCCTGCTCAGCGGCTACGTTCATGCGGAGGAGTTGGAGAAGCTGAAGGGCACGGCGTCAATCGTCGCCGAGAAGTGCGGCAAGGGAGCCGTCATTCTCATGGTCGACAACCCCAACTTCCGGGCCTACACCCACGGCACGAGCAAGCTCTTCCTCAATGCCATCTTCTTTGGCGGCGTTCTGGAAAAGACAAAGGAGTGAGCGAGCGCAGCGGACGAGAGAAGCCGCGCATCAATCCAGAAGAATCAGTTCGTTGCTCAGTTCGTCCTCGTCGTCTTCTTCGCGCGGCAGGATGTCGCCCAGGATGTCTCCGGCCCGGATCACCGCGTCCTCCAATGCCTTGACGGGCGAGCCGGATTTCATGCCGGCGACAATCAGATCGCACACCTCTTGCCAGGTTTCAGGCGGCAGTTTCTCCGCAATCGTGTCGTCCGGCAACGCCACCACCCGATGCTCGTAGAAGCTGATGTAAATCATCAGTCCCGTCCCGGCCGCGGTCTTGCGCACCTTGGACGACATGAACGCGGCCTGCGCCCCGCGCAGGCATTCCTCCTCCAGCTCCCTGGCGGGAATGAAGGGCAGCGGCAGGACCGGAAACTGTGATGCGAGGGCGCTGCCGCCCGCGAAACCCGCGATCATCGCGATCAGCACGGGTACAAGTCCGGCCCACGAAGGACCGCTGCCCTCCCAGACGGATTGCGCATGAAAGGCCGGACAAGTCAGCCAGCCGGCGACCACTGCCACGATCGCAACCAGGAAGCCGAAGATATCCTCCGCCCGATCGTAGCGCCCCGAGGCCGTGGCGGCGACCGTGACGATCTCTGCGGAAGTCTTCAACTCGGCCTTGCCGATGGCGTCGGCCACGCGTTCGCGATCGTTCTGACTGAACAATTGACTGACTGGTTTCATGATCGAGTTGAGTGGAATAGCGTTACCAGGAGCCGCTGGCGCCGCCGCCGCCCGAGGAACCGCCGCCAAAGGATCCCCCGCTGCCGGCGTTGGAGGCTGCGGCGCGCAAGATGAAGAACAGGGCCACGCCGATGGCCGCAATCAGGGCCCAACCCCAGCCGGAGCGGCCGCTCTTGAACAAGGATACGATCACCCCGATCAGGAGGATCACGCCCAGGATCATGGCCGGCAGAACCCACCAGGGCGATGTCGGCTTCGGCAGCGCCAGCCCCCGGGCCAACTTGTCGAGCCCGTTCACCCCGTCGCGTATGCCGGTCGAAAACTCGCCGCGCTTGAAGGCCGGCACGATCAATGCGTCCATGATGTGCTTCGCCTCGGCATCGTGTTGGCCGGCCCAGGCCTTGCCCAGTTCGATGCGGGCCTTGCGGTCGCCAACCGAAACCAGCAGGAGAATGCCGTAGTTGCGGTTCTGCGAGCCAATGCCCCATTCGTCGAACAACGCCGCGGTGTAGGAATCGACCGTGTGCTCGGTCGCCTGGTATGAGATCAGCGAAGGAATCGTGACAACGAGGACGGGGATCTGCTCGTCCTGGAGCAGCTTGGCGGCGAGGTCGTCGATCGCCCTGGCGTCCGCCTCGTTCAGCAGGCCCGCCTCGTCGACGTAGAAATGTTCCTTGGGAGGCTTGTTGGGAAAGGTGGCCGCGCCGGCGACGCTCACTGACGCCAGGACCAGGGCAGCAAACAGGAGGATCTGGGTGATTCGTGGTCGTTCCATGAGCATTGGAGATCGATGAGCCCCGACGCTAGCGGTCTGTTCCGGCGTTGCAAGGTTCATTTGTTGCGCTTGCAATCGGCGCGGTCAAAACAGGGATCGCGCGACGTGAACGGAGCTTTGTTGGAGACCAGTCGCGGCAACGCGCGGGCGGCCAGGCCCGATCAACCGCGTCCCGGATTCCCGACGGACTGCGGTTGGTCCCGAAGACGGGACACAACCGCGCCCCTTGCAATCTGGCGCTTCGGCTCTACGGTTGGAGGGTTGAAACCCGTCAAACAGTCTCCTGCGATGATACTTCCCGATTGCGTCCTGCTTCCGGGAGAGACATTGCCTTTGTATATTTTTGAGCCCCGGTATCGGACGATGTTGGCGGATGTGCTGGAGGGGTCCCGGTCGTTTTGTGTGGTTCGTCGGATGCCGGGCTCGTTGACCGATGAGCCGGAGAAGGTCGGCTGTGTCGGTTTGGTCACCGTGGCGGTGAAGCAGGACGACGGAACCTCACACCTGCAGATCCAGGGCGCGGCTCGCGTGCGCTTGACGGAAACGACGCACGATCACCCCTATCCCTACTTCAATGTGACGCCGCTGGAATCGGGAACATCTTCGTCCGAGGCTTACGAGGCGGAGCTCTCGCGGATGCATGCCTTGTTGCGCAATCGTCTGGATTCCGGCATCGAGGCGGCCCTGGCCTCGTTGGCGACATCCGAGGAATGTTCCCAGCCCCTCGCCAAGACCCGTCGTCAGCTTGAGGATGGCGCGGCGGCCCTGATTGCCGAAATCGAGAACGAGCCGGATGCCGGCAGGGCTGTGGACAGGGCCACGGCGACATTGCTTTGCGATCCCGACCTGCGGCAGGAACTGCTGGAGGAGACCCATGTGGGCAAACGGATCAAGTTGCTGAATTCGCTCCTGAACGGCGGAACACATCTCTGTTAGGCTCGACGCCTCGTCGAAAGCGTCCCGCTTTGACGCGCGCGCGCTCCGGTCCGCCGGTTCTCCGGGAGTTGACGCACATTTCGGGCTCCTCTAGCTTCTCCGCTCCTCTGCTGCCAAAACGCGCGAGGTTTGAACCATGTCATTTCAAGAAGTTGTCATTCTGGGCCATACCGGCAATGTCGGACGCGAATTGGTCCGCCAGATCGTCGAGCTGGATGGCGTGGGTCGGGGCCACGAGGATCCGACCCGCATCGTCGGCGTCGCCAACACGGCGGGTTACGCAGTCTGTCACTGCGGGTTTGAAACGCAGGTCGGCGAAGGGAAGCCGATGAACAGCGTTGCGGACCTCTCCGACCGTGAAACCTTTCAGGGACTTCCCGGGTTCACCCGCTATCAGGCGGAGCCCAACCAGGTGAGGGAGCGATACGACGAGGTCATCGAGGCGATCCGTGAAACCGGGTTGGCCGGCGAGGTCGTCTATGTGGATGCGACCTCCGCAGGTTCCGACGAACATACCGCAGCCTGGCGTGAGATGCACCAGGCCGTTCTCGACTCCGGCGACAAGCTGGTCACGGTCAACAAGAACCCACTCGCGCTTTCACGTCTGCCCGACTTCCACCGGCTGGTCAACGACCGGCGCCGGTATGGCTTCAATGGCACGGTCATGGCCGGCGGCGACGCGGTCCGGTTCCTGATCGAATGCAAGGATCTGAGCGAGGCTGTATACGGCGCGCAGGGATGCTTCTCCGGCACGCTCGGTTACATCACATCCGAGCTTCACGCCGGACGGCTGTTTTCAGAGATTGTGCGGCAGGCGAAGGCCGAAGGCATCACCGAGCCCCGTCCTCAGGATGATCTCAACGGCCTGGACGTCATGCGCAAGCTCATCATCCTCGCGCGTTGCGCCGGGTGCGAGGTCGATGGCGCCGACCTGAAACTGGAGCCGTTCATTCCGGACGAGTTTACGGCCATTGAGGACGTGGACGAGTTTCTCGACAGGATTGCCGAGCACGACGAGTTCATGCGCGGTCGAATCGTCGCGGCGCAGGCCAACGGCAAGGTTCTGCGCTACGTGGCTGAATTCTCCAGCGAGGCCGGCATCACGTTGGACAACAAGAAGCCGGACACCATCAGCGTGGGATTCCGGGAGATCGAGCCGGGTTCGCCCCTGGGCGGCCTTTCGGGCACGGCCAACATGATCGAGATTTCCTCCAGTCTCCGCGCCCCCCGGGGAGCCGATGGCTGCCCGCACGTGATTCAATCCAAGGGAGCCGGAGTCCCGCGAACCGCAGCCGCGATCCGGGCCAATCTCCTCCAATTCCTCGAACGCAACACGAACACCCCCTGAACGATGTCCGAACCGCAGCCGCAGCAACAGAAGCAGAAGAAGCCGCAGCAACCCGCGCCGGAGGCGGTCGATCTGTCATCGTTCCGCGGCGACGCGCTGGCGAACGTGGAGACCATGCGCGAGGCGGGCATCGAGCCCTATCCGCACACCTTCGACAAGACGCATCCGATTGCGACGATACGCGCGGGCTACGACGCCTTGGAGAATGAACAGACCTCCGAGGATGAAATCGTCACGGCCGGGCGCGTGATCACCAAGCGCAACAACGGGATGTTCATCGTCATTGAGGACCCCGACGCCGAGATCCAGCTCTACACGCCCAAGATCAAGGAGCTCGAGGGGAACCAGCTGCTGGTCATGAAGAGCCTGAAGGCCGGCGATATCGTCGGCGTCCGGGGCAATCCGGCGCGCACGCGGCGCGGCGAGCTTTCCATCAAGACGATCGAGTTGTTCCCGCTTTCCACCTCCTTGCGCCCGAAGCTCAAGCACCATGGCGTGGAGGATCCGGAGGAGCAGATCCGCAATCGCGTGCTGCATCTCGTCACCAGTCGCGAGGCGCGCGAGAAGCTGCGCGTCCGTTTCCGCATGATCCAGCAGATCCGCCAATATCTGAACGACAACGGCTGGCTGGAGGTGGAGACGCCCGTGCTTCAGGCCGTGGCCGGCGGCGCGGAGGCCAAGCCCTTCATCACGCATCACAACAAGCTTCACCAGGACATGTACATGCGCATCGCGACGGAGCTTCACTTGAAGGAGCTCATCGTCAGCGGCGTGCATGAAAAGGTCTATGAACTCGGCCGCGTCTTCCGCAACGAGGGCATCTCCCCCAAGCACAATCCGGAATTCACCACCATCGAGCTCTACCAGGCCTACGCCGATTACCATGACATGATGACGCTCACGGAATCGATCTTCCGCGACGTCGCCAAGAACGTGGTCGGCAAGGAGACGCTGGCCTTCCGAGATCACGAAATCGCGATCGACAAGGATTGGGTCCGCGTCCCGATGCTGGAATTGATCAAGGACAAGACCGGCGTCGATTTCAGCGAAATGGACGCCGATCAGGCGGCCGCCGCGGCAAAGGATCTTGGCCTCGAGCTCGACGGCGGCGAAAGCTGGGGCCTGATTGTCCTGGAGACCTTCGAGGAGAAGTGCGAGGCGGACCTGATTCAGCCGACCTTCGTCATCGATTACCCAGCCGAGGTCTGTCCCCTGTCCAAGAAGCATCGCTCCAAGCCTCGGCTGGCCGAGCGCTTCGAATTGTTCATCGCGGGCATGGAAATGGCCAACGCCTTCTCCGAGCTCTCCGATCCGGTCTACCAGCGTGAGCAATTCACCAAGCAGGTGGAGCTGCGCGACTCCGGCGATGAAGAGGCGCATCCGCTGGACGAGGATTTTCTCCGCGCCATCGAACACGGCTTCCCGCCCACCGGCGGCCTGGGCATCGGCATCGACCGCATGGCCATGCTCATGACCGACTCCTTCAGCATCCGCGAAGTCATCGCCTTCCCCACGGTGAAGAACAAGGACTGAGGCCCGCCCCCTGTAGCCACGGACGTGAGTCCGCTCATTTCCGGGAGGAAGGCACGTTCCGAACGCGCCACCGAAGCATTCTCATCGCAAGCGCTCGTTCTACAGTCGTTGCGCCGACAGTCCAACACCGGCTTCTACCCTTTGCGAACGACCTTGCCGTCTTGCAGTTGAAACTCCGTCTTGCTTGCGAACTGTCGAAATCCGTTTTCGAGCTGGTCCTGCATGTTCGCGGTCAATTGGCTATAGCCAAAGATTTGGGCAGTTTCGCGTAACAACTCCAACTTTGTAAGCCCTGGGTATCTCTCCATCACGAGTGTCATCGCGTTGACTTGCTCCTCGGTCGGAACATCGTCCAGATCCCTTCTGTTATCTGGCTCGTCGGTGTGCGCTCTGAAACCTCGGTATTCGGCAGAATCAATACTCTCGGGCCAATAGAAACAAACGTCACCGGTTTGAGTCATTCGTTTACCCAGTAGAGCGATGGCGGCGATGCGATCTCGGAGCTTCTTCGTGACGCGACGAAAACCCCAGAACTCGGCGACTCGTTGAGCAAGCGTTCTCTCGGATACCGGACCTTCTCGCTCGATGATGCTCGAAACATCGGAAATCACCGTGCTATTCGCGGAGTAGTCGTAAAATCGTTCAGTGTGCCGACGTCGTTGATCGGGCTCACAATTCGTGTATTGGGAATATTTCGGTGGATCGGGAGGTCGGATCTCGGCTTCAGGCAATCCCGATACTTCATTCAGCTCGCGCCTTTGAGTCTCTTCTTCCGTTGCGCGTTCTGCTGCGGAAGGCGTGTTGTTCTCATACGCTGCCATAGGGGTGAATTCCTTCACCGCGAGATGAATGCGTTCCACCAGTCGCTCACGCTCTGTCTCCGGATTCCGAAACCAGTCCGTTGACCAGATTCTGTGAAACTGCCAACCGAGGCCTTCAAGGATGCTCTGCCGTAGTCTGTCGCGATCACGGGCCGTCGCGGCACTGTGGTAGGTGGCTCCATCACACTCTACGCCGAGCACATAGCAGCCTTCATGTTCGGGGTGGACGACAGCAAGATCGATCCGGTAGTCGGAACAACCGACCTGCGTGTGCACCTCCCAACCTTCGGATCGGATCAGTTCCGCCACCTGTTGCTCGAAGATGGAATCGTAGTCGTCCAGCGATGCCGCCGATGTGGCAGCCACCAAGGAACTTGCGCCTCGCGCCGCGAACTCGAGATAGGCCTTCAGGTGCTTCACTCCGAGGGCGCGCGTTCGGGACAGGTTGATCTGGTCGGCGCGAAGCGCCGAATAGAGGTGGACTTCGAATCGTGCGCGGGTGATGGCGACATTCAGGCGACGTTCGCCGCCCTGTTGATTCAATGGGCCAAAATTGTGTGCGACATGCCCGTTCGCATCCGGACCGTAAGTGATTGAGAACAAAACGATGTCCCGCTCATCGCCCTGCACGTTTTCCAGGTTCTTGACGAAGAGTGCCTCGTCGCGCTCTTGAGCCAGCAATTCATCCAGTTCCGCGTCTTTCAAACGCGCTTCGTCGAGCAGCGTCTCGATCAGCCGCATCTGTTCCGAATTAAATGTGACCGCTCCAATGGACAGATGAGATCGCTCGGGGTCTTTGTAATGCGCAACGATCCTCGCCACAATTTCGTCGGCTTCGGCGCGATTCGTGCGGGATTTTGCCCTATCGTACACGCCTTTGGACACGGGGTGGAGATGAACGCCCCGTTCCTCCGCAAAAGGTTCGGGATAGGTCAGAAGATGATTGTCGTAGTAGTGGTGGTTGCTGAAGGCGATCAGGCTTTCGTGACGGCTTCGATAGTGCCAACGCAATCGATGTTCGGATATCTTTGACGCGCGACACTCATCCAGAATGCTCTCCGCATCTGCGACCAAGTCTTCCGGCAATTGCTCCTCATCAACAGCGCCTTTTTGAAAGAAGCTGGTCGGCGGCAGTTGTTTCGGATCGCCCGCGATGATCGTCTGCCTTCCTCTCGCTATCGCGCCTACAGCATCGCACACTGGGATCTGGGAAGCCTCATCAAAGATGACCAGATCAAATGGCGGATGCCCCGCATCAAGATACTGGGCGACCGAGAGCGGGCTCATCAGCAGGCATGGCTTTAACAACGGTAGTATGGATGGGACGTCCGAAATCAGCTTTCTCACAGCCATGTGACGCGTGCGTTTCTGAACCTCCCTGTTGAGCAGCCCGATCTCGCCTGGTTGGCGGTCGTCGTGAATTCCCATGGGGCGCCTTGCGGCGACGGAGGAGATGACAACTTTTCGGGTCAGGCTGGCAATATCCGTGTCCAACGACTTGAAGTCTTGGATCTTGTTCTCGTGTTCGTCGCCGAAGAAATCCCTGACCAATGGCTCTGTCTCGATAATGTGCCGCAAGCTGGCTCGTGCGTAGAGTTCCTTAAACAGCTCTTCGAGATCGGCGGCGCTGACGCCCCCATTTTCGAACTCATCCACTAGCGGGGCAAGCTCCAGATTCAACGCACGTGCGCGAATACTCCGATACCGACACCACCGTTGCCAGCGTCCTTTTTCCCCCAGCAGACGCGCAGCCATCGCGCTCGCAAATCCAGGCAGGTCCGAGTCGCCAGCGACCTCATCCGCCAAACCGGCGATTTGCACAACTTGTTCCCACGCTTTGATGAATGAATCGACGGCTTCGTCATAAGTCTGGATCGCTTGAGTAAACGTTGATCCAGGTCGCAGAAGAATGCGCCCTTCGCCACAGAATCCACCGAGAATCCCGTTCATGGCGGTCAAAGCATCCAGATTGTCCCCGACCAACGTCAGTTTTTCTGCGCAAATCGATTCCTGCCACCGCAACGCCGATTCGATCTGATCGGGCTCTGGTTGCCCATCGTTCCACAAGGCGCCGAACAAGGGGGATATTTCTTCAGTGACCTTTTCCCAGGCGGCCTTCGCCGCCTGAAAGGTTTTCACCGTTTCCAACAGTCCTTCGACATCCTCACTGGTTGGCGATTTGCCGTCAGATCGAATGACACGCATCGATTTCCGGATCCCCATCTTCTTGAATGGGCGGATCAAGACGAAGGATTCGCAGGCGGCCTGCCATGCAGCGCGCGTCGAAGCGACATCGAATGCGGAAGCATTGGTCTCACTCGCGCCATTCAAGGCGGAGCGGGCTTCATTGAACTGCGCCACAACATGCAGCGCCTGCTCCGCCTCAGCCCGAACTGTTTCAGGCGAGCTGTTTTCCGCGAGTTTCGGAGTGACGTCGGGAAGATCGCAGAGCCCCAAGGCCAATTGTCTCAACGCGTTCATGTTCGCCGGTTGCCACGCCGGGCAATCCAGCTTGAACTGCTCGATCAAAGGTGCGAGCGAGCCTTGAATACGATCGGCTTCTGATTGCAGTCGCTCCAAACCGGATATCAACTCCTCTTCCCAGCTTGGGGACCATTCTTCCACACGCATCGGATTGAGAGAGTGCTCCACAATGGGCCAGAACTCCTCGCCTCGCGTTTTGAGAGACGTGACGGTTTGTTTCAGGTCATGCGTGTGAGGCACATCGTGTCCGGCGATTTCAGTGAACTTCAGGCGAATCCCGATTTCTTGCTTGTGCAGGAGACCGCCATGGCAACGGTAGGCGCTGTAACCGTTCTTGAGACGGCGATGCAGCGCCCGAACCACTTCGTTCAAATCAGTTCTGGTAGCATGGAGTTGCGCGGCGTGATGTTCCCAAGCGTCCGGAATCTCCTTGTGGACAAATTCGAGAGACTCCTTGAACTGACTCATCACTGAGCCTTTGCCCGACTTGTTCGAATGAAGCTCCAAACAGAACGGTCCCAAACCACAGGCATCCAGTCGTCGATGAACCACTTCCAACGCGGCGCGCTTTTCCGCTACAAACAGGACCGTCTTCCCCTTCGCCAATGACTGCGACACGATGTTGGCAATCGTTTGCGATTTCCCCGTCCCGGGCGGGCCAAACAATACAAAACTCTCTCCTCTGTCCGCCCGGTAGACCGCTTCAAGCTGAGACGAATCCGCCTCCAAGACACAGAATGTACTGTCGGGGCGGAGGGCTTCATCGAGATGCTCGGACACGGGACCCGAAAGCTCGCTTTCGTAGGGTTGACCCGGTGTTTCGATCAAATGACGGACGACATCATTCTTCTTCAAATCATCCAAACGATCCGTCAGATCCTTCCACAACAAGAACTTCGTGAATGAGAACAGGCCAAGCCATGCTTCGTCCCTCACTTCGAAACCGGGCACGTCTTTGATCGCCGTTCTGAATCTTCGCAAGACCAGGGGAACGTCGATGCCGGACTCATCCTCCGGCGGCGGATTCACCCCGTTAATCTCAAGCCCGAAATCCTGTTGCAGCTTCTCAAGGAGGGTGACGTTTACTTGGGTGTCTTCGTCCAATTTCTTCAGACGGAAGCCGCTGCGGACGGATTTTCTGTCCAACGATACCGGGATTAAGAGGAGTGGTGCGTTCCGGATCTTGTCGGTTCTTTCGGTTTCCTTCCATTCAAGGATACCAACAGCGAGAAACAGGATGTTGGCTCCTCCTTCGTCGATCGCGAGATCCGCGTCCTTACCAATGACGATCAGCCGGTTCTGCAATCGATCGTTTGTGGCGTCGATTCGGAGTTTCTTTGCACTCAGATCGCTCTTGATGCGCGCCGCTTCGAGAGATTCGCCGTGTTGTTCCTGATGCAGTTCAGCGCGACGAGGGTCGGCGGGAATTCCGGACAACAGTTGGAATTCCACATTGGCCGCGATTCTGTCTTCGAGGTCCGCTACGTTCTCAGTCAAGACCTGAAGGCATCGGATCTTGTTGAAGTGGAGCAGGCGATTACGCAGGCTCAGATCAAGAAGTTGGTTGCGCCAATGGCTTACCCGATCCTGCGGTTCATCGTCGGTTTGCGGAGTCGATGTATCGACATCATGGAAGCGCTCTTCCAGTTCGGAGTCGCCAACGCCCTCTCTTCTTCCCGTCTTCGGCGGAGGAGGAGCGACGAAGATTCGCCCGTCCGACACGCCAACCGGGAGTGGATGAATCCGACTCGCACGGCATCTGCGAATATCCAAGGCAAAGTGGAACTTGTCGTCATTCTCCAAGTGTTCCACCGCGAGTTGTTCGGCATTTGAAAAACCGCGGCCTTGCCCCTCGTTTGCGGCAACGGCTTCAAATACGCACAACTCCCCAAGAGCGTGCCTCTTGCGAATGGCTTGGGCGTCCTCGTTTGACGGGGAACCAAACCCCGCTTCACGCAACCAGGCGCCTGCGTACGCGTGTCCGTCCTCGATCAACACCAACGGAAACAATCCGGCTTGCTCCAAACACGCGGCGAACAACAGGGAAAGATCCAGGCAATTGCCCTGTCGGCTGGCGCAAACCTCTTCTGGAAATCGTATCTTTTGCCCACTCGATTCGAAGCTCGCCGGCGCTGTTACGTACATAATCTGCTGTTGGCAGACCGACTGATAGATGGCTTCAACCATTCGGTAGACTCGCCGGGGATCGTTCTGCTGATACCCGTCCATCGCGCTGCTTCCCGTCGTCCGCTTCAAGTGTTCCCCGGCGCGCTGGAGCAATGCGGCTATCGCCGGCTGATTCGGGGTGACAAACGCCGCCAGGATCTCGGGCAAGGAGTGTAGGCCGGACCACTCATTGTAAGCCAATGCCTCGACGGAGACTCTTTTCTCCTCCAATGAAGAATCATCACCCGTCACAGCAATGCATACGGCCCCGACGGTCTTCTCCCGCCTCTCGGCGAAGAACGAGGGGCTGAGATCCAGCTTGATAGGCGATTTCACGAACGCGGTCCCTGCTTTCAATGCCTCGAACCGAATCTCCAAGGGTTCGAAGAATGAAGGTTCGCTCCGCAAGGAAACGACTCCATTTGCAACATCGATGTCGGACTTGTTCTCGATCCTCAGTTCGTGGATCAACGGAATCGCGGCCTGTTGGAACGCGAAATTTGCCGAGCGCTCGCATTCAAGCGTGATCTCGATACGTGGTTTGCACTTTTGATCATCCTCCATGTTGTTCATCCCTTCCTACGATTGGACTGAATTCTCAGTGAACGAATGGATATTTCAACAGTTTTGCGACCTGGAAACGTCTGAGGTTGGATCCGACGTTTCCCGTCCGGCTGGAGATCAACGCCGTTCTTCATCGCCAGAGTGCATCTCCGCTCGCAACGAGGCCACTTCGCTCTTGAGCTCATTGATTGCATCCATGACCTCGGCATCTCGCGCCGCGTCCACTTCTTCAGTCTGCTCAACGAACATTGAAGCGATGTAGGCGGTGAACGTCCCGAACACCCCGATTCCGCAGACCATGAGAACCGAAGCGATCAGTCGTCCCGCCCCTGTCACCGGATAGAAATCGCCGTATCCGCAGGTCGTCACCGTGACAAATGCCCACCAAAGCGCATCATCGCCTGAGCGGATGTTGCCTCCCGCCGAATTCTCAACTTCCAGCACAAGAATGGCTCCGAACAAGACCGTGAGAAACGAAAATGCGGACACCAGAGCAAACGCGCTCGACGACTTGTTGTGAAAGAAGTTCAGGATCAGCGTCCGCGCTGAACGCACGCCCCGCAGAATCCTGATCAGTCGGAAGACACGCGCAAGGCGGGCGACACGAAGCGGTTCAATCGCAGGAATGCACGACAAGAGATCCAACCATCCCCAGCGCAGGTATCTGCCCTTGGATTCTGCTGTTGCCAGCCGCATCAGAAAATCGACGAAGAAGACTCCACACACGACGTGATCCAATGTCAGCAGGATGCTTTCAATGTCCGATGATATCGGTATGAGAAAGACGATGCTCACAGCGATGATCGCGTAGACGGAGAAGAAGAGCATGACGACATTCCACACGATGTTCTTGCGCGGGGTGACTGCGTTGTCTCCTTTGGGCGTGGTTTCGAGTTCCTCGGTCATGATCGGAAACGAATCATTGTGCGGACGCAACACGGGATCAAGCTTCATGGAGATTCGTCCGGTCTTGCCGTTTGACACCAGTAGCGCTGCGTGACCGCCGGCTCCCATACAACTTTGGCTGATAAACTGTAAACTGTGGGTTGCTCCGATGATTGTTTCTGAATCTTGCGATTCCCTGGATCCGCTCCCCTTCCGTCGCCAGACGGCCGAGGCCGCGCGGTTGCCCAAGGCTTTGGGCGACTTTATTCCAGAGGAGGATTCTTCCGGCCGACTGCGCCAGCCCAATCCCGGTTTTGGCCGTCGTTCCCCATTGGCCGTTGTTGAGGCCGGGTAAACAGACCTGCTTTGGGACATGATCAACCAGTCCCGTCAGGCCGCCGTCGCGTGACGCGATGTGCAGGTGTCCGGTCTCCCCCATTCGCCCACGCCACACGCTGGACTTTCCAAGTCCCGGTTGACGTGGGCATGATGACGCTATGCCTCGACCATCAGGATCTCGACGGAGTCGGAACTTGGTTCTCATCGGTGTTCTTCTCCTGACCTCGAACGTCATCGCGGCCAGCGACTGGCCGATGTGGCGGCAGAATCCCCAGCGCACGGCGGTTTCCTCAGAAAGCCTGCCGTCCGAGCTGCACGTCCGCTGGATGCGTCAGGAAGCGCCGCTGCAACCGGCCTTCCGGAATTCCCGCCTTCAATTCGACCGCGGCTACGAGCCCATCGTCTACCAAGGTCGGCTCTACTTCGGCTCCTCGCGCAATGACAGGGTTGCGGCGCTCAACGCGGCAACGGGAGAAGACGAATGGCGCTTCTACACCGGCGGTCCGGTCCGCTTCGCACCCGCCGCCAGCGACGGAAGACTTTACGTCGGATCCGACGACGGCCATCTCTACTGCCTGGACGCGGTAAGCGGAATGCAGTTGTGGAGATTCCGCGCGGCCCCGTCGAAGCGGAAGATTCTGGGGAATGGCCGGATGATCTCGGTTTGGCCGGTTCGCGGCGGTCCGGTTGTCAAGAACGGGCGCGTCTATTTTGCCGCCGGCGTCTGGCCGATGGAGGGCGTCTTCGTTTATGCCTTGGAGGCGGAGACCGGCGACGTGATCTGGCTGAACGACAGCGCCGCCTTTCTCTACGGCCAGCACCCGCATGACGCCAAGGCCTTCGGCGGACTCTCACCCCAGGGATATTTGCTTGTCAATGGCGATGAACTGATCGTGCCCGGCGGCGCGGCCGTGCCGGCGACGTTCGACCTGGCGACGGGTCGATTGAAACAATTCGAGCTGCCGAAGCCGGGCCGCTTGCCGGGTGGTTGGTACGCGTCCATTCACAGTCCCGACGCCCAGGCGATCCGTCGTGGCAAGGTTGTGCACGACAGCGACGTCGCCGGTCAGGAGCACGAGGACCGCAAGAGCCGCGGCATCGGCGATCCGGGTGTAAGAAGCAAGGTCACAATCGGTGGACGTGAGTTTGACTTCGCCACAGGTCTGCCGGGAATCGACGGCGAGATCCACACCTTGTTGGCGGCTGATGGCAAACTGTTCGGCTCGACCTTGGACGGAACGATCTTTTGTCTGGGTGAAAAGCCGGAAGAAGGCCGCAAACCGATGGCCGCCCGGACGACAAGCCAGGATCATTCCCCGCTCTGGAGGGAACGCGCAGCGACCTTGCTCAAGCACATCGACACCCGGGAAGGTCATGCGCTCGTGCTCGGGAGCGAAGCCGCCTCGTTGGTAACCGGGTTGCTGGCCGACACGCGCTTTCGCATTCTCAACCTCGCGCCCGACGAGAAACGAGTCCATCCGTTGCGTCGTTCTTTCGATGATTCTTTCGCCACGGACGGGAGCCGGGTTGCAATCATGGCAGCGCAGCCCCTCGAATCCGGACTCCCCCCCTATTTCGCCAGTTTGCTTGTGGCCGGCGATCGCAGTGGTTCCGCATTGAATCTGGGCGCTTCCTCGATCCGATGGTTGTTCGAGCGATTGCGCCCCTACGGCGGAACCGCCTGCCTTTTCATCGAGGATGCGCAGCACGAACAACTCCGTCGCGCCGTCGCCGCCGCCGGTTTGCAGAATGCCGTCGTCGAGCGCGAAGAGGGCATGTCACTCCTGCGCCGCCATGGCTCCCTTCCCGGGGCCGTCGATTACACCGGCGACTGGACCAGCCCGGACCAGCTCGTCAAGGCCCCGTTGGGCGTGCTTTGGTTCGACGATGCGGTCGCCAATTTCAAACGTTCGCCCCAGCCGTTGGTCATCGACGGCGTGATGATGTCGCGACCCAAGCATTGGGACTCGGGGGAGGTCAGACCCTATCGGCTTCATCCCCCGGTTTACTCCGACGTTTACACCGGGCGGGTTCTGCAGGAGAAGGAATTGAAGGCTGAACATGTGGCGCGCTACAGGATCCCGAAGGAAGACCCGCCCCAACCCGCGCAGTATCGCCCGCCCGACTTCACGGGCAATGTGATGCGTCCGCCCAAGCCCGTCGTGGGCGAACGGACCAATCCCCTCACCGGCGCCTCCGAAGCGCGAACCTTCCCGCGCAGCTATGGCTGCGACGGCGGGATCGATTACGGCTACATGTACACCATGCGCTCAGGCACGGCCGCCTTCTACGACAAGGAGAATGAAAGCGGCATCATCAACATCAGCGGCCCGCGCTCCGGCTGTTCGAACAGCATCATCCCTGCGAACGGCGTTCTGAATGTCCCCTATTTCTATGAGGGCTGCACTTGCAGTTACCCGATCCCGTCCGGGCTGGCCTTGTTCAGCCTGCCGCCGACGCACGAGCAATGGACGGCTTGGGGTCCGGGCGCGACCAGTGAAATCCATCGCGTCGGAATCAATCTCGGCGCGCCCGGAGATCGCATGACCCCGGCCGGCGTCCTGTGGTTGGATCACCCTTCGGTCGGCGGCCCTTCGCCGGCGGTGCGGGTTGAAACGGAACCCGCGAACCCCAAGACGTTCTATCGTCACTCCATGTGGATCGAAGGCGGCCAAGGTTGGCCGTGGGTGGCGGCATCGGGAATCCAAGGCATGAAGTCGATCACCCTGCACGGACTGCGCCGCATGTCCTGCCGCGTTCGACTTTACTTTCTGGAACCGGCGGATCTGGAGCCGGGGCAACGCGTGTTCGATGTCCTGATTGCGGGCGAGAAGCGACTGGAGAACTTCGACATTGTCCGCGAGGCCGGCGGCCGGATGCAGTCGCTGGTAAAGGAATTCAAGTCCGTTGCGGTGAATGGCGAGTTGAGGATTTCGTTCGTTGCGAAGAAAGGACAGGCGCTGCTGAGCGGCGTTGAGGTCGTTTCGGAAGAGCTGCAGATGGAGCCGTTGAGCAGCCTGGCAACAAAACGGATCAGCCAACTGGAGATGGTCCACCGACGTTGAGCCTTTCCAACGGGGAGTGGCGGCGCGCGCAGGGGAAGTCCTTGACCCGGTTCACGACAGCGGTTGGTCTCCGCCATCGCTGCGCTCCAGGCGGGTCTTCTCATCCCGAATTCAGTCAGTCGTTCGCCAAAGCGTTGTTTGACATCGACTGTGCAGCGCCCTAAGCCGGCTACAGCAATGAAAGACCACCTTCGGGCTCTCCCTTACGCTTCCGTCTGCGCCATCCTTGCCGGCGGCCTCGCCTTCACCTCAACCGCCCACGCTGCGCCTCTGCCTGAACAAGCCGGGATCCATGGCGGACTTGTGGTTCAACTGGGAGCAGCCGACGCCAAGTCTGCCGCTAAGCTTGCGAACACGGGGCGCTATATCACGCATCTGCTTGACGATTCTGCGGCTGTGATCGAATCGGCGCGCAGAACGATCCGCGAGCAGGGTTTCTATGGCCTCTCCTCCGCCGAGATCCTCACACCCGGCGCACCATTGCCTTATGCCGAGAACCTGGTGAACTGCGTGATCGCCAGGCAGTCAAATCCGCCGCTCGACGAGATCATGCGCGTCCTGACGCCGCTGGGGTCGCTGATCGTTGACCAGGCGTCCGGCCTGACCGACGAACAACTGCGCGAGGCGGGCTTTCGTTCGATCCGGCGGGAATCCGGGGCATTTATCGCCCGCAAGCCCTGGCCGGGCGACATGGACGCCTGGTCGCATCCAAGACACAAGGCGGACGGCAATGCGGTTTCCACCGATACGATCGTCGGTCCGCCGGAGCGCGTGCGCTGGGTCGCGGCGGCGACATCCGAGGTCGAGGGCATGGTCTCGGCGGGAGGGCGCAATTTCTATGGCGGCCTCCTGGCGCGCGACAGCTTCAACGGACTTCGTCTGTGGCACAATGATCTGCGCAAAGGCGAGCTGAACGCGGCCGATTTTGCCTTTCCGCGTTTATCGCGCGACTTGGCGCGTCCCATCGCCTCTGATGAGATGCTGTTTGCCGTCATCAAAGGAAAGCTCTTCGCCCTGAATGCGGCCACTGGCGAGGTCGCGGTCGAATACGCGGGCTTGAACAAGCCGAAGCAACTCCTGCATCACGAGGACTGGGTCGTCGCTTCCGACGGACAGGCGGCGCGGGCCTACGACGCCGGGACCGGCAAGGAACTCTGGCAGTTCAAAGCCGCCGGCATCGGCAATCTCGTGGCCGGCTATGGCCTCGCGGTCCTGACGCACGGCAATCCCAAGCGCGGCGTGAAGACCGAAGCGGTTGCGATCGACCTCAAGTCGGGCGCAATCCGTTGGCGGCGG
The DNA here is from genome assembly GCA_964519245.1 of uncultured Verrucomicrobiota bacterium. GTDB lineage: Bacteria > Verrucomicrobiota > Verrucomicrobiia > Limisphaerales > JAYPEY01 > JAYPEY01. Next base: position 37,615 of record CAZFLK010000032.1, read on the forward strand.
TCCGATCATGAGTGGCTCGACGCGGTCACCCGCACGGTGCTGCAGAAGGACCAGATCGCCTTCGAGGTTTCCTCCTTCAGCGACCACGACGCCGGCAACGGCATTCATATCGTTTCCACGAGGAATGGGGACTCCATCTGGGACAAGAACTTCGCGCCGGGCATGAACCATCGGCGGCAGGCGCGAGCCATGTATCTCGACAGCGGTCTTTGGATTCTGCACGGCGGCAAGACCAACACCGCGGTCAAGGCGGAGATGGAACGGCTGCCCATCCAGGTCTCGTCGCTTGACCCCTTGACCGGCAAGACCTCGGTGACCTACGACGCCGGATTGGCCCACTGCTTCCCGCCGGTCGCGACGCCGTATTTCATGTTCGCCGGCGTCCTCGACATGACCGACCTCCAGTCCGGAAAGGTTGTGGCCAACCGGATCACCAAGGCCAACTGCTCCTCGGAGAATGGTTGGGTGCCCGCCAACGGCTTGGTCTACACGACGCCCAAGCACTGCACCTGCTGGCCCATGTTGCGCGGCTATGTCTCCATGGCCCCGAAAAGCCCCGGCGCCAATGCCGCCATGAAACCGGTGGAGGAGATTGAATTCCCGCTCAAGCGAGGCGCAGCCTTTGCGTCGCTCCCAACGCTCAACAAGGCAACCTCAACCGAGCAAGACTGGCCGCTGTATCGTGGCGATCGCTGGCGCAGCGGCAGCACGAAGGGCGCGGGTCCCAAGTCCATGAAGCAACTCTGGTCTGCGCGTTTGGCCAGCGCGGCCGAAGTGGCGATGGTGGGCGAGGCGCCGTTGGGGCCGATCCTGCATGACTGGCGGGAGAACGCGATCGTCAAGAGCGCCGTCTCGCCGCCCACGATCGCCAACGGCGTCGCCTACATCGCGCGCGGACACGCCCACGAGGTCGTCGCGCTGGACGCCGACACCGGGGTTGTGCGTTGGCGGTTCATCGCCGATGGACGCGTGGACACGCCCCCGGCGATTCATAAGGGACTGTGCCTCTTCGGCTCCGCGTCAGGACATGTTCATGCGTTGCGCGCGGACACCGGCGCGGAAGTCTGGAAGTTGCGGGCCGCGCCCACCACGGAACGCATCGTCGCTTACGGCCAGGTCGAATCCCCGTGGCCGGTTCCGGGCGCCATCCTGATTGTTGATGATGTCGCCTATTTCGCTGCCGGTCGGCAACCCTTCGCCGATGGCGGCATCCTGATCTTCGCCATGGATCCCTTGACCGGCAAACGCCATTGGGTTCAGCGCATCGATACCGTTCCGCAGAAGGGCTACTACGAGAACTCCGGACTGGAGTTCGATCCTTTTGATGTCATGCACCAGGAGGGTGACCGCGTCACCATGTCGCGTTGGTTGATCTCACGCGACGGCAAGGACGTGCAGGTCGACAAGTGGAACGCCTTTGCGAAACTCAACACCGGCGGCGGTTCCGCCTACGTCCATCGCGGATCATGGACTTATGGAGCCCGCCACGTGCATCGTTTTCCGGGAGAAGCCCGACGACGGCCGTTGGCGGTCTTCCGCGACAAGACGGTCTATTCCTCCCTGAATGGGACAACAGAGGTGTTCCGCCGCGATTTTGATCTGGAGAACGGCGAACAGTTCAGCCCGAAATGGATCACCGGTTGGGCGGCCGCAGGCGCGGCGCGCAAGGGAGAGAAGCCGTACCGAACCTACCGATTGGCCGAAAAGGCCTCGTGGAAGGCGGATCATTTCACTTCGGGCGAGGAACGCGCCAAGAAGAAGCCGCGAGGAACGCAACTCTACAACCGGCTCCACGCGATGGCCTTGTCCGGCGATGGAAAACTCTACGTGGCGCACGAGGACGGCCGGCTCAAGATGTTGTCGACGAAGGACGGAAGCGTCATCGCCGAGCGGCGTGTCCCGACGCCTGCGTGGGATGGTTTGGCCATCGCGAATGGGAGGCTGTACCTTACCACGAGGACAGGCGAGTTGCTGTGCTTGGGAGATGAGTAGGGCCGGATTCCGTGTAGCGCCGGCGTCCCCGCCCGGTCGTCCGAATCTGGCGGCGGGACGCCGCCGGAACCCGCAGCCGGGACGGCTGCGCTACGACCGCCAGACGCGATTTTCTTTGCCGTGAGCCGCGGTCAGGATTATACACAGGGCATGATCCGTTTCCTCCGTCCGTTCCTGTCGCAATGTCGATCTGTTAGAGTCCTTGGCGCGTTCGCGATCATCACGCTGCTTACCGGCATCGATGCCGCCGCGGCCGGCATGAAGTGGTGGAAGGGAAACCTTCACACTCACTCGCTGTGGAGCGACGGGGACGATTATCCCGAGTCCATCGCCCTCTGGTACCGAATCAACGACTACGATTTCCTGATGTTCACGGATCACAATGTGCTTTCGGCGGGCGAGCGTTGGATCGACATCGAGAAGAACAAGGGCGGCAAGGCCGCCTTCGACAAGTATGTGGAGAACTTCAGCGACGCCTGGGTTGAGACACGCGAGGACAAGGACGGAAGGAAGCAGGTTCGCCTTCGCGGTTTGGAGGAGTTCCGCGGCATTTTCGAGGAGCGGAACCGGTTCCTGCTGATCCAGGGCGAGGAGATCACCGCGCGTTACCTTCCCGGCCCCGGCAAGCGATCGCTGCCGGTGCATGTCAACGCGACGAATCTCAAGGAGCTCGTTATCCCGCAAAGCGGGACCAGCGTCGCGGACGTCCTCCGCAAGAATGTGGATGCGGTGTTCGAGCAACGTGAACGGACGGGGCAGCCGATGTTCCCCCATTTGAATCATCCCAATTTCTTCTATGCGGTTACCGCAGAGGATCTCATGAAGATTGCCAATGAACGCTTCTTCGAGGTCTACAACGGCCATCCCTCCGTCCACAACGAAGGTGATGCAACCCATGCGGGCACGGAGCGCATGTGGGATATCATCAATGCCTTCCGCCTCGGCGAATTGGAAATGAAGCCGCTCTACGGCCTGGCCACCGACGACGGGCATTCCTACCACGAGTTCAACTCCAAGAAGAGCAACCCCGGGCGTGGTTGGGTCATGGTCCGCGCGCGCAAGCTCACCGCCAACGGAATGGTCAATGCGATGGAGGCCGGCAATTTCTACGCCTCGAGCGGAGTTGTCCTGAAGGATGTGAAGCGTCGGCGCAAAAGCCTCTCGATCCGCATTGAAGGCGAAACCGGCGTGACCTACACCACGCGTTTCATCGGAACGCGGAAGGGCTTTGATCGCGCCAGCAAGCCCGTCCTCGACAAAGACGGCAAGGAGGTCCGGGCGACGCGGCGTTACAGCGAGGATATTGGCGTTGTACTTCAGGAGGTCGAGGGACTGAAGGCCGAATACGAGTTCGCCGGCGACGAACTGTATGTCCGCGCCGTCATCACCTCGTCCAGGAAGAAGGAGAATCCCTATCGCGAGGGAGAGTTTGAAACCGCGTGGACGCAGCCCGTCGTTGTCGCGGATTGAGTTGCGCTTGATCCGATGCCCGACGAACCCAGTTCCTTTCAGCCGTCATGCCCGACGCCGCTGCGCCGTCACGAAACGATTCAGCTGGCCCACGGCGGCGGCGGCGCCTTGATGCGGGAGTTGCTGGAGAGTCGTGTCTTTCCCGCGCTCCAGAGCGACTCGGCAGACGCGCGCCATGACAGCGCCGTCTTGGACGTGAACGGCGTGAGGCTGGCCTTCACAACGGACAGCCACGTGGTCAGCCCGCTGTTTTTCCCCGGAGGGGACATCGGATCTCTGGCGGTCAACGGCACGGTCAATGATCTGGCCATGAGTGGCGCCCGGCCCTTGCATCTCAGCGTCGCCCTGATCATTGAGGAGGGCTTTGAACTCGCTCTTCTGGATCGGGCGCTGGCCTCGATGAGGGCGGCCGCGGACCGGGCAGGCGTCCTGCTGGCGACGGGAGACACCAAGGTCGTTGACAAGGGCAAGGGCGACGGGTTGTTCATCACCACCGCCGGCGTCGGCGTGGTGGACCATGACTTGATGATCGCTCCCGCCAGCGTGCGGCCCGGTGACGCGGTCATCCTCAGCGGCGATGTCGGGAGGCATGGCATTGCCATCATGGCTGAACGCGAAGGCCTTTCGTTCGAAAGCAATATCGAAAGCGACTGCGCTCCCCTCAATGCGGCAGTCTTGGCCCTGATCGACGCCGGACTCGATCTTCATTGCCTGCGCGACCTGACACGGGGCGGGCTTGCCACCGCACTGAAGGAAATTGCCCTGGATTCCGGATGCGATATCCGGATTCGGGAAGGCGATATACCGGTTTCGGACCCGGTGCGCGGCGCGTGTGAGATGCTGGGCCTCGATCCGCTCTATGTCGCGAATGAAGGGCGGATGGTCGTTATCCTGCCAAAGCAGGAGGCGGACAGGGCGTTGGAGATCATCCAGCGCGAACAGCCGGACTGCGAGCCGCGGATAATCGGTTTCGTGAAGGAGGAGCAAAACCATCGGCTGACCATCGAGGGCGGTTTGGGCGTTGTCCGCGTGCTGGATCTCCTGAGCGGCGAGCAGTTGCCGCGGATCTGTTGATGCCCCCCGGATGAAAAGCGCCGATCCTTCATCGGCGGGCTTCACGGAATTGTAACCTGTGGCAGTCCGGTCCCGCCAAGATCCGGTGTGACTCCTTCCGGGGTCCTGTGATATGCATGTCCCATCGAATGAGCGCCGGATCCAGCCAAGTCATCCTTGAAGTCGCCGCCTTGGGCGAGCTGTTTGCCGTTCTTCAGGCCGAAGGCTTCACCACGGTGGGCCCCACCGTCCGGGATCAGGCGATCGTTTATGAGGAAATCGACAGCCCGCGCGAGCTTCCTGTCGGTTGGACCGAGGAACAGGATGGCGGCAGTTATCGGTTGAAGAGGCGCGACGACGAGGCCCGATTCGGCTTCACCGTAGGTCCGCATTCCTGGAAGAAGTTTCTGCACGCGCCGAACGTCAAACTCTTCGGCGCCACGCGAAGCGACGACGGTTGGCAGTTTGACGAGCCGGCGACACCGCCGCGCTATGCCTTTATCGGGGTGCGTTCCTGTGAACTGCATGCCATCGCCATCCAGGATCGCGTATTCCTGGGCGGACCTGCGGTCGACCGGCATTACCAGGCTCGACGTCAACCGGCCTTCATCGTCGCGGTCAATTGCGCGGTCGCCGCAAAGACGTGTTTCTGCGTCTCGATGAACACCGGTCCCAAGGTGAC
>CAZFLK010000033.1:0-42246 GCA_964519245.1 uncultured Verrucomicrobiota bacterium
ATCCGTGGGTCGGCCTTGCCATCCGTGGGTCGGCCCTACCATCCGAAGGTCGGCCTTGCCATCCGTGGGCGCTACTCCAATCCCTGAATTGTCATGGTGGCGGAATGCGAATACAAACCCATGCCATGAACGCGCGTCCCTTGCTCCGGATCCTTCTCCTCTTCCTGGCCTTCACGCTATCCGCCTCAGCTGCGCCCAAGAAGCCCAACCTCATCTTCATACTGACCGACAACCATGGGGCTTGGACCCTGGGCTGCTACGGCAACAAGGACATCCAGACGCCGAACCTGGATCGCATGGCAGCCGAGGGAGTCCTGTTTGAGCGGGCCATGGCGAGCAACGCCGTCTGCTCCCCGACGCGCGCGACCTACCTCACCGGCTTGATGCCGTCACAACACGGCGTGCATTCCTTCCTCGACGGCAAGTACATGATGGGCGATCAGGCCTACTACACGCTCAAGGAATTCGAGACCCTGCCCAAAATCCTGCACTCCGAAGGCTACGTCTGCGGGCTCAGCGGCAAGTGGCACCTCGGCGCCAACATGACGCCGCAAGATGGCTTCAGTTATTGGGCGACGATGGTCCGCGGCGGCACGGGGAACCTCTATGAGGATCCCGTGATCATCGACGGCAAGGTCCAGAAGTCGCCCAAATACATGACCGATCTTTGGACCGAGCACGGAGTGAAGTTCATCGAGCAGAACAAGGACGGCGACAAGCCCTTCTTCCTCTACCTCGCCTACAATGGCCCGTATTGCCTGAGTCCCCTGCTATTGCGCCCCGCCAAGAATCGCTGGGCGGATTACTATTCCGACAAGTTCCTGCCCTCTTTCCCGCGCGACCGCGCGCATCCCTGGCAATACAGCAATCTCGACTACCACAACAACATCGTCAGCATCCGCCGCGTGGCTGCCGAAGTCAGCGGCGTGGATGACGGCGTGGGGACCATCCTGGCGACGCTCAAGAAGCACGGACTCGATGAGAACACCATCGTGGTCTTTGCCGGCGACCAGGGCTGGATGGGCGGACAGAACGGCTTCTTCGGCATGGGCGACCACACCCGCCCCATGACCGCGCACGACTTGATGATGCAAGTGCCGCTGATCTTCCGTCATCCGAGAGGCATGAAGCCGGCGCGCAGCGACATCATGGTGAGCAACACCGACTTCCTACCCAGTGTGTTGGACTACATGGGCCTGAAGCATCGCATTCCGAAACAGGCCAATCTCTCCGGGCGCAGTTTCGCCGACGTCCTGCGAGGCAAGGAAATCGATTGGGAAACAGCGATGTACTACGAGATGGAAAGCTGTCGCTCCGTTCGCACCGAAAACTGGAAATACATCGCCCGCCAGAACCCCGACGGCCCCGGCGAACTCTACGACATGAAAAACGACCCGCAGGAGCGCTTCAACCTGTTCAACCAACCCTCGCACGCAAGCATCCAACGACAACTCGCCGCCAAACTGGACAGGTTCTTCGACCGCTACGCCGACCCCAAGTACGACATCTGGAACGGCGGCATCTCCAAGGCGCGCCGACACCACGCCGGCCCCTTCCACCCCGACTACCGCCCGCCGCGGCCGGCGCAGAAATAGCCCGGGGGCGTCAATTCGGCTGCCGCGATTCGAGCTGGGTTTTCACCTTCTTGTCATGGCCGACCTCAAGAGTCATCGGGCGATCATCATCAAGGGCTTCCTGATGCTGCTGACTGGTTTAATGGCGTCGGCGATCCTGCTTTGGGAGAATCCGGGTTGGCGCGTCGCGCTGTTGCTGGGCATCGCGATCCGGGGTTTCACGCGCTTCTACTACTTCGCCTTCTACGTCATCGAGAAATACGTGGATAGCAGCTACAAATTCGCGGGACTGGGGTCGTTCTTTGCCTACCTATGGCGACGCATGAGGAAGTGACTCCGCGCGAATTCGATCGGCCGTCCAACCGCACCCCGGCCCCGGGCTACGCCGTAATCGCCGCGCGGTCGTTCCCCTGCGAACCGGTCTTCTCAAGGAAATAGTCGTAGTCGCCGGCATAGGACGTGATCTTGCCGTCCTTCACGTGAAGCACGCGATTGGCCAGGCGACGGATGAAGTAGACATCATGGGAAATGAACACCAGCGTGCCCTCGTAGCGCTCCAACGCGATGATCAATGACTCAACGGTCAGGATATCGAGGTGCGTTGTCGGCTCATCCATCAACAGGAGATTGGGCGGATTGACCAGGAACTTGACCAGGTTCAGACGACTCTTCTCACCGCCGCTCAGGACCTGTGTCTTCTTGAAAATCTCCTCCTTCCGGAACATGAAGGACCCCAGGATGCCGCGGGCCTCCTCCTCACGGATGTCGCCCGCCGCTTCCAGCACCTCGTCCAACACGGTGTTCTCCGGTTTCAGCGTCGCGGCGCGGTGCTGGCTGAAGTAGCCAAGCCGGCAGTTGTGGCCCTCGATTCGCTCCCCCTTCTGAAACTCCAACACGCCGGCCAGGATCTTCATCAGCGTCGATTTGCCCGCGCCGTTCGGGCCGACCAACACCGCGCGCTCCCCGCGCTGGAACTCAACATCCACGCCCTCGTAGATCTTGTGTTCGCCGTAAGCCTGGTGAATGTCCTCCAACGCGATGGCGCGCTGACCGCCGCGTTCCGGTTGGGGAAATTGAAAGCGAAAGGGCTTCTTGGGCGCGTCCGGCTTCTCAAGCACATCCATCTTCTCCAACTGCTTGAGTCGACTCTGCGCCTGCGACGCCTTCGAGGCCACCTGGCGAAAGCGGTTCACGAAGTCCTTGATCTCGGAGATCTCCTTCTGCTGGTTCTTGTAGGCGGCCGAATCCCGCTCGAATTTCTCCCGTTTCAGTTTTTCGTAGGTGGAGTAATTGCCCTTCCAGGGAATGAGCTTCTTGCGGGAGATCTCGAACACCTGCTCCACCAGTTCATCCATGAATTGGCGGTCATGCGAAATCAGCAACAGCGCGCAGGACTGGTTCTTGAGGTAGTCCTGAAACCAAAGCAACGAAGCCAGGTCCAGGTGATTGGTCGGTTCGTCGAGCATCAACAGATCCGGCTCCATGGCGAGCAACCTCGCCAAGTGGGCGCGCATGATCCAACCGCCGCTCATCTCATTGGCCGGCCGATCGAAATGCTCCTGCTGAAATCCCAAGCCCGCCAGCATCTTCTTGGCCTTCGCCTCGAACTGGGGATCATTCAATGAATCGAATTTCGCCTGGGCCTCGTAATACTGGATGCAGTCACAGTTCCCCGCCTCTTCCAAGCCCCGCAACGTTTTCTCCAAACCCTCGATCTCGCCGGCCCGGCCGGTCGCCACCTCGAGCACTGTTTCCTTGTCCAGCGGCTCGCTCTCCTGCGGCAGGAAGCCGACCGTCGTCCACTCGTCGCGCTCGATCTCGCCTTCGTCCGCCTGCTGCCCGCCCAGGATCAAAGAAAACAGGGTTGTCTTGCCCGCGCCGTTCGGCCCGACCAGGGCCACCCGGTCGCCATAGTTCACCGTCATGGACGCGCCTTCAAACAAGGTGCGCCCGCCAAAGACTTTCGCGAGGTTTCGAATCGTAAGCATAGATCGCCTTTTCTACAGAAATCCGTGTAAAACAGCCCTGAAATCGGGCCGTCCAAAAGGCGGCGAGGGAACGGGAATTCCCTGCCCGGGTCAATGAAAATCCGGACGCCCCACAGGTCGCGGGCGGACAGGGATGCCCGCGCTCCTGACGCAGCAGAGATTCTTACGCGCTCCGCCCGCTCACCTAGCCCCAGATCTGACGATCCAGGCTCCGATACTGGATCGCCTCGGAGACGTGCTCGGAACCGACCGACTCCGAACCCGCCAGATCTGCGATCGTCCGGGCGACCTTGAGGATCCGATCATAGGCCCGGGCGCTCAAATTCATGTCGCTCATTGCGTATCTCAGCAGGTCCATGGTCGGCTCCTCCAGCTGACAATGGGCTTCGATCTCCCGACTTCCCATTCGCGCGTTGCAGGTGATGCGGGGACGACTGCGGAAGCGCGCCTGCTGCTGTTCACGGGCCTCGACCACCCGCTCACGGATCGCGTCCGAGGTTTCCCCCGTCCGCTTCGCCATGATTTCATTGAACTTTACCTGCGGAACCTCCACATGCAGATCGATCCGATCCAGCAGGGGGCCCGAGATTCTGCCCAGATAGGCCTGAATCTGCTTCGGGGAGCAACCCGATTCCGCGGGCATCTTGCCATCCGGTGTCGGGTTCATGGCGGCCACCAACATGAAGGCCGAAGGGAAGGTCATCGTCCCGGCCGCGCGCGAGATCGTCACCTTCCCCTCCTCCAAAGGCTGACGCATCGTCTCCAGCACGTTGCGCTTGAACTCGGGCAACTCGTCGAGAAACAGCACCCCGTTGTGAGCCACCGAGATTTCCCCCGGCGTCGGATTGACGTTCCCGCCGAGCAAACCGGCGTCACTGACCGTATGGTGCGGCGAGCGAAAGGGACGCCGCGTGACCAAGGCCTGTCCGGGCTCCAGGAGTCCGTTGATGCTGTGGACCTTGGTCGTCTCCAAGGCTTCGTCTAGGGTCAATGGGGGCAGGATCGTCGCCAGGCGCTTGGCCAACATCGACTTGCCTGTGCCCGGCGGACCAATAAGCAGGATATTGTGCCCGCCGGCCGCCGCGATCTCCAAGGCGCGCTTCACCGATTCCTGCCCCTTCACCTCCGAAAAGTCCACGTCGTCCTCGCAGGGTCGGTCGAAGATTCGTTTCACGTCCACCTTGGTCGGGGAAATCGCCACCTCGCCCTCAAGGAAACAAACGGCCTCATGCAGATTCTTTACCGGGATCACCTGTAATCCCTCAACCACCGCCGCTTCAGCGGCGTTCGCCTCCGGAACCAACATCCCGGTCCTGCCCTCGGCCCGGGCGCGTATCGCAATCGGCAAGGCTCCCTTCACCGGACGCACAGCGCCCGTCAACGCCAACTCGCCGACCATCACGAAATCCTCCAATCGATCGCAAACGAACTGCTCGCTCGCCGCCAGCATCCCCACCGCAATCGGCAGATCAAAACTCGGCCCCTCCTTCTTCACATCCGCCGGCGCCAGATTGATCGTCGTCTTGCCCATCGGAAAACGAAACCCGGAATTGGTGATCGCCGTGCCCACCCGATCGCGCGATTCCTTCACCGCCGTATCCGGCAACCCGACAATCACAACCACCGTGTCGCCCCATCCGGCATTCACCTCCACCTCCACCGGATACGCGTCTATCCCCGTCACCGCCGCTGAAAATACCCTCGCCAACACGCCGCCAATTCTGGGAATCGGAGATCCTCGGAGCAACGCGTTTGTGAACGGAATCCCGCGTATTCCCGAGTTTCTGTTATCCATTCGCGACACGGCTGCAAAATGTGACGTAGGCGTCCCGCCTGCGGGTTGAACGCGCGTCCTCGCCCGGTGATGCGAAACTCGCGGCGAGACGCCGCCAGAACCCGCAGCCGGGACGGCTGCGCCACGAGCGCCGGGCGCCTTCCGGCGCTTGGACAGGTCCATCCGTCCATGCTAGCGTCCGGACATGTCGAACGCCCCTGATCACCCCGCAGCCGAATGCGTGCTCGGCCTCGAAATCGGAGGCACGAAACTCCAATTGGTGGTGGGCGCGGCCGACGGCGAAATCGCGTCGTGCGAGCGATTTCAAATCGCGCCCGGAGCTGGCGGTGAAGGGATCCGCCGCCAGATAAAATCCGCCTTGCCAGACTTGTTGCGGGGCGCCCACCCCATCGCCATCGGCGTCGGTTTCGGCGGGCCGGTCGATTTCGAGACAGGGGCCATCTGTTGTTCGCACCAGATCGAAGGCTGGTCCGATTTCCCGATCGGCGATTGGTTGCGCGACCTGACCGGCCTGCCCGTCGCCGTGGAGAACGACGCCAACACCGCGGCCTTGGCCGAGGCGACCGTCGGAGCCGGGCAGGGCTCCAATCCCATGTGCTGGGTCAACATGGGCAGCGGCGTCGGCGGCGGATTGGTGGTGAACGGCTCCATCTACCACGGCGCGCGGCCCGGCGAGGCCGAGGTCGGGCATCTGTGGCTCGACAAGTCCGGCGCAACCGTCGAATCCCGCTGCTCCGGTTGGGCGGTCGACGCCAGGATTCGCGCGCTCAGGGAAACCGATCCCGACAGCGCGCTTTGTCGATTGACCGGGGATTCCAACGGCGGCGAAGCCCGTCATCTCCCCGCGGCGTTGGAACAGAACGACGAGGCCGCGCGGCGCATTCTCAGGGAAACTGCCGACGACCTGGCTTTCGGACTTTCGCACGCCGTGCAACTGTTCCACCCCGAAGCGATTGTCATGGGCGGCGGCCTGTCGCTGATCGGCGAACCCCTGCGCGCCGCCGTGGCAGAAGCCCTGCCGAAATACACCATGGCGGCCTTCGCGCCGGGACCGGATGTGCGACTGGCCGCGCTGGGCGAAGACGCCGTCACTGTCGGCGCGTTGCTGCTGGCCGCGCAGGCTGCCGATTGCAAATGATCTGGCGACAGGCCAAGGCGATCCTGATCCTGCCGTGCAACGTGCTGGGAGTGATCCCCTCCTTGATTGCCTACACCACGCGGGACACGCGCATGGGCCCTAGATTTCGATCAAGAGCCGGACCACGCATAAGCGTCCGGTTCCCCCTGTCTCTGGAGCGCCGAGCAATGCCAAGGATGGGCTGCTGATCCACGCTCCGGCCGAGCAATGCTCGGCGCTCCGTCGCGCTGGTTCTCAAACCAGCCGCTCGTCATCATGGAACCGCGGTCCTACAATGGAAAGTGAAGCTTGTACTGGGATCGCGATGATCTTTGCGGTCTGATGACTCCGACGACAGAAACCCCGCCCCGTTTGCCAATGGAGCCAATCAATCAACCAGGCCCGATCAGCGTGCTCGATCCCCTGTCCGATGCCTGGGCGCGCACGCAGCTTCTCCTGTTCGAACCGTTTCGTTTCGGCAAATGGCTGGCCGTGGCGTTCTGCGCCTGGCTCGCGACGATCGGCAGCCATGAGGTTTCCAGCGCGGTGAACTTCGGAATGGGCAGGATCGTGAAGGACGGCAACGCTCGTGAGGTCGTCCGGCAGGCAGACCAATGGCTCCGAAACAACGCCGAGGCCTTGCTGACCACCTTCGCCCTGGCGGCAATCGCCTCGGTTGTGGTCGGACTCCTGATCCTCTGGTTGACCAGCCGGGGACGCTTCCTGTTTCTGAATTGCGTCGCAACCAACAGCGGGGCCATCGCGTCGCCGTGGCGGGACCATGCCGCGTCCGCAAACAGCCTCTTCGCATTTCGGCTCTGTCTGCATGTCATTGCCGCGCTTCCGGCCATACCGCTGCTGGGCGCCATCGGCTTTACCTCCTATCGCATGCTGCGCGACCAGAACGCCTCGTGGCTGGACATCGGTGTGATCGGAGGCTGCGTTGTGGGCGCGACATTGATCGCACTGACCTTCTTGGCCATCGAGAAGCTGACCAAGGATTTCATCGCGCCAATCATGTATCGACGCCGCATTGGCGCGCTCGCGGCCTGGGGCTTGCTGGGTGGATTGATCAAAGGCAACCTGGGCCCGACGATCCTCTACCTTCTGTTCCAGATCGTGATGCAGGCCGTGTTGGGGTTCCTGAAGTTGATTCTACTGGCCGTGACCTGTTGCGTCGCGGGCATGCCCTACGTGGGCGCGGTGATTCTGTTGCCCCTGCTTGCCTTTGAACGCGCCTATTCCGACAGCTTCCTGGAACAATTCGGTGAAGAATGGCGGGTGATGGAATAGCGACCATGGCAGGGGGGCTTCTCGTCCTACTCGCTTCCACCCTTTCAGCGTTTCGAAGTGGGCTCGACAGAGTCTCTCCCCACCGCCTGTTCGACTCGCATCCGCTGTCTTCAGGGCATTTCAATCCATGCCGGAACGCCCCCCAACTCCAACGCAATCAGCGCCCTCAATAACCGAACGGCTCATAAAACCGGTGGGGAGAGACTCCGTCGAGCCCACTTCAATGTCCCGGAGAGACGAATGAATCAGGAACAAGGAGCTGAATGCGGAATCGAGACAACCCTCACTTCTGGAGCTCCGCCAATGCCTCCTTCAGCCGCTCCTGCAATTCGCGGTGATTGACCTTGCCGGTGCCGAGCTTGGGAATCTCCCGCACATTCAAGATGGCCTTGGGGGCCGCGATGTTCGGCAGGCCCTTGTCGCGCACGGCCTCGCGAACCTCCTTCAGTTCCAGCCGTTTTTCATTCGTGACCAGGACCAGGGCCTCGCCCTTGCGTTTGTCGTGAATCGCCAGGATCGCCACCTGGCAGCGCAGACCGTAACGTGGAAACGCGCCGGCCAAGGCGTCCTCCACCGCAGTCAGGCTGATCATTTCGCCGCTGACCTTGGCGAAGCGTTTCATGCGACCGCGAATGAAGACGTAGCCATCCTCGTCCACGTGCACGATGTCACCCGTGTCGTACCAGCCGTCCAGTTCCTGGAAGGCTGCGTTGGCATCCGGGTTCAGGTAGCCACGCATGATGTTCGGGCCGCGGACATACAAACGGCCCGCGTCCTCCACGCCTGGAACGGCCTCCAGTTTCCACTCCATTCCCGGCATCATCCGCCCCACCGAACCGACCATGGGCCGCATCGGCGTGTCCACACAGATGATTGGGGAGCACTCGGTGGCGCCGTAGCCCTCCAACACCCGGCAACCAAACTTCTCCGCCCAGACCCTGGCGTTCGATTCCTGCAGTTTCTCCGCGCCCGACCACAACAAACGCACCGAACGAAAATCATACGGGTGCGCCCTTCTCGCGTATCCCTTCAAGAAGGTGTTGGTGCTGATGAACACCGTGCACCGGCGGTCGTAGATGGCGTTGGGCACAATCCGGTAATGCAGCGGCGAGGGATAGAGAAAGACGTAGATGCCACGAACCAGGCCGAACAGGGTCCCGATCGTCAACCCGAAGCTGTGGAAGATCGGCAAGGCATTGAAGAGCCGATCCTCATCCGTGATATCGAGCACGGTCAACGCCTGATGTATATTGGAGATCAGGTTGCCATGGGTCAGTTCCACTCCCTTGGGCAGCCCCTCCGAGCCGCTGGTGAACAAGATCACCGCGGAGTCCTCCGCTTTCCTCGGAACACGCGCCACGCATTCCGGCGCCAGATCGACCCGGGCCACGGAGGCCAACTTCTCCACGATGGTCATCTCGCCGCGAACATCCTCCAGGTAACAGAACTCAATGCCCGCCTCGATCATCGGCTGAACGTCGAGCTTGGCCTTGTCCAGGAAATCGCGCGAAGTCACGATCTGCTTCAGCCCCGCCACTTCCGCGCATTTCAGCATCAGGGGAATGCCGGTGGAGAAATTCAGGATCGCCGGAACCTTGCCGATCGCCCACAGCCCGAGGATCACGACCGGCGTCGCGTTGACGTTCGGCAACAGAACGCCCACATGGGACAACTCGGGCAACAGCATCCCCCGCAACCGACGCGCAATCAGGTCTGTCCGGATCAACAGATCCCGGCCGTTCAAGGTCACGCCGCTCACGTCCTCCAGCAAGGCGTTGCCCGCATTGTTCCCCGCCGTTTCAATGACGCTGGCCAAGACATTGCCCGGCGCCCACTCCATCTCGACCTCGAAGCGCTGCCGGATCATGCAGTCCCGCAGCCACTGAGTAAGTTTGATCCTGGCCTTGTGGGTGCTGCCATAGTCCTTGTGCGGCGGCTCCTGCGCGTCGCTGAAATGAACGCTGATCCGGGGAAACTTCCGTTTCCAACCCTTGCTCTCACTCAAGCCCCAGGCCAATCGGTCCGCCCCGCGCAGATAACAGGTGATCAAGCGGGCATGCGTCTTGAACAGCAGGAAACCCGTGCCATCGAACAACTTCATCAACGAACCTGTCTCCGATATCCGCCCCTCCGCAAACAGGACCAAACGCCCCTTCTGCTTGAGAAAATCCGCCATGTGGCGAACGGCATAGGGCGAACTGGTATCGATGGGAAACGTCCGCCGGTTCCGCATGACCAACTGGTAGATCCAGTTCTTGTCCGCAACCCGGCTCGACACCACGAACTTCCAGTCCTCATCCAGCACGGATCCCAACAGCAGCCAGTCGATCCACGACGCGTGATTCGGAATCAGGAGCACCGGTCCCGGTGTATTCAAAGCCTCGACATTATAGGCCCGGAACCGGAACAAGAGCCCCACCGCCAACCGCACCAACGGTTGAACCACCGGAAAAAGAAAACGAAACAAACCCTGGATGACCTTTTGCGACATTGGCCCAGAGTTAAAAGCGCCCACGCCACGAGTCAACCATCCGGAAGATCGATATTTTCGATTTATCCGAAAGGTAATATGGCAGCCTCGCCGTGCCACCGAAACCTCAGCCCCAAGGAGCGGCGACATTCTTGTCGCCGTGCCTGCAGCGCAGGCACAGAACCTCACGGGGTCCCAATGCCGTCATCCGCTTCTCCGACGCCCCGAACTTGGCTGGAGCAATGCCCTCCGGTGCGGCCACGGCGAAGAAATGTCGCCGCTCCCTGGGTCATCGCCGATACTGCTCCCAGCCCTGATCGTAGTCCGTCAAGCGGCCCGGATCAAAGATCAGGAGTCCTTGCCGCTGGAGCGGTTGCAGCAGGCTGGCGCCGCCTTCGACATCCAACTGCCGCAGGGAACCCTCGGCCTCGCGGCAACCCTTGGCCGACGCCTCCTCAATCAGATCCAGCGCCCTTGTCTTGTCGCGGCGGACTCCGAGCCCTTCCCGATAACAGATGCCCAGCAGATGCATCGCCTGGGCGGAGCCTCCCTTGACCCCGCGCTCCAGATGCTTCACCGCTTTCTCTTCGTCCTTCTCCTCCGCGTCGGTCAGATAGAGATATCCCAACGCTCCGGCCGCGTCCGCATGTCCCTGATCCGCCGCGTCCTCGAGCCAATCGATGGCGGCGTCCACGTCCTTCTCCGCGCCCTCCCCCATC
Source organism: uncultured Verrucomicrobiota bacterium (assembly GCA_964519245.1). Classification (GTDB taxonomy): domain Bacteria; phylum Verrucomicrobiota; class Verrucomicrobiia; order Limisphaerales; family JAYPEY01; genus JAYPEY01. The sequence goes on from CAZFLK010000033.1 coordinate 10,957, forward strand.
GCCGACATCAGCCCCAGGTAGAAGCGGCTGTTGGCGAGGTCCTCCGATTCCTCCAACCATTTGCGCGCCTCCCCGGGATTTCGCCCCACGCCCTGCCCCCGCCACAACAACTCACCGACGACGGACTTGGCCGCCTCGTCCCCCAATTCCGCCGCCATCGCAAAATGCCTGAACCCCTCCGCCTCGTCGCGCTCCACGCCCAGGCCCTGCAGATACATCGCTCCCAGATTCACCTGCGCGTCGACAAATCCCTGCTCCGCCGCGGCCGAATAGAACTGGACCGCCTTGCCCACATCCTTGTCCACGCCCGCACCGCGCAGGTACATCGACGCGACCAGGTTCTGCGCCGCGGCATTGCCGGAATCCGCCCGCGACAAGGCGCGCTCGAACTCCGACTTCCAGGGCTGCATCCGGAACAGGACGATCAGCGCCACTGCGGCCACCGCAATCGCGATCGGCAACGCCTTCTTCTTGAACTTGTCCGGATCGGCTGCCGCGGCCGCCGCCGTCTGTTCCGCCTTCGCCTTCACGTCCGCCGCCGCGCGCCCCGCTTTCTCCTTCAGCTCCTGCACCTTCTCCGAATCCTTGAGCTCCTTGGCCTTTTCCGAAGCCTTCTTCGCCGTGAGCGACGCCGCCTTGGCAAAGCCCGCAATGCCGGCCTTCAACGCGTCGATGGGCTGGTCTCCGTCGGCGGCCGAGTCAGAGACGTCGAGTTTCGTCGGCGCGCCGCAATGCGGACAGTCAATCTGCTGACCAAGCGCATCCGGCGGAAACTGCAACCCTCCGCCGCATTCGGAGCAGGATCCTTTGAGTTCTTCGGGTGTGGACATGATTTCGGGTTCTTCGACGCCAGGATACCCTGATCCGTTGCCATTCGTCAGGCAGATTCGCGGCCGGGACGACGTTTCCCGAACTCGCATGGCGCTGCCCCAGCAGAACGGAATTCATTCCGTTTACTGCGTCGCCAACAGCCATCCACGCCTGCGAACTCCTTCCCTTGGACACACGATCGGCGCTTCATCGATCCAGCCAATCCTTCCGAATATCTAATCGATTAACGCTCCTGCGGCCGACGCCCCTAGATTGCAGGGCATCATGAACGCCGAAACCCATTTTGAACTCGGTCGCGTGCGCAAGGATCTCAACCTCCTCCGCGACCAACTGACGACGTTGGATTCACGCGTGGCCGCCTTGGAGAAGGACGCCTCCCAAGAAACCGCCCCGGCCAAGGCGCAACGGACGGAGATCCTGCAACGCCTTTCCCAACCGGCGCAACCGGTCACACCGCCGCCCTTGCCGCCCGTTTCCAAATCGATCGCGAAAGCGGCCGAGGAGCCCACGCCAGCCCGGCAGGCAAGCGCCGGCGCGCCGAGCATTGCCCGGCAAGAACTCATGGCCGGCGCCAAAGCCGGGCAATGCTCGGCGCTCCAATCCGCCAATTCAACCGCGCCGGCAGAAACCAAGCCCACCCCGGCAGCAGCTCAGATCTCGCCCAAGGCCGCGAAGCCGGAGCCTCAACCCGAACCAGTCGCCGCCGCCCCCTCGGAACCTGACGCCGCCAAGCCCTCCTTCGAGTTCGCGCTCGGTTCCTATTGGTTTGTCCGGATCGGCATCGTGCTGCTGCTGACCGGCATCGGGTTCCTTGCCAAGCTGGCCTACACCAACTGGATCGTGCCCCTGGGACCGATTGGCAAGGTCGCGGGGCTCTACTTCATCGGCGGAGCCTTGCTCGGTACGGGCGCCTGGCTGCAGCGTCGTCGCGCCGAACTGAAGAACTACACGCAAGTCCTGTTTGCCGGGGGGCTCGCGGCGGTCTACTTCACCACCTACGCGGCCCATTACTTCGAAAACCTGCGCGTCATCCCCAACGAATTCCTTGCGGGCGCGGCGTTGCTGGCCTGGGCGGGCTTCATCGCCTGGTTGGCCGATCGACGAAAATCCGAAATCATGGCCTTGTTCGGAATTGGCCTCGCCTACTACACCAGCGGCGTCAACGAGACCGGCTCCTTCACCCTGTTTTCCAATCTCGCGCTCTCCCTTGCAGCGGTCTGGTTCCTGGTCCGCAATCGCTGGGCGATCCTTTCGTTCGTCAGCCTCGCCGGAACCTACGGCGGCTGGGCCTTCTGGCGCTTTCATCATCACGGCTTCGAGGTCTGGCAAAGCGGCGCGCTCTCGACCGGCGATTACTGGCTGGGCCTCGGGTTTCTCGCCAGCTACTGGATCGTCTTCACCGTGGCCGTCTTTGTTTCGCAAGCCGGCGAACTCGAGAAACAAAGCCGCGCCATCTTCCTGACCGCGAACAACGGGCTGCTCGTGGCTTTCGGCGCGCTCACGACGAACCTGGCCTACCCGGACACCTTTTGGGCTTTCCCACTCACGGTCGGCGCCGCGCTGCTCGCCCTCACGGTTCCGGCCCGACGTTTTCTCGCCGACGAACCAACCGCGGAGAACAGCTACGTCGTCCAGGGACTGTTGCTGGTCACCTGGGGCATCATGGCCTGGTTCACCGGAGCGCAGCTCGCCCTCTCGCTTGCCATCGAAAGCGTCGTGCTCATCCTGCTCGGCTACAATCGCGACAGCAAGTTCATGCAGGCCGGCGGCTACATCACCGCCGCGCTGGCAGTAGGCCTCGCCATCGACGACATCCGCCCCTTCGAATCGGGCGGTCTCGCCTTGGGAATCTCACTGGGCTCGCTCATGCTCTTCAACGCCTGGTGGGTGAACCGGCTCAACTTGCGCGCCGAGGCAATGACGCCCGCCGCGGAGAAACCGCCGGTCGCGCAGGACGCCATCTACTACTTCTCGGTGGCCGGATTGATTCCCTGGTTCCTCGCCACCTGGCACAACTTGGACTTCACCGCGCGGCCCGTCGCGCTCGCGCTGACCGCCCTGGCCGTGATCTTGTCGGTGGAGAAGCTGCGGATCCGCGCGCTCAGCCTGCTCGGGTTCGGATATCTCTTTTGCGCGCAAGGACTCGCGCTCGTGTCCTTGAACCACGACCCGCTGCCGCACTGGCTGCACGGCGTTGCGGTGATCGCTGCCACCCTGGCAGTCCTGATCTGGCATCAACGCCGCCGAATCCTGGATCTGGACCCTGAGAAAGAGAGCTTTCTCAACGGCCTGAACGCCTTCTCCGTTTGCGCGTTGACGGCGGCGGTGAGCTATCAACATCTGCAACCGGCGTGGCGCGGCCCGGTCATGGCCTTGGAAGCCGCGGCGATCGCCCTTTCACACCGAGGTCTGCGCATCAACATCCTGAGCCAGTTCGGCGCCGGTTTCCTCTTGTTGGCGCAACTCATGGCATTCGCCATGGCGCACGCGCACGCCGACATCCCGGCCTGGAGCTCGATCGTTACTGCCGGCGTCTCGCTTGCCCTGCTGGCTTGGCTCCAACAACAACAAACGCTTCCCATGGACAAGGACTGGCGGACAGCTTTGGTCGGTCTCGGATCCATGGGCGTGGTTGCTCTCGTCCACGTCGCGCTGGCGGATCATTTCTCCGCGCAAGCCTGGCTCGCCGTTTCCGCGTTGCTGGCGGTCTTGTTCGCTGTGGTCGGCGGCGTCCTGCGCCTGTGGTCGCTGGCAGCCTGCGGGCAGTTCTTCCTGCTCGTCAGCGCCTGGGAATTCCACAAGCAGATCCTGACCGGACACCCCGCATGGTGGGCGTCCCTCACACCCGTGATCACCCTGGCCACGTATGCTGTCGCCGGCAGCGAGTGGATCCATCGCTTCGGCGGCGCCAACCGTAAACTCGCCGACAACCTGAGCCCGGCCTTGGTCATCGCTCGCGTGGGCCTGGTCCTGATGACGACCCTCTACACGATCGAGTATTTCGCCGCGGATTTCCGCTTCTTGGCGCTGGCATTGAGCGGAACACTCGTCTTCCTGCAGGGGGCCCATGACCAGGTTGCCGGCCGCGCCGAAACCGGCTCCGCATTCATCGGCGCGGGCTTCCTACTGTTCTGGATTCATGGTTTCGACAAGGATCACGCCCACGCGGCCGACTTGATCGCCATCCTCATGCTCCTGGGTCGACACATCATTGCCTCGAAGATGAACGACTTGTTCCATCTGACCCGGCGACATCACACCGCAATCATTCTCGCCGGCGGCGCCACGCTTTGGCTCTGGGTCACCCGGGCCGCCTTGCACGCGCAGGAGAATGGTTTCGTCATGACCCTCGCATGGGCCATCCTCGCCTTCGCACTGACCGGCGTCGGTTTCTGGTTGCGGGAGCGGGAATACCGTCGCCTGGGAATCGGAATTCTGATCCTCGCCGTCGCACGCGTTTTCATGATCGACGTCTGGGACCTGTCGCTCGGCTACCGTGTCCTCAGCTTCATGGGGCTCGGCCTCGTCCTCATCGCCCTCGGCTACATCTACAACCGCTTCCAAGAGCAAGTCCGCGAATGGATCTGAATCCCAAAACCCCGCAACCGAGACCTTCAGGTCGCGCCTCGAGTCCCAAAACCCCGTAGCCGAGACCTTAAGGTCGCGCCTCGAGTCCGCATGGACGAGAAGTGAGCGTGCGCAAGTTCCCACTTCTCGCGCGAAACGCGCTCGGTGCGCAACCTAAAGGTTGCGACTACGAGGTTGCGGCTACGAGGTTGCCCAAGCGCATTCGTTACCTCAACGCCTCGATCGCCAGCCAATTCACGCAGGTGTTTGACGACGGCTTCCCTGAGCCCATCTCCACGGTCAAACGACCGTCCTTCACCTCGACCTCCACCGCCTTTTCGGCGAATTGGCCATCCGTGGTCGTGACTTCGTCGATCGCCAACGCGCCCTCGATCTTCACCCATTGGTTCAACTGCTCGTGACCGGAGTCGCCGACGCAGATGGTCACCCGATAACGACCATTCTCGACCGCGCATTCCCAGGTGTCGCGTTGGCGGGTAAAGATGAAACTGTCGCGCGGGCCTTTGAGGGCGTTGCGCTTCCGGTTGTTCTGTGAAAGATCGTTGAGCCAACCGAATCCGCGCTGCGCGTCGAATCGACGACCGCGATCGGCTTCCTCGCCTTCCGCCGGTTTCACGCCCTGCCCACAGAAGTTGAAGAAGCGCGCGTTGCCCGACTTCAATCCTTTGCCGGGCTCCCCGTCAGACTCCGGCGTCAATTCCGCCTTCGTGATCGCCCAGACGATCGGCTCATTCGGCGTGAACAGGAGCGCGTCGTCGCGGTCGGGAATGCCGTCGCCGTCGGCGTCGTCGGGAGATACGCGTTGGAATACATCGGGGTGCGTGTCGCCGTCCTTGTCGAAAATGAAAGGTGTCGTCCGCCATACGGTGGATGTTTCTGGTATCATCCCCCGATGAAACCAGTCCGATGCGCACACAGCGCCCCTGGTCGTCCCTTCTCTGAGCGCACGTTTCCTACCGGGAAACACTTTCTTCATCCAAGCCGCGTCAACCGGTCGATCCGGCATAAAATCGACGTTCAGGTCGTCAAAGTGGAGAACTCTGTATGCCGCCAATCGATTGATCGCCACAAAATCCGGATGATCCGCGGGCAGATCGCGGAACGGCCACAACTGCAACGGAACAGCGCCCTTCGTATCGCCGCACAAGGCGCCTCTCACCGCCTCCAACAAGCCAAAATCATACGGCATCTCCCGCGGCCTCACCTGCTTCTCCAACGCAATCGCTGCCACGGCCCCGGCCGCCTGTCCAATGTGCACCCGTTGGTCATGCAGCCTCACCGCCGCGCTGACAATACTGCTGAAGCCGACGTTCCCCTGCGCGCCCAACAAGCCGTCCATCTTCTCCGGCACCAGGCTGCGCAAGGGAAACACACAGCGGTCGCTGATGAACTTCGTGTGCCGGTTCGGCTTGTGGTAATCGATCCACGGTCCGCTCGCGCCCTCGTCCTTGAGGTAGGTGCGGCCGGTACGATGAAAGTCATAGTGAAACTGCCAGGGAAACAGGCCGTCCGGATACATGACCTTGGAGAAGCGCGGCTTGGCGCGGGTCTTGTCCACGCCGTCGCGATTCCGGCCATCCTGCTCGCGCATCATGTACATCGCCTTGAGGCGCAGCCCTTCGCGAATGTAGGGCTTGGGCGGGAGATTGTCCGGCGTGCTGAACTCGGGGCTCAGGTGAAAGTTGCGTAGGCTGTTCTGTTTTTGCTCCGCGCGTTCGTGCACGAAGTTCTGCAGGTGGTAGAGCACGCACTTCGAATGCCGCTTGGCGTCGTCGAAAACGATCTGCCGCTGCTCGCGCGTCATCACCACGATGTTCTTCTTCGACGCGCCGGGTTCTGTCGCCTCCAAGGCGTCGACGACATGCTGCGGCAACCGCTCCAGAGGATAGTCCTGCCCGTTCATATAGTTCAGCAGGATCGAGGTCTTGCCGTCCTTGCTGAAATAACCGTCCACGATCCGTCGCACGGAATAGACGCTGAGCTGACGTTTGGACGCCTGACCATCGGGCGGCCAATGTAGAATCGAACCGCCGCCGGGATTGGGCACGTCCCACTTCAGTTTGCCGAATTCCGCGCGACTGAAATGCGTGGCCCGCGGAAAGTATCGATCGTCGAAACGATCCGGCTTCGCGATCGGCGACCCGCCATCCGACTCCGCCACGATCATCGCCCAGGTGATGGGATTCATCTCGTTCTGAGGAAAGGTTCCTTCCTTCGGCGCGCTCGGCTCGCCATAGCGTGACTGCGGGTCCGGCCCGCATTCAAAGGCCGTCCCCGAAACCTGGATCGCATCGCCCCAATCGGAGGCGTCAATGGTCATCTTCGCCGCCACCGTCAGATCCGCATCTCCCACCTCGCCGGTCTGCAGATCCACCGGAGCGAAGGTCAGCCCCTTCAATCGCGGATGGGCGGGGTCGGATTCATCCACGTCGGCCGCCACGGCGCAACGCTTCCATACGACCTTGATTTGACCGGAATCGACATAGGGCTGAATCAAACTGCGGAAGGCCGCCTCGGCTTCAGCGGGACGAAAGGTTGATGGACCATGATGCGGTTTGCCGGGCATGGGCGAACCGTACTTCGCAGTGTTGTCCGCTTCGATCCGGTCCATCAACTCCTTGAACAAACCGCTGCGATGAAAGGCCCGCTTCATCGGATGCCAGTCCACGCCCCAACCGACCTTGTCCATCCCCTTGTTCTCATCCACGCAGGCCAGGGCCTGCTCGGTGTACTGGCCACCATACCATTCGCCGTCGTGGACGATGGTGATGGACTTCACTCCCTGCCGCGCCGCCTGAACGGCCGACGCCCAACCAGACTCCGTCGCGCCCACGATGAGGAGGTCGGTCTGCAAAGATTGGATCGCCGCGGCTTGAATCAACCCAACAGCCGAATGCAGAACGACACTCAACGCCAGCGCACACACGGAACGCAATCCGGTAAATCGCCACGTTCGGCCCGGCAGGAGCTTCGCCCCACCGACGCCCCCGGCTGCCAACTTATGTTCGGTCTCAACAGGGATGTCTTGCATTACCTTCAGACGATTGCGAAAAACGATCCAAGATGAAATCCAAAATCGCCTCCTTCATCGCTGTCGCATTGTTCGCATTCGCCGCAGCCCGGACGCAAGCCGCGTCCCCCGAGGATCTTTTCAACGCCCGCATCCTGCCGATCTTCCGGTCGCCCGATCCCTCCAGCTGTGTGCAATGCCATTTGTCGGCTGTCGATTTGAAGGATTACATCCTCCCCTCCAGTGAGGCGACATTCGCTTCTCTCAAGGCGCAGGAATTGATTGATGTCGACGTCCCGGAGGAATCCCGGATCCTGAAGTTCATCAGCATGGGCGAGAAGGACTACGACAAGGGAGCCCGTATGATTCACGCCGACATGCGCCAGGCGGAGTTGGCCGCCTTCAGCGCCTGGATCAAGGCCTGTTGCGACGATCCCAGATTCCGCAATCTCCCCGCGCCGGATAAACTGGCCAAACCCGCCAGCCCGGACAAGGTGATCCGCCACGCGCGCAAGAGTCGCCTCGTGGATTCCTTCAAGCGCAACATCTGGTCGCATCGCATGCGCTGCTTCCCCTGCCACACCCCTTACGAGATCGACGACGCCAATCCCAAGCACAAGCAGGCCCGCCAACGTTTGAAAAAGATGGAGGAGAACAACGGCGTCAAATTCACGAGCCGATTGAAGCTCTTCAAGAAAACCCCCGAAGCGACAATGGAGGCCTGGATCGAATCCAGTCGCGATCCCGCCCCCGACCGACTGCCGCTGATCAACATCGAGGCGCCGGTCAACAGCCTGATCGTCCTCAAACCCTCCGCGCGACTGCCCAAGCAGATCAGCAAGGGCAAGTTTGAGAAACCCTCGGCAGTGATGCCGGTCTCCCACCTCGGCGGCATCAAGATGCACAAGGACGACTTCTCCTACAAATCGTTCATCGCCTGGATCCAGGACTACGCCGATGTCGTGAACGGCGAATACACCGCCATCGCCGACCTACCCGCCGATAACTGGCATCCCTCAAAACACATGATCATGCTCAACCACGCCCCCAAGGACTGGCCCAACATGACGCCCGTCCAGTTGTTCGTGCATCGCTGGGACGCGAAGAAAAATGCCTGGGCGAAGACCCCGATCGCCTTCACCCAGGGCAAGGTCACGCCGAAGAAAGCCGTCTTCGGCGCGCTCTCGCTGCTGCGCGACGAGGCCAGCGAAAACGCCGCGGACTGGACGGCGGACGACCCGACGCTCCAACCCGGCAATTACCTCATCAAGGTCTACCTCGATTCCGACAATACGCTGCAGGAAAACCCCATCGCCTTCCTCGACGACAAACACTTCCGGGGCCAGATCGAGATCCAGGCCCACTGGGGCAAAACCTTTCCCAAAAGGGAACTCGTAAACGGGGAAAACTTGAGAAAGTAGAGCGCGAGAAGCCCCCAGCCGGAACCTCGTAGCCGCGACCTTCAGGTTGCGCCTCAAGTCCGTATGGACGAGAAGTGAACATTCGAATGTAGGGGGCCAGCAGATCCTCCGTCTTCAACAACTCATTCCCAACCGATCGGAGCCGACTCGCTCATCGTCACTTCACCTTCCCGTTACCGATACTCCAGCGCATCTGCATTTCAAGGAACAGGAATGATGCCGTCCAAGTGATCAACACCAGGCCGAGGAGCGATTCCACACCGACCAGGATCCGGATTGGCCCGACCGGGACCAAGTCCCCGTAGCCGACCGTGGAGAATGTCGAAAATGAGAAATAGATGTGATCGCGGATCTCGTGATCCGTCTCCCCGACGATGCGTCCCATCCCCTCCATATGGGACAGGACAATGTAGGCCGCGGCGAAGAGCATGATCTCGACGACATGCGCCAGGAGGGCGCCGATCAACCCGAGGGCCACCTTGAAACCATCGCGCCGCGGCGCCATCCCGCGCTTGCGATCCAAATGCGACAAGACCTCGTGATGAATCAACACGCAGGCCAGCGAGAGCCCAATTGCCGCGAGGATGATGGTCAGCATACAGGTGTCGGTGTTGAGACTGCGGCGACGACGGCCTCCGCAGCTTCGCCCCAGTATGCAGCGCCTCGCCGCCGCTTGGCGACCACCAATGCCTACCGGATCACTTCGCCAACTTGGTCAGGAACTTCTTCGGCTCCTTTTCAAAGTCTTCAATGCAGCTGTCGCAGCAGAACTTGACCTCCTGCCCCTCGTGGACGCGCACGACCGGTTTGCCCATGGAACCCAACTTCTCGTCCGAGACAATGCAGGTTTCCAGGGTGTAGGGCTTGGCGTCGGCGGGCTTGGCCGCGACGTCACCGCCGCCGGAGTTGTTCTCAGCTCCCTCATGGTCGTGGTCGTGACCAACATGCTCATGCTCATGATCATGGTCTTGGTCATGCCCGGCATGGTCGTGGCCGTCGCCACAACCCAGTCCCAACGCCAATGTCACCGCCGCGAAGGTCGCGACGCCCGTTTTCCAGTATTCGTTTTTCTTCATGTGTCTTTGGTTCTCTTCCTGGTTTCTTGTTCGGTCCTGGTTGAATCCGGAGACATCCGGGCTCCGGAGAAAAAATCGCGAGCGTCCAGAAACGCGCAACAGACGGTCGGCGCGACAAACAGGGTCATTGCCGAGATGGCCGCCGCCGGCCCATCGCCCAAGCGCGTCCGCAGCGCGAACTCCTTCACCACGCAATAGAGCGTCGGCACGACGAACATGCTGATGATCACCACCGCCATGCCGCCGAAGGTCGGAATCGCCATGGGCGCCATGATGTCGGAACCGCGGCCCGTTGAACTCAGGACGGGAATCAAGGCCAGCAGGGTGGTCGCGCTGGTCATCAAGCAGGGCCTCACCCGGCGCAAACCCGCCTCGATCACCGCCGACCGGATCGCGCCTAAGGACTCGATCTTCTTCCCCGAGAAAGACTGTTCCAGAAAGGTCGTCATCATGACGCCGTCATCGCTGGCGATGCCAAACAGGGCCAGGAAGCCAACCCAGACCGCGACGCTGAGGTTGAAGGGCCGCACCTGGAAAAGCTCCCGCAGATTCACCCCCAGCACATCCACATCGAGAAACCCAGGCTGCCCGTAGAGCCACAACATCAGGAAACCGCCCGCCCAGGCGACCGCGACTCCCGAGAAAACCAGCAGCGCGTTCGCTGTCGACCTGAACTGCAGATAGAGAATGACAAAGATGCCGAACAACGCCAGCGGCAGCACGATCATCAGTCGTTTCTCCGAACGGATCTGATTCTCATAACTGCCGGCGAAGGAGTAGCTGACTCCATCCGGAATCTCGAGTTCACCCGCTTCCATCTTACGTTTCAGCCACGCGTCCGCCGCCTCCACGACGTCGACCTCGGCAAAGCCCGGCTCCATGTCGAACAGCACGTAGCCCACCAGGAAGGTGTCTTCGCTCTTGATCATCTGCGGCCCGCGCACGTAGTTGATCGTCGCCAACTGCGCCAGCGGGATCTGGGCGCCGGTGGGAGAGGGCACGAGAATCCGCTCCAGGCTCTCGGCGCTGTCCCTCAACTCCCTGAGATAGCGAATGCGAACCGGATAACGCTCGCGCCCTTCAACCGTCGTGGTGACCCGCTTGCCGCCAACCGCGACTTCGATCACCTCCTGAACCTGCGCCAGTTTGATGCCATAACGCGCGATCGCCTTGCGATCGATGTCGATCTCGAGGTAGGGCTTCCCCACGATGCGATCCGCAATGACGGCCGACGCCTTGATCGAGGGAACTTCCTTCAACAACGCTTCGACCCTGAGACCGACGCGCTCGATCGTCTCCAGGTCCGGCCCCTTGATCTTGATCCCCATTGGCGCCCGCATGCCGCTCTGCAACATGACCAACCGGGCCGCAATCGGCTGCAGTTTCGGCGCCGACGTCGTCCCCGGCAGCTGCGCCACTCTCACGATCTGATCCCAGATGTCATCCGGTTGCTGAACTCCCTTCCAGGCGACGCGGCCCTCATTCAAGACAGGATCCAGGGCCGGCCGCCAAAGCCGGAAGGGCGCGCCCCGATCATCCGGGATCAAGCCCCCTTCGGCGTCGCGCTCGAAGCGGCCGCGCACGACATACGGCTCTCCGTCCGGCCCGGGGACGGGCACGCCCGCCTCATCGCGAAATGCATCCGTCGCGCCGGCGTCGAAGCGAAAGGTCAAACGATGCCCCTGTTCATCAACCAGGAATTCAGAGCGATAGTTGACGATGGTCTCGATCATGGAGATGGGCGCCGGGTCCAAGGGCGTCTCCGCCCGCCCCAACTTGCCCACCGCGCTTTCAACCTCCGGTATCTTTGCGATGGCGATATCCTGCTTTTGAATGACATCCAGCGCCTCCCCGATGGAAGCATGCGGCATCGTCGTCGGCATGTAGAGGTAAGACCCCTCGTCAAGCGGAGGCATGAACTCCTTGCCCAGTCCGGGAAACGCATGCGCGACCTTCACGACCACCCCGCTCCTGCGCAGCCCATCCGGCAGCCAGGCGAAGGTCCGGTCAAACCCCAGCCAGATCGTCGCGCCCAGGGCCACGATCGACACAGGAACCGCGAGGAACACCAACTTGAAGCGCAGGCAGACCGAAAGAATCCAGCTGTAGGCCGAGCGAAAACAGATCACAAACAACAACAGCCCGGCGATCAAAGCCCCGACGAAAGCCAGGTTGACCAACAGACCCCGCTCCGGCCCCAGCGGCAGCCAATGCCGGGCCAAAGCCACCGCCACCAAGATGGCCGCCAACGCGTTCACCACCCGGGGAGCCCACTGCTGCACCGACAAGGGCAGCCACTCAACCGCGACCTGGTAGACGCTGAAAGCGATCAGGATCGCGCCGAGCAGAAACCACCCCGTCAACCAGGCAAGCAACGCGCCAATCCCGGCCAGCGAACCGTAGACAATCCATCGCAGCCGCCTTCCCCGAATGCCTCCCGCCAACAGGAAATGCGCCAACGGAGGAACAACCGTCAGCGCGAGAAACGCCGCCGCCAGGAGCGACAGGATCGTCGTCCAGGCAAGCGGCTTGAACAGTTTTCCTTCGGCGGCCTCCATGGTGAACACCGGCAGGAAACTGACAATGGTCGTCAGGACCGCCGCCAACGCCGCGCCGCCGACTTCCCGGGACGCGCGAAGAACGACCTGCAACGTCCCCTCTCCCCGCGCAGTAGCGCCGAGCATTGCTCGGCCGGAATCTCCCGTCGGCGCCTCCACCGAGCCATGCCCGGCGCTACGCCGGTCCAGCTTCGCCTCCTCCAGATGCCTGAGAATGTTCTCACACATCACGATGCCCATATCCACCATCGTGCCGATCGCGATCGCAATGCCCGAAAGCGCCACGATGTTGGCGTCGATCCCCAGCAGCTTCATGCCGCTGAAACACATGAGCACGGCCAGGGGCACAAGCCCGGCGATCAGCAGGGAACTACGCAGATGCATGACCATGACCAGCACGACGATCGCAGCGATCAGGATCTCCTCAGTCAACGCGGTGTTCAGGGTCGCCAAGGTCTCGTTGATCAGGCCCGCGCGATCGTAGAACGGCACAATGGTCAACTGGCTGACCGTGCCATCAGGCAGGGTTTTCTTCGGCATGCCCGGCGCGAGTTCAGCGATCTTCGCCTTCACGTTCCGGATCGTCGCCATGGGATTGCCGCCATGCCGGACCACGACCACTCCCCCCACCGCTTCCACCCCCTCCTTGTCCAGCAAGCCGCGGCGCAACGCCGGCCCCATGGCCACGTTGGCGACATTCTTCACGTAGATGGGAACGTTGTCATTGACCTTGATGACGCTGTTCCCGATGTCCTCCAGGTCCTCGATAAACCCAACCCCCCGCACGACATACTCCACCGAATTGATCTCAATCGTCCGCGCGCCCACGTCAACATTCGCCAGCTTCACCGCGGCAAACACCTCGCTCAGGCTCACTCCATACGCGCGCATCGCATCCGGATCCACATCGATCTGATAATCACGCACGAAACCGCCGACCGAAGCCACCTCGCTGACGCCATCCGCCCCGAGCAGGCCGTAACGCACATACCAGTCCTGCGCGCTGCGCAGCTCGTCGAGGTCCCACCCGCCGGTCGGATTCCCCTCCGGGTCTCTCCCTTCGAGCGTATACCAAAAGACCTGTCCCAACGCCGTGGCGTCCGGCCCGAGCGTCGGTTGCACGCCTTCGGGCAGCGTGCCCGAGGGCAGGCTGTTCAACTTCTCAAGTATCCGCGAGCGAGACCAATAGAAGTCCACGTCCTCCTTGAAGATCACGTAGATCGTCGAGAATCCGAACATGGAATAGCAGCGAACCGTCTTCACGCCCGGCGCGCCAAGCAAGGACGACGTCAACGGGTAGGTGATCTGGTCTTCGATATCCTGCGGCGAACGCCCCTTCCATTCCGTGAAGACGATCTGCTGATTCTCGCCGATGTCGGGAATGGCGTCGACCGGCACAGGAAACCGCTCCACGCCGCCGAGCTTCCAGTCAAAGGGCGCGACGAGAGCGCCCCAACAGCCAAGAAAAACAACGCCCAGAGAAACGACGACCTTGTTGCGCAGGCAAAACTCGAGGAGAGAAGAAAGGGGCGTGGGGCGTGGAGCGTGGGGCGTGGGGTCATCCGGTGTGCCGTGAATTGGGGATTCACTCATCGCTGACCTCCCCTTGCCCATCCAACGTCTCCAACAACTTGCCGCAGCGGTACATCCTCGCGCCGAAATAGGGATTCTCCAGTTCGTCATTCGACTGCAGCCAACTCGCGCCCTGGTTGCCGAATGCCATCGGACAGTGAAAGACATTGGCCTTGGCGACCCCGCCGCTTCCGAATTGCCGCACAGTCAGGATCATCTCGTTGGAAACCGTTTCAAAAGCCTTCCTGGCGACCTCGATCTCCGTCGCATCCACGGCGGCCTGCGCCCCCTGCCTCAAGGGTTTCAGCCGTTTCATCCAAGCCGCATGCGCTTCGCCTTCAACCAATGCCATGTCGACCTTGGCCAGCGCCCCGACAAGAAGTCCCGCCGCTGCCCTGGTCGCGGTAGAATCATCTGCGCTCAAACCAGTTCCGAGCTCGAGGTATGCCCGGTAGACCTTGCCCAGTTGGGTTTGAAACGCTTCCGGAGTTTGCAGACGCTTGGCCTGGGGCGCCGCGGCCTTCCCGGATTCGGCATGCGCATCGTGTTCGTGGTGATGATGCCCGGCCGCCGCGCCCCCCCCCTCCGGATTCATCATGCTGGGTCGGGCCTGGATCTGGATGGCGCTGTCGATCTTGAAGGCTCCCCTGGTCACGATCTTTTCGCCTTCCTCCAACCCGTCCTTCACCAGGTAGAAATCGCCCGCGCGACGCCCGAGTTCAATCTCCCGCCCCTCGAACATTCCCGGTGATCGCTCCACATAGACCACCGCGCGCTTGCCCGTCAGCAACGGGGCGGAAACCGGAATAACCAACGGCGCCTCATCCCGTCCCGCATCGGCGCTCACATAACCCAACTCCTCCGCCTTCACCAGCGCCATGCCGCAGATATCGCAGTCGCCCGGCCCCTCCTTGACGATCTCCGGGTGCATCGGACTGATCCACTTGCCGGCCAACCCGGGATCCATCACCTTGCCGCCCACGGCGACCCGGGAATGCACGATGGCGCGCACGAACATCTCCGGCTTCAACCGTCCGGCGCCATTCTCCACATTCACCCGCACCTTGACCGTGCGGGTCCTTGGATTCAATGCCGGGTCAATGAAGGCAATCTTTCCGGAGAATCTCTCCCCCGGAAAAGCCTCGGTCTCGAATGTCACCGTCTGCCCGTAATGCAGCCAGGCCAGATCCGATTCATACGCGTCCAGCTTGACCCAGACACGGGACAAATCTGCGATCGTGTAAATGCGAGTCCCGGTCTGGACATACATGCCTTCCACGGCGTTCTTGTCGACGACGATGCCGCCGCTCGCCGCGTTGATGGTCAGATGCTCCTCCGGTTCTTCGCTGGCTTCGATTCGCGCGATCTGCTCCTTGTCCACCCCCCACAAACGCAGCTTCTCCCGGCTCGATTCCACCGTGGCGGCGGCCCGCTGACGCGCCAGATCGCTTTCACTGTTCTTCAAACGCCCGGCAGTCTCCAACGCCTGGATCAGGGTTTGTTGCGCCTCCATAAGTTCCGGACTGTAGAGTCGCACCATGTGATCCCCCTCGGCCACCCTGACCCCGGTATAGTCAACATAGAGCCGGTCCAAACGGCCCGGCACGCGCGCCGTGATATGGCCCAACCGCGTCTCGTCATACTCGATCTTGCCGACCAAGCGGATTGAGGCGTCGACGAAGCGCCGTTCCACCACGGTTGTCTGAACGCCCGCCAACTTCTGCGCCGCAGGTGAAAGACTCAGATCGCGCGCGCCCCCGGGAACCTCCCCACCACCCTTCACCGGAATCAGGTCCATATGGCAAATGGGGCACTTGGCCTTCGCATCCGACAACTGGATCCGGGGATGCATGGAACACGTCCAGAATCGCGCCCCGCCCCCTTCCATCGCTGGCGTGGGCGCGTGCTCGGCATGACCGGATCCGGAAGCCGGACCGCCGCCGCGCCCGATCGCGAGACCGACAACGAACGCCGCGGTCAGCCCGCCGATGGCGATCAAGATCTTTGAATTCTTCATGGTGTTCACTCCTGTGCCTTCGCAGCTTGGCCTTTGGCCGATGGCGGCAACGCGCGCCCAACCAGCATCTCAATCTCGGAAAGGCATTGTTCCCGGTCGGCGCGCGCCCGCGCCAGAAGCAGTCTGAACTCAAGCAACTGCCGTTCAGCGTCAATGACATTCAGGAACTCCGCCCGCCCCGCCTCCCAGGATTGCTGCGCCACGCTCAGGGACTGCTCGGCCAGCGGGGCCAGCGTATCGCGATAGAGGTCCATTTTCCTCTCCGCGTCGCGGAAGCGGTGCAGGGCCAGGGTCAGGTCCGCCTTCAACAGCCGCTCCCGATCCGCGCGCGCCGCCTCAACCGCGCCCCTGCGGGCCTCCGCCGCCCGGATGGCCGCCTCCTCCTTCTTCCGCCAAAGCGGCACGTTGATCGAGATCATGGCCATCAATGGGTCTTTGCCGTCATCGCCCAGCCCCGCGAGACCGCGACGGTCTGTCTGTGTGTAATCGACGCCCAGGGTGAGGTCCGGACGCTTGTTCTTCCGAGCCAGTTCGACGCGCTTCCGCCGGCTCACAGTCTCTTGCTCCAAGCCGCGCAACTCGGGATTAAATTCGGCCAACCACTCGAACAACCGCGCCTCGTCAACCTCCCGCGCGGAAACGTCATCCGAGCCCGGCCACGGCGCTTCCGAGTCCACGGACCGCCCCAAGGCCGCGTTGAAGCGGGCGGTGAGCGGCCGGCGCAGGTCTAGCAGCGTTTGCTTGCGATCCTCCAGTCGCCCCAACTCCAGTTGAGCCGCGGCCACCCCGGAAAGGCCGCCGCCGCCCTGCACCTTCGTCTGGGCGACGGCTTCAAGATCCTGCAGCAAACGCAGGTTGTTCTCGGTGATCTCAATGGCCCGCCGCAAGTAGGCGAGCTCATGCCAGGTATGCCGGACTCGATGAAAGAGCTTCCACTTTTCCGCCGCCGCCGCCTCGAAGAGCGCCTGCGCCCCGCTGCCGGCAATCTCTCCCCGCAACCGTCGCTTGCCAAACCATGGCAGCGTTTGCGCGACCCCCAGCTTGTGCCTCTGCGGTCCGACCCGGGTTTCCACCGAGCGCACAAAATAGCCATAGCTCAATCTCGGATCCGGCAGCCCGCGCGCCTCGGGAATACGCTCCACAGCCTCGCGCCACTTCGCATGCGCCGCCTTGAGGCCGGCGTTGTTGTTCACCGCATACTCAAGACACGCCGCCAAATCGGCGTCCTGCGCCAACGAGGCCTCGGCCGCGCGGCTTTCGGCCGACCCGACCGACAATCCGAGGATGCCCGCGAGCCAAAGGCCTGACGCCGAGCGGAAAAGGAAACTGGTTTCTCGTAGCTGGATCATGATTTCTGAAAATTCTTCTACTGTTGCGCTGCTGAACAAACACGGAGTCCCGGCAGGAAATCACAAGACGTTGGTCGGCCTGCTGGAAACCGGGAGACGAAGGGACGAGGGCGCACTGCTCCCGTCGAAGAGGAATAATCAGATCAGGAAGGCGCAATTCCAGACGTAGATGAGACGCCCGCCGCGCTTGCTGAAAGCCTTGTCCTTATGGTCGATCACGACCGCGCGATCAGTCAGTGAAGGAAGCTCAATCGGAGTGGTGGCGGGACCGGTCGGCTCCGTTCGTTTGCCGCCGTTGACCGGAGTCGCAGGTGGATCCGAATCACCAGATTTGCTGGATTCGGCGCAACAGGCCCGAGTCTCGCAGGCGCAGGCCCCACACTCGTCCGCCGCCGGCGCCGTCTCCATTGGCGACCAAGCCAACGCCGGCGCGACCGCAACGAACAGACAGATCAAGATGACGAAAAACCGTTTCAAAGCGTTCGGAGCAACAGCCCCACGTTATCAGACATACCCGACGCTGCAACCGCTCAATTCCCGCTTGCAAATCGCTGAGACCGATCGCCAGGGCCTTTTTCGAGAATCTCATTCCCTTTTGGCGATGCGATTCACATAGTCCCGCCGATGGCAGCGCAATACTGGCTCGTAAAACAGGAACCCAACGCCTACTCGTGGGACGATCTGGTGAGGGACAAGGGCACGATGTGGGATGGCGTGCGCAATTTCCAGGCCCGCAACAACCTTCGCGCCATGCACAAGGGCGACCTCGTCCTGTTCTACCACAGCGTGGATGAGAAACGCGTGGTCGGCGTCGCCAAGGTCGCAAAGGAACACTACCCGGACCCCACCGCCGACGAAGGCGACTGGTCGGTCGTCGACCTGGAGCCCGTCAAGGCTGTCAAGGAACCGGTCACTCTCGCCCGTATCAAGGAGGACCCCGCCCTGAAGGAAATGGCCCTTGTGCGGAATGCGCGCTTGTCGGTATCCCCGGTCACAGCCTCCCAGTTCAGGAAGCTTCTCCAACTCGCCAAGACCAAGATCTGATCCATGCCCGCCACATCGAAACCCGACGCCGGCGCGCCGACGCCAACCCTCGGACTCAGCGCCGACTACGACGCCGTCATTTTTGACATGGACGGCGTCATCGTGGACAGCGAACCACGCCACGAGCGCGCCTTCCGGGACGTCCTCGAAGCCATCGGCTACGCGGACAACCACGGCATCCATTTCCCCGATTACTACGGCAAGTCCGACCAACTCGTCTGGCGGGACTTCATCGAACGCCATGATCCCCCCCACACGCATGACGAACTGATGCAACGACGCGAAGAGCGTTTCGTGGAGATTGTGGTCGCGGACGAGCCCATCTTTGCCGGCATCCCGGAACTCGTGACAGCCTTGGCCAAGCGCGCCAAACTGGGGGTCGCTTCCGGTTCGCGGCACGCCATCATCTTGGCCGTGTTGGGAATGAAGGATCTTCGCCGCCACTTTCCGGTGGTCGTCAGCTCCGAGGATGTTCCCCACGGCAAGCCCCGACCCGACATCTTCCTGCGCGCGGCGGAACTGCTGAACACGACGCCGCAACGCTGCGTCGTGATCGAGGACTCCGTCGCCGGCGTCGAGGCGGGCCTGGCCGCCGGCATGCAGGTGATCGCGATCACGAACTCCTTTCCGACGGACGCCCTTTCCCGCGCGTCGCTGGTCGTCGACACCTACGATCAGATCGCGGCGGCCTTGGCCATCGGGGAGGACTAGCCGACACCCTCAGGTCTCATCAATCGCCGCTTCTTCGTCCGGCGGGGAGACCATCGTGGTCTTGAATTTGATCCCCAGCCAATGTTCGCAAACATGCCTGATATCCTCCAGGATCAGGTAGGTCGCCGGCACCAGGAGCAAGGTGATGAAGGTGGCGAACAAGACCCCGAACCCCAGCGAAATCGCCATCGGGATCAGGAACTGGGCCTCGACGCTCTTTTCCAGCAACAGGGGAGTCAGCCCCGCAAAGGTGGTCAATGAGGTCAGGAGAATGGCCCGAAAGCGATTCACCCCCGCTGTGTGCACGGCCTCGATCAAATCCATCCCGTCGCGGCGACGCCGATTCACATAGTCCACCATCACCAGGCTGTCATTCACCACGACGCCGGTCAGGGCGACGAGTCCGAACATGGATAAAACGGTGACATCCGCTCCCATGATCACGTGCCCCCAGATGGCGCCGACAAAACCGAACGGGATCGCCGTCATCACAATCATGGGTTGGACGTAGGACTTGAAGGGCGCGGCCAGCAAGGCATAGATGATCACCAACGCCACAAAAAAGCCGCGGATGATCCCCGCCGTCGTCTCCTTCTGCTGCTTCTTCTCGCCGGCGTAGGTGTAGGAAACACCCGGGTGATTGACTGCAAGGTCGTTCAGCACCTCCTCCTCCAAACTTTCCAAAATGGCGTCAGGCTCCTGCTCGCTGCCCGCCTTCAAATCCGCAGTGACATTGATCGTCCGCTGTCTGTTCACGCGGGTGATCGTCGAGTAGCCCCTGCCGTAGCGGGCTTCGGCGACATCGGAGAAGGCCACCTCGCGTCCGTCCGGCGTGCGAATCCGCATCCGCTCCAGGTCGCCGAGCGAACGCCGGTCCCCGGCCGGATAACGAACCATGACGCGGATATCGTCGCGCCCGCGTTGAATCCGCTGCGCCTCCTCGCCATAGAACGCCTGGCGCACCTGCTTGGCCAGATCGCCGAGGGACAATCCCAAGGCCTCGGCCTCCGGCTTGATGCCCAACTTGACCTCCTCCTTGCCCGCGCGAAACGAATCCGCAACATCGATCACATCCGGGTAGGAACCCAGCTTCCGCTTCAATTCATCCGCCGCGGCAAGCAGCCGGTCCATGTCCCGCCCGGCAAGCTGAATGTTGAAGGAATTCCCCGCCGAGAAAATGGAGGAACTGAACACCAACTCCTCCGCTCCCGGAATCGCTCCGGTTTCCTCCCGCCACATGTTGGCGATATCCGAGCTCTTGATGGACCGTTGATCCGAGGGCGCCACCTCGATCAACACCTCGCCCAGATGCCCGCCGGAATAGCTCGTGCCAACCGTGCCGGGATGCGCGCCCTGCTCCGTCCGATAGGGTTGCGAGCCGATCGAGGCCTGCAGTTGACGATAAACCTTTTCCCCTCCCTTTCCCTCGGCGTTCAGGCGATCCCGCACCCGGAAGGCCGCTGCCTCAATCCTGCGCACGGCCTTCTCTGTCTCTTCCGCCGGCGTGCCCAACGGCATGACAAGCATGGCGGCAATGAGGTCCCCCTCAACATTCGGCAGAAAGTGAAACTTGATCCAACCGCCCCGGACGAGCCCCAACGTCAAGGCCAGCATCGCGACGCCCGTGGCGATCGTCAGATAACGCTGCCGCAGGCTCACCCGGAGCACGGGATTGTAGACCCGCTCGATGAACGCCTTCAATCCGACGGAAAACACCCCCTGCACCCGGGCCCAGAGCCCTTCGAAGCCGACAGGATGCTCTTTCGCAATGGGATCAAGCCCGCTCAGATGGGCCGGCAGGATAAGCAGCGACTCCACGAGCGAGAACAGCAATGTCGGCATCACCACCAGCGGAATCACCGCCAGGACGCGTCCCGTGTTCCCCTCGATGTTGGCCAACGAGAAAAACGCCGCCACCGAGGTCATCACCGCGAAAAAGACCGGCACCATCATCTCCTGCGCTCCCGAAATCGCCCCCTTCAATCCCGGCCTCCCCCGATGTTGGTGGGCATGAATGTTCTCACCCACGACAATCGCGTCATCGACCACGATCCCCAGGACGACAATGAAGGCAAACAGGGACATCAGGTTCACCGAGACATCGAGAAACGGCATCAACATGAACGTGCCCAGGAAGGAGATCGGAATCCCCAGCGTCACCCAGAACGCCAGGCGAAACCGTAGGAACAGCGCCAGCACCATGAACACCAGGACCAAGCCGGCCCGGCCGTTGCGCGTCAACGTGCTCAACCGGTCGCGCAGGTAGGTCGAATCGTCCATCCAGGTCGTCAGTTCAACCCCCTCCGGCATGCGATGCCGATTGTCCTCCACATACTGCTTGACCTTCCGCGAGATCGCCAGGGCGCTCTGATCGCCCGTGCGAAAAACCTGCACCAATACGGAGGGTTTGCCGTTGAACTTGGCGAACTGATCGGTCTCCGAAAAACCGTCGTTCACCCGCGCCACATCGCGCAACTCAAGACGCGTCCCGTCTTCTGCAGCCCGCAACACGAGCCGCTCAAACTCTTCCCGCCGGTAGGCCTGCCCCTTGGCGCGCAACAGGATCTCGCCGCCGCTGGCGCGAATGGAGCCCCCGGGCAAGTCCACCGATCCCCTGCGAACCGCATTGGCAACCTCATCAAAGGTCAAACCGTAGCGTCGCAACGCGTCCTCCGACACCTCGATGGAAATCTCATAGGGCCGGGCGTTGTTCAAGGCGGTCTGCGTAATCCCTGGGATCGCCGACAACTCGTCCCTCACCTGCTCCCCCAACCGCTTCAACGTGCGCTCATCCGCGTCGCCCGAAACCGCGATGTTGATGACCTGCTTGCGAATCACGATCTCCTCAATGATCGGTTTGTCCGTTTCCTCCGGAAAGGTGTCGATCGCGTCAACCTTGTTCTTCAAGTCCGCGAGAACCTTGTCGGAATCCGCGCCCGGCATGATCTCCGCGCGCACCGTGCCCGAACCTTCGCTGGCATAGGACACGATCTCCTTGACGCCCTCCTGCCCCTCGATTGCCTCCTCGATCCGGACGCACACGCCTTCCTCCACCTCTTCCGGGGCCGCCCCGCGATAGGGAACCGTGATGGTGATCATGTCCGAGGAAAACTCCGGAAAGATTTCCCGCCTCAGGTTGCCCGCGACCAGGCTGCTGTCCTGATCGATCACATCGCCGATCCGTTCCGGCAACAAGCCTTTCGAATCCGCGCCGACCACCCCGCCGATGAGCAGGACGCACACGACAAAGCTGGCGACCTTCAGACTGTCCTTCAGCAAGACATGCAGAAACAGTCCCCCCAGGGAAACCAACCCGATGAGCAGCAGTCCGAATCGCTGATCCCAGAAGCTGTCGGGAAGCAACAACCGGGGCCCCATCGCGACGAGCCCCGTGATCACCACGATTGCCGCCAGAAGATTGGCCGCGACATGATTCCGGGCAAACCAGTCAATCAAGCGATTCACTGCCCGGGCTCCTTCCCTGTCTGCTCCGTCCCCTCGCCTTCCGCCGAGCGAACCGTCATCCCGTCCACAACCGCATCCAGACTCGACACGCATACCCGCTCCCCGGACCGCAACCCGGATCCGACGACCGCGTACTCCCGCCCGGCGCGCAGGACCTCGACCTGCCGGATCCGGAGCCGGTCTTCCGCGTCAACAACCCAGACCTCGTCCCGATTGCGCAGGGCGCGTCGCGGCAATCTCGCGGCATTCCTCGTTGTCCGCCCCTCGATCTCACAGTCCACAAACAACCCCACCGCCAGCGGGGCTCGCTCCGCAACTTGCGCGCGTCGCTGGTAGGGATCGTCCACCTGGACAACGGCGTAAATCATGCGGTTTCTCGAGTCGATGCGCCCCTCGGTCCGCACGATGCTCCCATGCCACTCGTGGCGACGCCCGGCGAGATCGCCGGATAGCCGAACCGCGGGCCCGGATTCCCGGGACTCATCAGCAGCAAAGGCCAACGGCAGATCAAGAAAGGCGAGGTCACTCTCCGGTATCGGCAACCGCACTTCAGCCCGGTCCACCGCATACAATCGCCCCAGCCGGGCCCCTCGGCTCACGAACTGCCCCACATCCACAACCTTGCGCTCGACCCGGCCGGCGAAAGGCGCCCGAATGACGCAGCGCGCCAAATCCCGCTCCGTTTTCTCCACCATCGCT
This sequence comes from uncultured Verrucomicrobiota bacterium, assembly GCA_964519245.1. GTDB lineage: Bacteria > Verrucomicrobiota > Verrucomicrobiia > Limisphaerales > JAYPEY01 > JAYPEY01. The sequence continues at coordinate 34,298 of CAZFLK010000033.1, forward strand.
TCGGCGGCCTCCACCGCCGCGCGGGCCTGGGCCAACTGGGGTTCGCGCCTGAGCAGCGGACTCGCCTGGCCCTGGCCCAACTGCCGCCATTCCTCCAGGGCCACCGCCGCCTCGGCCTCCTCCCTCGTCAACGCGGCCCGGAACTGGGTGAGTTGCGAACGGGCGGAAACCAGGGCCAGCTCGAAATCCCGACGCTCGAGGCGAATCAGCTCCGCCCCCTCGTCGAAAAAGCCGCCCGCCGCCAGGGAACTTGACACCCATTCGACCCGGCCCGAAACCTCGGCCGTCAGGTCAATTTCCGCCGCGGCCGCGACATTGCCCTGTGCGCGGACTCTGAACTGATGATCCTGCAACTCGACGCTGACCGTCTCCACCAGGGGCGCAACCGAGGGAGGATCCACGGGCTGGGTCTTTCGACCAAACTTCACCAGCAAGGCCGAGCCGGCCAACCCGGCCGCAATTACCATTATCGGAAGCACAAAGCGAATGAATTTCATGACAGAGTACGAATTGCTTGTTGCGCGGCGCCGATCCGCAGCCGCAGGAGAGGACGCCGCAACCAATGATCGCCGACCCGCCCAATCATTGCGCGGCCTCCTCCGTTGGGGCGGTCGCGTCCAGGTCAACTTCGAACCCGCCGCCCAGGGCCAGGTGCAGGTTGATTCGATTGTCCCAGCGCTGCGCCTTCACCGCGAGGGCCTGACTCTCCGCATCCAGCAACCGTCGTTGGGTTTCCAGGACGATGGCGAAGGACTCCAACCCCTCGCCGTAGCGGCTCCCCGCCAAGTCATGCGCCGCCCTCGCATGCGCCAACGCGACACGCTGGCTGGCCTCCCGACGCGCCAGGGTCTGCTCCGCCGCCAGCGCCGTTTCCACCTCGCCAAACGCCCGCAGGACGGCGCTTTCGTAACTTGCCGCCGCCTGTTTCGAACGCGCGTCGGCCAATTTGACTCCGGCTCGAAGGCGCCCCCCGTCCAGGATGGGTTGAGCCAGATTTCCTGCCAAGGTCCAGACCGTGAAATCACTGGACAACACGTCGCTCAACTCGGCGGTCGCCGTGCCTCCCTGCGCCGTCAGACTGATTCGCGGCAGCAGGGCCGCTTCCGCGCCCGCGACTCTTGAATCGGCCGCCCAAAGCCGCAGCCTCGCGGCGACCAGGTCCGGCCGCCGTCCCAGCAACGCCGACGGCAAACCGGCGGGGACGCTTTCCGGAAGCGCCGGCAGTTCAACTTCCGCCACCCCGCGCCCCCCGGGATAACGCCCCATCAGGATCTCCAACCGTCGCGTTGCAGTCTCCATCACCCGCCGCCGGACCTCCAGCATCGCCTCCGCCCCGGCCACGCTGCCCAAGGCCAATCGAAGATCAAGCGCCGTCCGCAAGCCCTCCTCGTAGCGTCGTCTCACCTGGGCCTCCGTCACCCGGAGACTCTCGATGGTCGCTTCCGCGAGATCCACCTGCCGGTGCGCCTCGTGCGCCGCAATCCAGGCCTTGGCTGTCTGCGCCGCCACCGACTCTCGCGCTCCTTCCAGATCCGCCAGGGACGCTTTGAAAGCCTGATCGGCAGCCCGCTTGCCCGCCCGGATGCGCCCCCACAAATCCACCTCCCAACTGGAGACAAAACTCAGATTGAAGGAGGAGGCATGCGTCGTCAGCACGTTGCCCCCGCCCGGAATCGGCAGCCCCACGAAATTCCGCTTGTCGCGCCGGCCATCCAGCGACGCGCTCAAACCCGGCGTGCGCTCCGCGCCGGCGATCCGCGCCTCGGCGGCGGCCGCCTCCACCCGGGCCGCCGCCGCTAGCAGATCCCGATTGTTCTCCAATGCGGCATCGACGACAGCGTTGAGCTCCTCGCTCCCGTATCCCCGCCACCAATCCAGCCGGACCGCCTCCGGGACGCCCCCGCCCACCCACGTCTCCGGCGCTTCCACCACCGGGGTCACGGCGCTTTGGTCAGGAAGACGACAGCCAGCAGAAACCATGGTGACCGCCGCCGCAAACCATCCCAACGCCCGGTTGCGACAACCGCGCTTCATCGCCGCCCCCCCGCCGGAATGGGCGCCTTCATGCCCGCCGCCAGAAAGGTCACCATGCGCCCCACGATTCCCTCGGTATCGGTCGGATCACAGACCCCGTGCGAAATGTGCCTCAGCTTCTGCGTGTCCGCCATGGTATGTGCCATGACGCCAATCACAAAATGAATCCGCCACATCAGTTCGACCGGCGGCAACTTGGGCAACGCCCGCTGAAACACGGGCATGAACCGCTTTCCAATATCCTCAAACTGCTCAAGAAACAACGCCTGCAGCCGATCCCCGGGATCCGCAAAAAGACGCCCCAGCAACCGCATGAAAATCAGCCCGCCTCGACGCTTGTCCCGGCTCAACCGCAAGGCCGGAGCAACCAACGCCTCCAATACCTTCTCCACCGCCGGCCGACGACGCCCCGACTCCGCCTCGATTGCTTCCAACAGACGGAGCCGCTCCTCGTTCACAGGCCCGATTCGGCGCGCCAAGGTCGCCTTGAACAACGCCTCCTTCGCGCCAAAATGATAGTTCGCCGCCGCCACGTTCACCCCCGCCGCCGACGTGATCGCGCGCATTGAAGCCCCCTCAAACCCCTGCTCCGAAAACAACCGTTCCGCAGCGTCCAATATCGCCTTGCGTGTCTTGTCCGGGGTTTTCATCAACGCGCTCATTCAAACATGTGTTTGAAACGTTGGTTTGAAAAATAGCCCAGAGCCGACAACCGTCAAGCGGGTTAGTGAAAATTTTCACAAAGTCTTGGATGACCAGCCGAGTCGGCAAGGTTTCTCGCGGCCCGCAGGATGGCGGGTGAAGATCGTCCTTCGCAATGACAGGGGCGGATTCGATCGCCGCATCACCCACGGAACGTTCGTCATGAACAAGGTTCGCTGACGTCCCGAACGCTCGCGCCCGGTTTCAGGCATCTCAGATTCGGATCCCCTTGCGTTGCAGGATCGGGGTCAACAGTCGACGCAGGTTGCCGCCCAGGATCAGGCGCTTGGCGTTGTCAGGAACCGCGGCCCCCAAGGTTTTCGCCAATTGGGAGGCGAAGCTTCTGCCACCGATATCGCTGCCGTGAATCACCCGGCCGGCTCCCAGTTCCCTGACCGCCATCTCCACGAATCCCGCGGCCGGACTGGAGCCCCCGACGCCGATCGACACGTTCCTCTGGGCGCGGATCGCCCGGATGCCCAGTTCCCAGTTGCCGCCGCTGTGGCCGCAGATCAACGGAACTTCGGGATGGCGCGCAGCCAGTTGTGCCAACTGTTGCGGCGACGATTCCCCCGGGGTGACGTCACCGGTCTTGATCCAGGTGTGCTGGTAGATGACCGCCTGCAACTCCCCCGCGCGCGCAATGATCGGATCCAACTCCGGCAGGTGGCAGTTGTGCGAAACCCAAAGCTTGATTCCCACCATGGGCCCCATCGCCACGCAGCGCTCGATCTCCGCCAGACTGGCGTCGACGTGCCGGGCGTTGAGATACGCAAACCCGAAGATGCGATCGCTCCAATGGGCGAGAACGCGCAGCACATCATCATTCTGCCGACGCAGCGTGTCCGGGTCCGGATCGCGAGACAAGCGCATCCCCATGAACAGGCAGAAACGCTCAACGCCCATTCGGTCCGCATAGGCGATCAACTTCTCCGCCCGCGCCTCCGGCGTGTCGCCCGGGACGCCGGACAAGTGCGCATGCAGATCCCAGATCCGCAGGGTGTCAGGCATCCGAACATTCATGCCGGGCCCGATGGTCCGCTCGATTCCCGAGGGCTCGTTCATCACTGCCTCTCAGCGCCCGCCAGGACTTCATCCGCCAGGCGAATCGCCTCGGTCTTCTGGGCGTCGGTCATTTCCTTGGCGATGGTTTCGTAGAACGTCTCCGCCTCCCCGCTCCCGTGTGAACCCGCCACAAAGAACCATTGGGCAGCCTTGACCAGATCGCGGGGAACGCCCTCGCCATTGGCGTAAAACGTGCCCAGCGCCAATTCCGCCGGCGCAAAGCCCTGCAAGGCAGCCTTGCGATGCCACGTGATCGCCGCGGCCAGATCACTCGTCGCCCCCTTCCCCTCGTCGAGCATGGAAGCGAGATTATACTGCGCCTCGGCCACACCCTGCACGGCCGCCTCCCGAAACCAGCGAACCGCCTCGGCATAATCGTGGGGCACGACATCATCGGTCGCGTAAATCGCGCCGACCAACAACTGGGAGCGCGCATGTCCCTGCTTCGCCGCCTTGAGGAACCAGTTGAAGGCTTCGGCCCGGTTCCGGGGAACGCCACGGCCGTTCTCATACAGGATTCCCAGGTTGTGCTGGGCCGCGGGATCGCCCAGCTCGGCCGCCTCCCGATAATGCCGCGCCGCCTCCGCCAGGAAACCCGGATTCGAACTGCCCGCGAGCAGCGCCGCCAACCGCGCCTTCGCTTCCCCCATACCGGCGTCGGCGGCCTTGCGATGCCAGGCAATGGCTTTCGCCCGATCCGGCTGCGTTCCGCGGCCCTGCTCCAGCATGAGCGCGAGGTTGTACTGGGCCCGCGGGTCTCCCTGCTTCGCCGCGCGTTCGAACCAGCCCAACGCCTCGGCGTCATTCGGCGAAACCCCCATTCCCTGGCTCAAGGCAAACCCCACGTTCACCTGCGCCCGGGCGTCGCCCCGCTCCGCCGCCATGAGATACCAGCGGAAGGCCTCCAGCAGGTTCTGCGCGCCGCCGACGCCCTCCGAATGCATCCGCGCCAGGCGCAACTGCGCGTCAAAATTGCCGGCCTCCGCCGCCTTCCGATACCACTTCATCGCCTGCGTGAAGTCGCCGTTCCGCCGCGCTGCGAGCTCATGCACCGACCCCAGGTTGAACAGGGCCGTCGCATTGCCGCTGTCGGCCGCGCGCCCCAGCCATTTCAAGGCCTCCGCTTCATCACGATTCACGCCATCGCCCCGAAACAGCGCCAAGCCGAGATTCACCTGTGCCTGAATCACATTGGCCGCCGCCGCCTTGCGATACCATGCCGCCGCCTGGGCCGGATCGCGCTCAACGCCGCGCCCCTCGGCATAGGCCAATCCCAAATGGAACTGCGACTTGGGATTGCCCTGCGACGCGGCCTTCTCGTGCCAAACCGCAGCGCGGGCATGATCCTGCTCCAGACCGAGCCCCTCGGAACACGCCCACCCCATGATGAACTGGCCCTCGGCGTCACCCCGCTCCGCCGCCGCACGGAACCACTGGATCGCTTCCGGCAGGTCGCGCTTCACTCCTTCGCCGCGGGCATAAGCGTAGCCGAGCCCAATCTGCGCTTCCGCCAGGCCGTTCTCCGCGGCCTTGCGCAGCCACAAGACCGCCTCCTTCGAGTCTTCCACCACACCCAACCCCTCACGATAAGCGCGGCCCAGGTAAGCCTGCGATCTGATATGCCCCTGCATGCCGGCCGCCCGATGCCACCGAATCGCCTGCTCCGGGTTCATGGCGATTCCATCGCCGACCGCATAAGCCTCCGCCACCCGATATTGCGCCTCGGCGTGCCCTTCCTCGGCCGCTTCCAGAAACCAACGGGCCGCCTTGGCCGGATCCTTCTCCACCCCGGCTCCATTGGCATGGGCCACCGCCGCGAAAAACTGGTCCTCCGGATCCCCCATCTCCGCATGACGAATCCGCCCCTGAAGAATCTGCTCCGGCGTCATCTGGGCGGACAACTCCTCCCGATAGCGTTCGGCCTCCTGCACGCCCTGTTTCGCCGCCAGACTGAACCATAGAAACGCCTCCACGTAATCCTGTTGCGCTCCTTCGCCCAGGGCAAAGGCGACCCCCAGTTTGTTCTGCGCCTTCGGATGATCCTCCCGCGCCGCTCGCAGATACCACTTCACCGCCTCGGTCGCATTCTTCGGCACACCCAAGCCGTTGGAAAAAAGTTCACCCATCACATATTGGGCGGGCGCATACTCGCCCTGCGCCGACCTCAGAAACCAACGGGCCGATTCCGCGTAATCCTTCTCCACCCCCAGTCCGCGCGAATAGAACAATCCGATATTGTAGGCGGCGCCCGTGTGGCCCTGCTCCGCCGCCTTGAGAATCCATTCCGCCGCCGCCTTCAGATCTTTCTCAACGCCATTTCCGTCGTAGTAAAGCAATCCCAACTTGAACTGCGCTTCGGCCGTTCCCTTCTCCGCCTCAATCCTCGCCTTCTCCAATGTCGAGAGCGCTGGTTCAGGTGTCGCCGGCTTCGGCGGCGGATCCGCCATCGGAGGCGCGGGCGGAGCAGTCTGTCGCGGGCCATCCAAATCTTCCTCCACGACATCATCCGCCTTCTTGGACGGCGCAAATGGGGCGGAATCAATCGTAGGAACAGCGCTCGGAGCCGACTCTTGTCCCATCGCCAAGCCCGACCGGGTCAGCAGGAGCGTCGCCAACAGGACCGTCCGCCAACGCCGGACCGCCCTCGCATTCGGGATGTCTGCAGGATCGCGCATCGGCCACAGTATAGTTCACCCACTCCCAGCGACCAACGCACAATTCGCCGCCCCTCGCCGCCTGCCTCCGATTCTGAAATGCCAATTGCGAAAGGCGTTGCCACCCGGTAACTTCCCTTCGATCCGTTCGCGTCTCAATAGACGGATCACTGAGCGCCACAATTGCGGCCTGCACCATCCCCAGATCGTCATGTCCAACGAAACCACCGCCTACGTCAATTCCGCGCCGACCGAGGAACTCGAGATCGGCACCCTCTGCAACTACGTCCTGATGGACGCCGTCCGCGCCGGAGCCAGCGACGTCCATATCGAGCCCTGGGAAAACACGCTCGTGGTCCGCGTCCGCGTCAACGGCAAACTGCGCGTCCTGGACCACCTCCCCCTGGAACTCGCCGAAAAAATCTCCGGACGATTCAAGGTGATGTGCAACCTGTCCACCTACGACAAAGGCATGCCCCTGGACGGCCGCGCCTCCACCAGCCCCGAACTCGGACGCGTCACCCTGCGCGTTTCGATCTTCCCCCTGACCGAGGGCGAGAAGGTCGTCATCCGAATCTTCGACCCGAGCAATCGCAGCTTCGACCTCGGCAGACTCGGATTCGACGAAGATTCCCACGCCAAGTTCATCGACCTGCTGAAGAAGACCAGCGGCCTGATACTGCTGACCGGCCCGACCGGGTCCGGCAAGACCACGGCCATCTACGCCGCGCTTTCCTGGCTGCTGGAGCAACACGGCTCCGAGATCAGCATCAGCACGGTCGAGGACCCCATGGAGATCCCGATGGAGATGCTCAGCCAATCGCAGCTGAATGTGAACAACGGTTTCACCTATCCGGTGGCCCTGCGCTCGTTGCTGCGCCAGGACCCCCAGGTCATCATGATCGGCGAGATCCGCGACGCGGACACCGCCGCCATCGCCGTCCAAGCGAGCCTCACCGGTCACCTGGTCATCAGCACCATTCATTCCGGCACCACCGCCGGCGTCTACGCCCGCCTCTTCAACATGGGAGTCGAGCCCTTCCTGCTCTGCTCCAGCATCATCGGAGTCCTCGGCACGCGCCTCATCCGGCAAAACTGCGACTACTGCAAGATCCCCTACGAACCCGAGGGCAACTTCCTGGATCGCCTGCCCCAGGAAGTCCTCGAGGAAGCTCAGTTCCGCCGCGGCACTGGCTGCGAACACTGCGAGTTCACCGGCTACACCGGACGGAAAGGCATCGTGGAACTACTGACCCCCAACGAGGATTTTCGCGAGGCCGTCATGGCCAAGAAACCCAACCGGACGCTTCAACAAATGGCCATCGATGCCGGCATGAAAACCCTCTGGGACCAGGGCCTGAACCGGGTCATGGAAGGCGAAACCACCTTCGAAGAAGTCATCAGCGCCGTCTCCGAAGATCAGATGTAGCGCCGGACGATTCTTGGTTCTGGGTTCTTGGTTCTTGGTTCTTGGTTCTGGGTTCTTGGTTCTTG
>CAZFLK010000034.1:0-41713 GCA_964519245.1 uncultured Verrucomicrobiota bacterium
AACCGCGGCCAACGACGGCGGTTTCGGACAACCTGACGCCGATCTGGCGGCTCGCCATGAAGCCGCAGTCGACTCCAAGGACGGCGTCAAGGATGAGCTCGGCCACGGCTCGGTTGTCATCGCGGCCATTACCAGCTGCACCAACACCTCGAACCCGTCGGTCATGATCGCCGCCGGTCTGCTGGCCAAGAAGGCAAATGCGCGCGGCCTCACCGTGCGTCCTTCGGTGAAGACCTCCCTTGCTCCCGGATCCCGTGTCGTGACGGACTACCTCGAGAAAGCCGGTCTCGACGCGGAGTTGGACAAGCTCGGTTTCCAGACCGTCGGCTATGGCTGCACCACCTGTATCGGCAACTCCGGCCCGCTGGACGCCGGCATCGAATCCGTCATCGATGACAACAACCTGGTCGTCGCCTCGGTCCTTTCCGGCAACCGCAACTTCGAGGCGCGCGTCCATCAAAAGGTGCGCTCCAACTTCCTCATGTCGCCGCCCTTGGTCGTCGCTTACGCCATCGCCGGATCCGTCGACGCCGACCTTTCCACCGAACCGATCGGCCAGGACAGCGAAGGCAAGGACGTCATGCTGAAGGACGTATGGCCTACGTTGGACGAAGTCCGCGAAACCATGAATGCCGCCCTCACGGCCGAGGCTTTCCAAAGGCTCTACACCAACTTCGAGGAGCAGAATCCCAAGTGGAACGAGATCCCCGGCAAGACCGGCGCCGCCTACGAGTGGGACGAAGCGTCCACCTACATCCAGCATCCCCCCTTCTTCGAGGACTTTTCCATGGAACCGCGCCAGATCGATGAGATCAAGGGGGCGCGTCCCTTGGGCATCTTCGGCGATTCCGTGACGACCGATCACATCTCCCCGGCCGGCGCGATCAAGGAAGACTCGCCCGCCGGCAGCCAGCTCAAGGAGCGCGGCGTCGAGAAGGCCGACTTCAACAGTTACGGCTCCCGCCGGGGCAACGACCGCATCATGACCCGCGGCACCTTCGCCAACGTCCGCATCAAGAACCTGATGGTTCCCGGAACGGAAGGGGGCGTCACCAAGCATTAACGGATCCGCCGAGGGCGAGGTCACCTCCATTTATGAAGCCGCACAGAAATACGCGGCCGAGGGCGCGCCGCTCGTCGTGCTCGGTGGCAGCGACTACGGCATGGGCAGTTCCCGCGACTGGGCCGCCAAGGGAACCCGTCTGCTGGGCGTTCGCGCCGTGGTCACCAAGAGCTTCGAGCGCATCCACCGCTCCAACCTCATCGGCATGGGCGTGCTGCCGCTCAACTTCAAGAATGCTGACGACTACGAGAACCTCAACCTGGATGGCAGTGAGACCTTCGACGTCCTGGGCCTGAGCAACGATATCCAGCCTCGGCAGGACGCCACCCTGGTTGTGCGCCGGACGGACGGCTCCACCGAGGAAGTTCCACTGGCGCTGCGCCTCGACACCCCGATTGAGGTCGAATACTACCGCGCCGGCGGCATTCTGCCTTACGTGCTCAAGGAAATCCTGCAGAGCTCCGGGGACTGAGACCTACCGGCTACATCGGAAGCCACGAGGCGCGCAACGGGTCCCCCCCTTTGCGCGCTTTTACTTGGTGCGCATTTTCTTGGGCGGTTTCGCGGCGCTGGCGCGCACGACGATCTCGGCCGGGAGTCGCCTTGGCGACGGAATCTCCCCGGCCAGCAACTTTTGCATGGATTCCACGGCCGCCACGCCCATGCCGAACTTCGGCTGCCGCATGGTGGTCAGCGGGACCCGGAAATGCTCACTGGTCAGGACATTGCCAAATCCAATCACCGAGACGTCGTCGGGAATCTTGAATCCCTGATCCAACAACACTCCCGCCGCGCCGATGGCGACCAGATCGTTGGACCCTTGCAACGCCGTGAACCCCGGCGACTCGTTCAGCATCTGAACCGCCGCCGCGCGCCCCTCCTCCACGGTCGAACCCGCTTGAAAAACCAACCGTTCGTCAAACTCGATCCCGGCATCCTGCAAGGCCCGGCGGTAGCCTTCGAATCGTTCCTGCGCCTCCGGCGAAATCTGTGGTCCGGAGAGAAAGGCGATTCGTTTATGGCCCAACTGCAGCAGATGCTCCGTCGCTGTCTGCGACGCCGCGACATCGTCGATCTCCACCGTATGAAACCCGCTGCAGAATGTGGACGACTGCCCCAGCAACACTGTCGGGGTCTTGATTCGCCTCAAGTCTTCGTAGACGACGGCCTTGGGCTCCATGCGGTAGACCGGGCGGATGAAAAGTCCGTCCATGCGACGCGAAAGAAACCGACGCACCAGCAACTCCTCCCGTTCCACGTTGTTCATGGTGAGCCCCAACATCAAATCGTAACCCATCTCGCTCACCCGCTGCTCAATCGCCATCAGAATCCGCGCGAATATCGGATTTGTCGTCGACGAGATCACCAGCCCAAAGAGCTTCGCCGAGCGGTTCCGAAGCCCCTGCGCGTTGGAATCCGGCACGTAACCCATCTCATGCGCCAGGTCTCTCACGCGCGCCTTCGTCGCAGCCGAGATATCGGAGGCGTCGCGCATGACTTTCGAGACCGTCATGACGGACACATTGGCGCGTTCGGCGATGTCTTTCAGGCGGACCATGGCTGACTACACATTCGAGCCGCTCCAATTCAGTTTCTGGTTCAGCGTCTTGAAGAAGGAGGTTCCTTCCAGCCGCAGCAGGCGCACGATTCTCCGGCTGCGGCGGATCACCACCTCGTCTCCCGCAGAAAGATCCAGGATCACCTGTCCGTCCGAGGCCATGATCGTCGCCGGCTTGCGATTCTTCACCTTGACCCGCACCGCGGAACTCAGACTCACCAACACGGATCGGTTGGACAGCGTGTGGGGACAGATCGGCGTGATCGTGAAGACCTCGGCAGACGGACTCACGATGGCGCCTCCCGCAGACAGCGAGTAAGCCGTCGATCCGGTCGGCGAGCTCACGATCAGGCCATCGCAGCGATAAGTCGTCAACGCCACATCATCGACCGCCACCTCCAACTCGATCATTCGCGAGGCCGCGCCGCGCGTGATGACAAAGTCGTTCAACGCATGTTGCGCCACCTGCTTGCCATCCCCCGGCACGACCGCCTCGATCAGGTGCCGCGAATCGATATCGAAGCGGCCCGCCCAAACGAGCTTCAACGCCTCAGCGGTCTGGGCTGAGGGCACCGCGGTGAGAAAGCCCAGGCTGCCCAGGTTGATGGCCAAAATCGGCGTCCGACACCCGGCCAGCGCACGGGTTACTCCCAGCATCGTTCCGTCGCCGCCGAATACGAGAAGGAGATCAGAGCGCCGGGCGACGTCCCGCCGGGACGGGCTTGTCTCCACCTCAAGGCCGCCCAGTTTCGCCGTCGGCTCATGAGCCAGAACCTCGCGACCGGCCCGCTTGATCGCCGCCGCGGCCTTTCGGATCACCGGGGAGCCGGACCGCTTGTCCGTGTTCGCGATCAGGCCGACCCGGCGTATTCTGTCAGCGAAGTTTTTCAATATGGGTTAGAAATTCTTTATTTCCGGCGGGGCCCTTCAAGGGCGATTCCGTGCAGCCTTTCCAGTCGGCATCCGGAAGCGCGTCCACAAACTCGCGCAGTTCGGCGATCACCCGATCGTGCACTTCGGGATCGCGGATCACCCCGGCTCCACGATCCGCCTCGAGCTTGCCCGCTTCAAACTGCGGCTTGATCAACGCGGAGATGCTACCAGACGGCCGAATCAATGCAACCGCCGCCGGCAACAGCTTTCGCAACGAGATGAACGAGCAATCAATGACCACCAGATCCGCCGGTTCGAAATCGGGACCGAAGGAATCCAAGGTCAGGGAACGCGCATTCGTCCTCTCCATGACAATCACGCGCGGATCCTGCCGAAGCTTCCACGCCAACTGCCCCCGGCCGACATCTACCGCATAGACCCTCGCCGCGCCCCGCTGCAACAGACAATCCGTAAACCCGCCTGTCGAGGCGCCCAGGTCAATTGCGGCAATGCCCTCCGTCGCAATTCCGAAATGCTTGAGCGCGTGTTCGATCTTGAGGCCGCCGCGACTGACAAATTTCTCCGTTGTCTTGAGAGCGATGGCGTCGCCGTCCCCCACCTTGTCGCTGGCCTTGTTCGCCGTCTGTCCATTGATCAGCGCCTGCCCCGCAAGGATGTGGCGTTTCGCCTTCTCACGACTCTCGCAAAGGCCCCGATCCACCAAAGCTTGGTCAAGTCGCGGCATCGCGCTCGGGGCCGAAATAAAGCGTCATAAGCGGCTCCATGCCGGTATCCCGCTCAGCTGTCGTTCAACTTCTGTTGCACATCGAAGAAGGTATGCAGGAACGTCTCGTTGTCCGCGATCACCTTCTGCATCAGCGGCTTGATATTCTCGATCTCCGCCGGATTGACCACCGCATGAACGCTCTGCCCGAATCCCTGCATCGGGTTCAAGGTCTCAAAGGCGGCCCCAATGAGCATAAACGTGCAGTGCCGCCGCAGGTTCATTTGCATCAACTGGACCGACTCCAGGGTCTTGTTGTCGGCGAGCGTCCCCCCGCCGAAGCCGTCCTCCATGACCATCACCTCGTAGCTCGCCTGGGCAAACTGCGCGGGAAACTTCTCGTGGCTCTCCACGTTGTGCACGACATAGCCCATCTCCTGCAGCGTCGAGTCAACCTTCGCGCGCAACTCGTCGTTCTGGATCGCGGTCAACGCGGGCTTGTCGTCCGCGCTCAAGAATTCGAAATCTGCCATGGCTTTTTCCTATTTGAGTTTCAATTTCATGCCGCCCCCGGAACTGGAGCCGCCGGAGGGCTTCGCTCCGCCAAGCCCGGGAGAGGCGGCCGGCTTCGGCGCCTCTTCTTCCCGCAGCTTCAGTTCATCACCGGTCTCGGTGGTTTCACCGCGCTCCGTCTTGACGTTGTCAATCAAGCGGCTGACCACGCCCTTCTTCGTGCAGTTGAGCAGCGCGGTCTCTTCCGAGATCGCGCCCTCCTTGTAAGCCTCGACGCAGGCCATGTCGAAATTCCGCCAACCAAACACCGCGGAGGCCTCGATGATCTCGTAGAAGGAACGCCCCTCGGCCTCGCCCTGAACGATGGAATCCTTCGTCCGAAGGCTGTTGCCCATGATCTCCAGAAGGGCTTTTCGCCCGCCGCCTTCGCGCTTGGCCAACCGCTGCGAAACCACCCAGCGCAGTGTGTCCGCGAGGCGCAACCGGACCTGCTCCTGCTCATCCGTGTCAAACATGCCCAGAATACGATTGATGGTCTGACCGGCATCGATGGTGTGCAGCGTGCTCATGACCAAGTGGCCCGTTTCCGCGGCGCTCAAGCCCAGTTCCACGGTCTCCCTGTCGCGCATCTCACCCACCAGAATCACTTTCGGCGCCTGGCGCAGCGCAGCGCGAAGGCCGCTGGAAAAGGCGTCAAAATCCGTGCCCATTTCCCGTTGATTGAAGGTCGCCTTCTTCTGCGGATGCACAAACTCGACCGGATCCTCCAGGGTCACCACGTGCACGGACTTGGTCTCGTTCACGTAGTTCAACAAGGCGGCCAGGGTCGTCGATTTGCCCGAGCCGGTGGCCCCGGTGACCAGGATAAGCCCGGTCTTCTCCTTCGCGATCTTGTGGAAGATGTCGGGCAGCTTCAATTGCTCCAGGCTGGGAATCTCTGTATTCAACTTACGCAGGACACAGGAGTAGTTGCCCCGTTGCGAAAAGATGTTCACACGGAATCGGGCCAACCCCGGCACGAAGTAGGACGAGTCGCAGGACCCGGTTCGCAGCAGGTCCTCGGTCAATCGCCGCACCCCGCCCACCAGATTCAGGGCAACCATTTCCGTCTGATACGGCGTCAACTTCTCGACGTCGGGTTCGATGTCCACCTTGACCAATTCCCCGGAATTCTCAACCTGCAACGGCTTGTCGACCGTGATGTTGAGATCCGACACATCATCCTGCGAATTGAGCATCGTGGTCAGGATGTAATTCAGTTCGTTTGCGCGCATAAGCCTGAATGTTTCTACAAGCGCGCCCCACGCCTGCGGCATGGGGCGCGCACGGGGTTATTCCATTTCGCCGGATTCCTTCGCCGCCTGCTGCTCCTCCGGCGGCAGGAAGGTGAAAAACTTCTTCTTGTCCAGGCACTTCTCAAAGGCCTCCGTGGGCGAGATGCGCCGGTTGCGCAAATGATCCATGATCGAATCGTCCAGCGGCGTGTTGCCCAACTTCTTGCCGACCTGGATCATGCCCGGAATCTGGTGGGTCTTGCCTTCGCGAACCAGGTTGGCCACCGCGGTCGTGAACACCAGGATCTCCAGCGCCGCGACACGTCCCTTCTTGTCAATGCGCTTGAACAGGTTCTGCGCCACAACGCCCTTCATGGCCTCGGACAAGGTCGCGCGAATCTTGTTCTGCTGGTCCGCCGGAAACACGTCGATGACGCGATCGACCGTCTTGGCCGCCGACTGCGTATGCAACGTGCCGAAAACCAAGTGACCCGTGCTGGCCGCCGTCAACGCCAACTCGATGGTTTCCAGGTCGCGCATCTCCCCCACCAGAATGATGTCCGGATCTTCGCGCAACGCCCCTTTCAGGGCCGAGGCAAAAGAGACGGTGTGCAACCCCACCTCGCGGTGATTCACCAGGCTCGCCTTGGATTGATGCACAAACTCGATCGGATCCTCCACCGTGAGAATGTGGTCCTTCCGGTTCTTGTTCGCGTAATCGATGATCGCGGCAAGCGTCGTGGACTTGCCGGAACCCGTCGGCCCCGTCACCAACACCATGCCCTTGTTGAGCATGGCGAATTTCTTCAAAACCGGCGGCAGCGGCGCATCGAACTTCTCGAAGTCCTCAAAGGAAAGCACGGTCGAGGGAATCTGACGAAAGACGGCCGCGACGCCGTTTCGTTGGTTGAAGAAGTTGGCGCGAAACCGGGATTTCCCCGGAATCTCATAGCCGAAGTCGACGTCCCCGGTTTCCTCATATACCTTCACCTTGTACTCCGGCGTGATCTCGTAGAGCATCTCCTTCAGGTTGTCGCTTTCCAACGGCTCCATATCCAAACGCTGCAATTCGCCGCTGATCCGGACGATCGGCGGACTGCCGGCGGCGAGGTGAAGGTCGGATGCTCCCTGATCGAGCATGAAATTGAAGAATTGATCGATTTTCGCCATGATGTTCCTTATCGCTGACTGACCGCGACGTTGTAGATCAGTCCGCCTCCCCGCGCAAGCAATTGAACCCGCTTCACACCATCATTTCCGAGGAGATCAGGACCCACGGGCCAATTCCGGTTTCCCGGTTTATGGAGCTCTGCCTCTACCACCCCGAATACGGGTACTACGAGTCCCCCGATCGGCAGATCGGCAAGGACGGAGACTTCTACACCAGCATCAGCGTCGGACCGGTCTTCGGCGAGCTCTTGGGATGGCAGATCGCAAACTGGCTTCGGACGGAACTCAGTCCGCCATTCCAGATTCTCGAGTGCGGCGCGCACGACGGACAACTGGCATCAGACATCCTGAGTTTCCTCCGCCGCCACGCGCCGAACGTGTTTCAGCAAACTCGCTACCTGATTCTGGAACCCTCCCCGACGCGTCGAACGCGTCAACAAGCCCGGCTCCAATCCGAATTCGACGAGGTCGACTGGATCTCGTCGTGGGAAGCGGCCCCCTCCCGAGGCATTCAAGGAGTCGTCCTGTCCAACGAATTGCTCGACGCCTTTCCGGTGGACCAATTGAGCTGGGACGCTGAGACGCGTCGCTGGTTCGAACAGCGGGTTGTCCGGACTGCCGAGGGGTTTGCCTTCGCCCGCGGCGAGGAAGCGACGGACGCGCCCCCCCTGCCCGGAAACCTGCTCAAGGTTCTCCCGGACGGCTTCACATTCGAACGGGCGGATGCCGCCAGCGACTGGTGGCGAAAGGCGGCCAACTCACTTCGAAAAGGGCGCTTGATCGCCATCGACTACGGATTCGAAACGCAGGAGTTCCTCTCCCCTTCCCGTTGTGACGGCACGCTCCGCGCCTACCGCGGACATCGGCAGTCAGAGGACATTCTCGCAAGCCCGGGCCAACAGGACCTGACCTCCCATGTCAACTTTTCCGAGCTGATCGCAGCCGGCCAATCCTGTGATTTGCGAACCGAGCGCTTGCGGTCCCAGTCAGCGTTCCTGACCCGCATTCTCCAGCAGATCGAGACCGTCCCCGACAGCTTCCCGGCTTGGACTCCCCGGCGATTGAGACAGTTCCAGACGCTCACGCACCCCGCGCATCTGGGCGAAAAATTCCGGGTTTTGGTCCAACGAAGGGAGTAAAAAAAATGGCGACCCCAACGGGATTCGAACCCGTGCTGCCGGCGTGAAAGGCCGGTGTCCTAACCACTAAACGATGGGGTCGTCAGGAAAGAGACGCAGGGGAATATATTCCCTTGCCGCAATTGTCACGAGGAAAATTGAAATTTCTTGCAGGAACGGATTCAGCGGCCGCGATCTGCCCGCTTCCTCACTCCTCCTCCTTGCCAATCAACGACTCCAGCATGACCTGCGGATCCTGCGTGGGAATCTTGCAGGCAAAGTTCTGGCAGACATAAGCCGTCGCTTTCCCGTCGAAACTGCTTTGATTCTTCGTGTAGGCCGCAATCTTCGAAATCTCGGGGGCCTCGCCGTCCGGCCTCAAGACGACGACCTTGCTGGGCAGGAAGCGGGTCCGGAGCTCCTTCAGCATCCGCTGGGTGTCTTCCGCCCCCTTCTTGCCAGCGATGACGACTTCATAGGCCGGCCCCACCATGAAATCCACGGCCAGCAGGAGCATGGGATTGTTTCGCGGCCCCTTGCTGACCGACGCCGAGAATGCCCGGATCAATGCGTCCGCCTTTTTCTCGTATTCCATTTTTCCCGTCATGCGCGCCAGGCGAACCAGGTTCAAGGCGGCGACTGAATTGCCGGATGGAATCGCCCCATCGTAGACTTCCTTGCTGCGGACCAGCAGTTTCTCGCCGTCATCGGCCGTCAGGAACAGTCCACCTCCTTCTTCATCCCAGAAGTGTTTCAGCATGACATCGTTCAACTCGGCCGCGGCCTGGAGGTATCGGGCGTCGAAACTGGCCTCGTAAAGGTCGATGAGGCCCCAAACCGCAAAGGCATAATCCTCGAGGTGCGCCGGCAGTCCGGCTTCCCCATCACGATAACGCTTCAGCAGGCGGCCATCCTTGCGGCGAAGTTCCTGCAACAGGAAGTCTCCCGCCTTCACCGCCGCATCCAGATATTTGGGATCGTCGAATGCCTGCGCCGCCTTTGCAAACGCCGCGATCATCAGCCCATTCCAATCGGTCAGGGTCTTGTCGTCCTTGTAGGGATGGATCCGCTTCTCGCGAATCTCGAAGAGTTTCTTTCGAAGGGTCTCCAACTTCGCGGCCAGGACCGCTGGCTCCATGCCAAGATCCCCGGCATGCTCCGCGATCGTCTTTCTCAATTGGGGAATGTTGGCCCCGGTCTTCTGCCGCGTTTTCTCGTCCTTGAAGTTGCCCGCCTTCTCAATGGCGAAGACCGTGTTGAAGAGTTTCCCGTCGTCCTCGCCAAGCGCCTCGATCAACTCCTCCTCGCGCCAGAGATAGAACTTGCCCTCGATGCCCTCGCTGTCCGCGTCCTCGGCGCTGTAAAACGCGCCTTCGTCGGAGGTCAGGTCCCGGAGGACATAGGTCAGGATCTCATCGGCGGTGCGCTTGAACCTCTCGTCCTTGGTTGCCTGCCAGGCTTCCACATTCGCGATGGCCAACAACGCCTGATCGTAAAGCATTTTCTCGAAATGCGGCGCGACCCAGGACGGGTCCATGGAATAGCGATGTGTTCCGTGCCCGACATGGTCCCACATGCCGCCGGCCCTCATGGCATCCAGGGTTTTCTCCACCATCCGCAACGCCTCCTGCTCGCCGCTGCGCTTCCAATAGCGAAGCAGGAACATGAGATTGTGCGGCACGGGAAACTTGGTGCCCAAGGTCAGACGACCCTGACGCGGATCAAATCGCCCGAACCCGCCGCGCTCCCCGTCAAAGTCCCGGGCAAAAGCCTTGAACGCGGAATCCAGCACATCCTCGCCCAGGCTCTCTCCCGGCGCGCCGCCCGAAATCTCCCCCAAGACCCGGGTCGCCTCCTCGGCGCTCTTCAGGAGATCCTCCTTCCTTGTCTTCCACAACTCTCCAACCTGCGGTATGAGCTGCATCATCCCCGGACGCCCAGGCAGACTTTCCTTCGGAAAATAGGTGCCGCCGTGGAACGGTTTCTTGTCCGGCGTCATGAAAACGGTCATGGGCCAACCGCCGCTGCCGGTCAGCGCCTGCACGTACGTCATATAGACGTTGTCGATGTCCGGCCGCTCCTCCCGGTCCACCTTGATGCAGATGAAATGCTCATTGAGCAACTTGCCAACCTCTTCGTCCTCGAAAGATTCGTGCTCCATCACATGGCACCAATGGCAGGTGCTGTAGCCCACGGAAAGGAAGACAGGCTTCCCCTCCTCCTTCGCGCGCTTGAACGCCTCCTCGCCCCACGGATACCAGTCCACCGGATTCCGACAATGCTGCAAAAGATAAGGGCTCTGCTCGAATACCAGGCGATTGAACTCTTTGCCCCCATCCTTGGGCAACTTTGCAACTTCCGCGGAACCGGGCAGCGGCTGACGGGTGCGCGGCGCCTCCGCCGCAGACAATCCGCCAACCGAGGATGCATTCTCGAAACCGGCGTCAAAATGAATGATCAAACCCATGAGGGCAATGGCGGCGACGCGGGGCCAACCCGCGCGAAGGTGTGTAAACTTCATGTGCGGCGCGTTCATACGCGCTCCATGAGACAGCGTCAACGCGGGATCAATTCAATGAACGGACCCGAACCGATGAAAACAGGTGTTCTGCCCGAACCACGGCAGCCATTTCCATTCCCTTCTCAGTCCGTCGCCCTCGCCGACAACAACTGGACGCCGCTCAACTCGCCGGCCGATTGCGTCGCGTCCCGATCCATCCGGATGCCCGGCAGATCGAACAGTCTCACCAACAACGGCTCCGCCGCCTTCTCCGGCAGCCGGTCGTCGGCCGAAGGCCCCGAAAACCTCCCGACCCAGACGCCGATCGCGAAGCGCCGATTATGCCCGACAGCCCACGCGTCCCGACGATCGGGACTCAGTCCTGAGCGCCACATGAACCACGGAATGTCGTCCGCCGAACGTTGCGCCAACATCCCGGAACGCCGCGCGCCGGAACTCAGCGCCTTGTCCAGCGCGGCGCACATCTGGGCCGAAACCGCGAACCGGGACTCGATTGCCTCGTCCTTGTAGAATCGGATCGCCCGCCATTCCCCACCCCGCCCGATTGTGGCGTAGGCGTTTGTTAGGTCGAGCAACCGAGTCTTGCCATCGCCCGGAAGCGCCCCCAAACCTCGGCACCGCCACCGAACGCCCAGCCCCTCCATGAACTGCCCGCAACGCCGGGTCCCAACGGCCCGCGCCAGATGCACCGCCGGAAACTCCAGGGCCAGCCTCATGGCCTCCGAAAAATCGCAGCTTTCGCCGACCTGTCGCCGACCGCCCCAGTCGGCCATCCCAACAGCGCCTTGAGACATTGCCGGCGCCTCCAGCTCGAACGCCGCCGCGTAGATGAACGGTTCAACGACCGCTCCCGGGGAACGCCACGCCAGCGCGCCATTCACCTGGCCTTCCCACGGATCCCAAAAATTACGCGACCCGATCAGGGCTGAAATCCCGCCGGACGCAATGTCGATCACCACGGCCGCGACTTGCGCATCCCGCGGCAAACGCGACGCATGCTGCCTGGCCAACCATTCCAATTCGAACTGCACATCCGGATTCAACGTGGCAACGCCGCCCCATGGACGCCTTTGCAGGGCCATGGCGGCAAAATGTCCGGCCACTCTCGGAACCGTTTCCCGTTGCGCCGCGACCGACTGCGCCTCAGCCTCGCGACGCTCCGAATCCGTGATCATCCCCGTCTCTCGCAAGCGTCGCAGCCCCGTATCGCGTCGCGCCAACGCCGCCTTCAAATGTCGGTCGGGCCGCAAGCGCTCCGGGGCTTGCGGCGTCCCCGCCAACAAGGCGGCCTCCGCCAAGGTGAGTTCCTTCGCCGACTTGCCGAAATAGCGTCTCGCCGCCGCCTCAACGCCGCGGATGTTGCCGCCATAGGGCGCCATGTTCAGGTAGGTTTCCAGAATCTCCCGCTTCCCGAGAATCGACTCCAACTGCAAGGCGCGAAACGATTCCACCGCCTTGGCCGCGTAGGTGTGATCACGATCGTCCATCATTCGGCAAACCTGCATGGTGATCGTGCTCGCGCCGGAGACTCGACGGCGCTGCAACACATTGTCCCTCAACGCCCGCCCCACCGCCAGAAGATCCACTCCCAGGTGATCGTGAAACCGCTCATCCTCCAATGCAATCGTCGCCTTGATCAACCAGGGCGACATTTCCTCCAACCGCACGGGCATGCGCCAATGCTCCGATTCGTCGCTGACCCGCTGCAGGATCGGAGCCCCGCTTGAGTCGCGGACAACCGGACTCTCCCCCCAACGATCCAGGCGCTCCACGGGAAAGGGAAAGCAAATCCAGGCCAGCGCCAGAAGAAGCGGCCCCGCCAAAGCCCCGCATCCCAGCCCCCAGAGACAGCCAACCAACGCGCGCCGGGCGCGCCGTCGATTCTTCCCGGTCAGGCAAAACGGATTTGTCACAACGCCGCCTCCGCGCCGAGGTTCCTCAGAAAGATCATGTTCCGCATCGTCACCAACGGCTTTGACGGAATCTGCCGGACAAAGACTCCCGCCCCCCAAAGCTGCCCGCGGCGCGCCCCCCGCAAGTCCGGCCGCGCCTCAGCCCCCCACCGCCAAATGCATGATCTCCTCCTGGGTGGCGCTCGCCACATCGCCTATTTCACCGGCAATCCGGCCAGCGTGCATCACCAGGATGCGGTCCGACATGCCCAACACCTCGGGCAACTCCGAGCTGATCATCAGGATCGCCTTGCCTTCCGAGGCCAATCGATTCATCAGGAGGTAGATCTCATACTTGGCCCCCACATCAATGCCCCGGGTGGGCTCGTCAAAAATGATCACCTCGGCGTTCTTCTCAAGCCATTTGGCAAGAACCACCTTCTGCTGATTGCCTCCGGACAGGGTCTCCGCCGCCTGCTCATGGCTCGCGACGCGGATCTTCAGACTCTCCACGTAATCCGCGAACCGATCGCTCTCAAGCCTCCGATCCAAGAAACCGCCGCTGGAGAAGGCTCCCAGATTCGGCAGGGAAAAGTTCGCCTGAACCGACTGGCCGAGGACCAACCCCTGCGCCTTGCGATCCTCGGTGAGCAGACAGATCCCGGCGGCAATCGCGTCGCGCGGCGACCGAATCGCCAACTCCTCCCCATCCAGGTAGACAGCCCCCGCCTCGCGCGCGTCCGCCCCGAAAATCAACCTCGCAGCCTCCGTCCGCCCCGCTCCAACCAAGCCGGTAAGCCCCACGATCTCCCCGCTCCTCACGGAAAACGACACGTCCGTCACCCGCGGCGAGCGCTTCAATCCCACGACGGCCAGACGCTCCGCTCCGGCGGCATGCCGCTCCTTGGGAAACTCGTTCTCCAACTTCCGCCCCACCATCAATTCGATCATGCTCTCGCGCGTCAGTTCGCTGATCCGTTTTGTTCCCACGCCCGCGCCGTCGCGCAGGACCGTGACGCGGTCCGCAATTTCAAAGACCTCCTCCAACCGGTGACTGATGTAGATCACTCCGATGCCCTGGGCTTTCAACTCACGAACCACGCCGAACAGACGCTGCACCTCCTGCGGCGTCAGCGTGGCGCTCGGTTCGTCCATCACGATGATCCGCGCATCGGAGGCGAGCGCCTTGGCAATCTCGACGATCTGCTGCTGCGCGACCGTCAGGTCCCGACACGGATCCGCCGGATCCACCGCCACCTGCAAACGCTCAAACAACCTTGCCGCAGCCTCGTTCTGCGCCTTCTCCGCGACAAAACCACCCAACGATCTTTCCTGACCAAGGAAGATGTTGTCCGCCGCCGAAAGTGCCGGCACGAGATTGAATTCCTGGTATATGACGCCTATTCCTGCGTCTCTCGCGTCGTGGGGGGAATGAAATTCCTGTTCCCGGCCAGCCACGACGATCACGCCCTCGTCGGCCTGATGCGCCCCCGCCAACACCTTGATCAACGTGCTTTTGCCCGCTCCATTCTCGCCGAGCAGGGCCAGAACCTCGCCGCGCCCCAGGTTCAAGTCCACGCCGCGCAACGCCTGGACCCCCGGAAAGGATTTCCGGATGCCCTGCATCTCGAGGAGCCACCCGTCCTGCCCCGTAGCAGCCGACGTGAGGAGGCTCATTCTCGTCTACTCCGATCGAATTGAGCCTCTTTGAGTCAGCCGCCACGAACGGGATCACTTGGCCTTCGCCTGGATCTGTTTCGATTCCTCCGGACCAATCTCGCGGATCTTGATATTGCGCCAGCGAATCTCGCCGCCATGGGTCTGCAACTGAATCGGACCTTCCGCAGGCACGCCTCCCTTGCGATCGAAGTAGTTCTCCATGCGCGCATGATCGACGACCAACTTGCCGTTCAACCAGACCGTCACGATGTCTCCGGCCATGATGATGCGGAAGGAATTCCACTCGCCAAAGGGCTTGTCCGCCAGGACCAACGGGTCCTTGCCCTTCGCGCCCTTGCTGTTGTTCCAAAGCCCGCCGGACCCCTTGTCCGCCCCGATCTTCCACTTGCCGCCCTCCTCGGTGTAGTCCCAAATCTGCACTTGGGGGATGCCGCGCAGATAGATGCCGCTGTCGGCCTTGGCCACCGTCTTGTAGTCGACCAGCAACTCAAAATCGCCGTAATTCTTGTCGGTGGTGAGGTAAAGCCCGTGGCCGTCGTTGACCAACTCATCGCCCTCGATCGACCAGTGTTGCTGGATGTCGTCCAGGCTGGCCGCCTTCTTGTCCACCAACTGCTCAATCGGCAAGGCCATCCATTTGGCGGGATCCTCGGTCTTGAGCCCCCACCACCCGGACAAATCCCTGCCATTGAACAGGGGCCGGAACCCATCCTTGTCCTCCCCGCAAGCCTCACAGCAGGCCTCGCCGCTCAAACAGCATTCCTTGTCCCCGGTGGTGGCGCAGCCCGTGACGAACACGGCGACGCTCAGTAAAATGGATGTCGAGATGATCTTCTTCATGGAATCGGGTTGTCTTGCGTTTCTTGTCTTCGATGGATCGAACTGAAGCCTACTTCAAATCGGGGTCCTTCTCCCCGTCGGCCTGACGATAAAGGGCTGTGGGAATCAGAATCTCCGGCGGAACGTCATCGCCCTTCAGGTGCGAGATGAAGGCCTTCACGATCTCAACCCCCATCTTGTCCGGAAACTGGATCGGGTCCGCGTAGATCTTGCCTTCCTTGATCGCCTGCTTGCCCTCGGGTTGACCGTCGAAGCCGATGATCTTGACCGAGGCCGCCTTGGCCTCGCTGATGTTCTCCAGCGCCGCCCGCGCCCCCAGGGCCGCCGGATCGTTGATGGCAAAAATGCCCCGAATGTCCGGATGCGCCTGCAACGCGTCCTGCGTCGCCTTGAAGCCCTCGTCCTTCGCGCCGCCGCTCTCCAAGGTGGTCACAACCTCGATTCTCCCCTCGGCCGTCTTGTTGTGCTCGGCGATCACCTCGCTGAAACCCTTGACCCGCAATTGGCAGGATTCCGCCTGCTTGAAATGCAGCACGGCCACCTTGCCGCCGGCTTCGCCCAAGGCTTCGATCATGGCGCGTCCCGCCTCCTTGCCGCCGCTGTAATTGTCTGTGGCAATCTGGCAGACAATCTTCACGCCCGGCTCATTGCAGGGAATGTCCACGGTAAACACCGGGATGCCCGCCTCGTTCAATTCCTGAATCACCGGCACGATTGACTTCCGTTGCACCGGACTCAACACCACCGCCGCGCACTGCTTGACGATGAAATCCTTCACCTGATTGCTCTGTTTCGCCAAATCCTTTTCCGCACTCACCACCAAGGTCTCGTACCCATGCTTCTTCGCCTCAGAGGCAATATGGTCCCCGATCACCTTGAAAAAAGGATTGTCCAATGTCAGCAGCGAGACGCCAATGACACCCCGACTCCCGCCCGTAGCGACGCCTTCTGTCTCACCCTTGCCCGCGGATTCACCACTCAAGCTTTCGGCGGAGCCCCCCGCCTCAGAGGCGGCCTCCTCGTCCGAAGAGCCGCCCCCGCATCCGACCAAAAGAAAAATGCAGAAGGCTGAGAACAGGAGGGAAAGGTGTTTTTTCATGGTCTGTCTGGCTCGATTGACGCCACTAAACCACACGCCGCCCCCTCGTATGAAGTTTTTTCGAATGACAAAACACCTTGAATTCCCCTTTCATCCGCGGAGTCGGATACATTCAAAACCACGTCAACTGACCTTATCGCAGACATGACAAAACGCACTCTCCCTGTTCTCACCGCCGCTGCGGCTCTCGCTCTTGCCTTCCAACCCGCCACGGCCGATGACTGGCCCGGCTGGCGGGGCCCCGATCATACCTGCGTTTCCAAGGAGACCGGACTCCTAAAACAATGGCCCGCAGGCGGCCCCAAGCGTCTCTGGGTGAATGAAAACGCCGGAATCGGCTTCGCCGGTTTCGCCGTCGCCGACGGCAAGCTCTTCACCATCGGTTCCCGCGACGGCTCCGAATTGCTCATCGCCCTCAACGCCGACACCGGCAAGGAACTCTGGGCGACCAAGGTCGGCGACAACTACGTCAACGCCTGGGGCGACGGCCCGCGCAGTTCCCCCACAGTCGACAACGGCATGGTCTACGCCATGAGCGCGAACGGCGATCTCATTTGCGCCAAGGCGGCAAACGGCAGTGAAGTCTGGCGCGCCGACATGAAGAAACTCGGCGGCGAGATTCCCAAATGGGGCTACAGCGAATCCGTTCTGGTCGATGGCGACAAGGTCATCTGCACCCCAGGCGGCTCCCAAGGAGCGGTCGTCGCCTTCAACAAGAAGACCGGCTCCATCGTTTGGCAAAGCAAGGGCTTCACCGACGGCGCGCAGTATGTCTCGATGATCCCGATCGACCATGACGGCAAACGGCAGTATGTCCAGTTGACCATGAACTCGCTGGTCGGCCTGGACGCAAAGTCCGGGAAGGTCCTCTGGCAAAGCGAATGGCCCGGCCGCACCGCGGTCATTCCCACTCCGATTCATCGCGACGGCAAGATCTACATCACGACCGGCTACGGGGTCGGCTGCAAGCAGGTCCAGCTGTCCCCCGGCGGCAAGGTGGAGGATGTCTGGACGAACAAGGTCATGAAGAACCACCACGGCGGCGTCATTCTCGTGGGCGATCACCTCTACGGCTATTCTGACGGCGCCGGTTGGGTCTGCCAGGATTTCGCGACCGGCGAACGCGTCTGGTCCGAGCGCAAGGCCCTCGGCAAGGGCGCTGTCTTCAGCGCGGAAGGCATGCTCTACTGCCTCGACGAACGCGACGGGACCCTCGCCTTGGTCAAGGCCTCGCCCAAGGGCTGGGAAGAACACGGCCGCTTCAAGATCGACCCGCAAACCAAGATCGATCGCAAGCGCGGCAAGATCTGGACCCACCCCGTCGTCGCCAACGGCAAACTCTACCTGCGCGATCAGGAATACATTTCCTGCTACGATGTGAAGGCGCGTTGATCGAAACGCCGATGTCTTTCCATCCCCGATTCCTTCAAGCCAGCGTCGCGACTGCGGCGCTGGCCTTTTTTGTCAACTCGTCCGACACGGCCGAGATTCCTCGAGCCCGCGACATCGGCATTCCCTTCGATGGCGTCACAGGAAAACACAACGCCATCACCGATGTCCCCGGCGTCGAAGTTGGCCACACGACCTTGATTGCCGGCGAAGGCGATCTGAAAATCGGCAAGGGCCCCGTCCGCACGGGCGTGACGGCCATCCTCCCCACCGGCAAAACATTCCGCCCCATCTTCGCGGCCTGGCACAGCCTTAACGGAAACGGCGAAATGACCGGCACGACCTGGATCTCGGAGTCCGGTTACCTGGAGGAACCCATCCTCATCTCCAATACCCACAGCGTCGGCGCGGTCAGCGAGGCGGTCATCGCCTGGCGCGCCAAGGCCGGATATCACGCCGAAGGGGATGGCTGGAGTTGGGCCTCATTGCCCGTGGTCGCGGAGACTTGGGACGGCCGCCTGAACGATATCCACGGCTTTCACGTGAAACGGCATCACGTCTTCGCAGCCTTGGACAGCGCCGCGGGCGGCCCGGTCGCCGAAGGCAATGTCGGAGGCGGAACCGGCATGGTGTGTCACCGCTTCAAGAGCGGCATCGGAACCGCCTCCCGCCGACTCTCCTCCGGACACACCCTCGGCGTCCTGGTTCAAGCCAACTACGGATCCCGTGAGGACCTGCGGATCGCAGGCGTCCCCGTCGGCCGGGAGATCTCCGATCTGCAACCCGTCATGCACGGGCTTGACCCCAAGGTCGATGGCGGCTCCATCATCGCCATCGTCGCCACCGACGCGCCCTTCGCCCCGCACCAGTTGAAGCGCATTGCCAAACGCGTCCCCCTCGGCATCGGACGCACCGGCGGTTTCGGCAGCAATTCCTCCGGCGACATCTTTCTCGCCTTCTCGACAGCCAACGCCACAACAAAGAATAAGCGCGGCTTGATCCAGTTCGAAACGATGCCCAACGATGAGATCGACCCCTTCTTTCGCGCCACCGTCCAGGCGACTGAGGAGGCGATCATCAATGCCCTCGTCGCGGCCGATACCATGACCGGCATCAATGGCAACACGGTCTACGCGCTCCCGCTGGATCGCGTGCGCGCCATTCTGCGCCGGCATAATCGGCTGACGGAACCATGAGACAGAAGCGCCTCGCAGCCTTCGCCGGACCGCGGCTCTGTGAGCCGCAGCAAGCTGGCAGGATTTGGCGTCTTGGAATGGTCGGACGCCCCGGACAACCGGAGGTCGCTGCGGGTCACAGACCCGCGGTCCGCGGCCTCGGAACTGCTTTCGCTTCGCCTCCCACCTGCGTTGAAGCGGGATAACCCCCTCGCCACTCACCAATGATTGCCTCCGACGAACAACCTGCCAACGTCGCCCCGCCTCGCGACCCCAGCCTGAAGCAAGCGCTGCTCCCGGTCGGCGTCCTGATTCTCGTCCTCATCAACACCCTGTTCGCCTTCTCGCTCGGCGGGGAGCCTCCAAACGGCGGCTGGCAGCTCGGCCCGTTACAGATCGCCGACCGGGGCGGCAATCCCCACCTCTCCCTGATCATCGCCGCTGCGGTCGCCGCGGCCATCGGCCTGCGACTCGGACACCGTTGGAAGTCGATCGAGGATGGCATTGTTCACGGCATCTCCATTGGCCTGCCCGCAATACTGGTTCTGATGACCATCGGCGTCCTGATCGGCACGTGGATCGCGGCGGGAATCGTTCCGATGCTGATCCTCTGCGGCCTCAAGGCGCTCTCCCCATCCATCTTTCTTCCCGCCGCCTGCCTCGTCTGCGCCATCGTGTCCATCTCCACGGGCAGCTCCTGGACGACCGCGGGCACCGTGGGCGTAGCCTTGATCGCGGTCGGAAAGGCGCTCGGCGTCCCCCTCGGCATGTCGGCCGGAGCCGTCGTCTCCGGCGCCTATTTCGGCGACAAGATGTCGCCGCTCTCCGACACGACCAATCTGGCGCCTGCCGTCGCCGGAGCCGAGCTGTTCGAGCATATCCGTCACATGGTCTACACGACCGTCCCCGCGCTGATCATCTCCTTGATCCTGTACGCCATCCTCGGCGCCTTCACCATCTCCGGCAACGGCGACATCTCCACGGTCGAAAGTTACGTGGCCGCGATTTCCGAATCGTTCAACCTGACCCCCCTGCTTTTGCTTCCGCCCGCGTTGGTTATCGCCATGGTCGTCTATCGCATTCCGGCGCTTCCGGCCTTGTTGGGCGGCGCCGCGCTGGGCGCCATTTTCGCCGTCGTGTTCCAAGGCGCGGATTGGGGACAGATCCTCGCCGCCGCGCATTCCGGGTACGCCGCCGACACCGGGCTCGCCGAGGTGGATGACCTCCTCTCCAACGGAGGCCTGTTGAACATGATGTCCACGGTCGCCTTGATCCTCTGCGCCCTGAGTTTCGGCGGCGTCATGGAGCGGACGCGTATGCTGACAATCATCGCCGGCAGCATCCTCCGCCTCGCGAAATCAACCGGCTCACTGATCGCATCGACCATCGCCACGTGCTTCGGAATGAACCTCATCGCGCCGGACCAGTATCTTTCGATCGTCGTCCCCGGCCGCATGTTTCGGGAGGCTTACGCGCAACGGAAGCTTCACCCCAAGAACCTGTCCCGCACACTGGAAGACGCCGGAACCCTGACGTCGTCCCTCGTGCCCTGGAACACCTGCGGGGCCTTCATGACGGCAACCTTGCTGGTCAGCCCCCTGACCTATCTTCCGTTCGCCTTTCTCAATCTCCTCACCCCCGCCATTGCGATCCTTTACGGTTATCTCGGCTGGAAGATCGCCCCGGCGGAACCGAATTCAGCCTAGCTCCACTCAACGTTGCGTCTCGCTCCGCCACCGCTCAAAGTCGGCGCGCAGCCTCGAATCGGCAGCTTCACCGGGCGTAAATTCCTTTTTCAGCCGTTCCATCGACTGGGTCGTGAACCCGCGCGCGCGCCACCAATTGCTGTCGCTGAAATCCGTATCCTTCAGCTTCGCAGCTTCGAACCGGGCCCCGGTCAATTCCGTCCCACGCAGGTCGGCCGCCTCCAGATCCGCCCCGCTGAAGTCGGCCTTCGAAAGATTGGATCCGGTCAGCTTCGCCATCAGCAGGTCCGCATCGGTGAGATCCGCCCCCCGGAAGTCCGCCCCTCGCGCCGACATTTCCTGCAGATGGGCGCTGCGTAGACTCACGTCCGTCAACGTCGCCTGGTCCAACCCCGAACGGAACAGATGAATGCCGTCCAACCGCGCCCGGGATAAATCGGCCCCCACCAACTCGGCGACCGCCAACTCCACGTTCACCAGGCTCGCGCCGGCCAACTGCGTGCCCGAGAAATTGCAGCCTGTCAGGTCCGCGCCATCCATTGCCTTCCCCGTGAAATCGATGCCGCGCAGGTCCAAACGCTGCAGTCGAGCGCTCCGCCATTCGCTGTGCCCCGTTTCCAACAGCGCCAGAAAGGCGCGCTTCCGTTCGGCCTCCAATGCCTCGGTCTGACACAAGGCCCAAAACAGCTCCGCCGGCCCCTCCGCCCGACTTTCCACCCAGACCTTGGCCAACCAGACATTGACGCCGAGGCTGACCAGCAACAACGCCAGCCAAAGCTTCCCCTTCGTTCCGGAACGGGCCGTGATCGTTGGACTGGAATCCTGGGGCATGCTAGATTTCGCGCTCTCAATGCGCCGACGACAATCATCCTGCGCAGAGGCCTAACCTATTCGTGAGCGAATCAAATTCAAAGTGTGAAAGCAGCGGCGCGAAGCAGCGGCGCCTGTGGTTGTTCCGCCTTCTCTTCGTCGCGCTTGGCCTGGCTCCGTTTGTTGCCCTGGAGATCGGACTGCGTGCCTTTCAGGTTGGAGAAAACGACGAACCGAAGGATCCCTTCGCCGGGTTCAATGAACGCAATCCCCTGTTCGAACGCGATGGCGACATCTACCGGACTTCCCGCTTCCGCGGCCAGTATTTCCCCGAGCAGCAGTTCGCCGCCGTCAAACCCAGTGACGAGTTCCGCATCTTCTGCCTCGGCGGATCCACGGTCTACGGCAAGCCATTCCTCTCCGATACCGCCTTCCCGAAGTGGCTCGAATTGGAGCTCAACGCCCGGCTTACCGACAAGCGCGCCAAGGTGGTCAATTGCGGCGGCATCTCCTACGCCAGCCACCGCCTGCTGCACGTCGCCCGCGAAACAACCCAATACGAACCGGACCTCATCATCCTCGCCACCGGCCACAATGAGTTTCTCGAAGACCGCACCTACTATTCCCTCAAGTCCCGCTCAACGGCGCAGGAATGGGTCGACCACACCGCGCTCAGCCTGCGCACCGTGGCCTTGGCGCGTCGCTGGCTGGGCAAGGACAAGGCCCCGGACCTCGCGCCCTCTCCCGAAGACGTTTCAGGCTCCGATCATGTGGGCGATGTCGTCACGCGTCTCGACGACCGCATCGGCTTCGCCTCGTTCAAACGCGACGAAGCTTGGCGAACCCGCGTCGGCGAGGAGTTTCAGACCATGCTCAAGGAGATGGTCGCGACCTGCCAAGCCAACGAGATTCCAATCCTGCTTGTCCGCCTCGGTTCCAATCTGCGCGATTGCCCGCCCTTCAAATCCGAACACAAACCCGGCCTGTCCCTGGATGAGGAGCGACGCTGGCGGGAGGCCTTCGACCTCGGCGGATCCCTGGATATACAAGACCCCGAACAGGCATTGGCAGCCTACCGAGAAGCCGAGGCGATCGACGCCCGACACGCACAGTTGCTCTACCGCATGGCCCGTTGCCTCGATCGCATCGGGCAGCGGGAACTCGCCAGGCAATACTACCTGCAGGCCAAGAACGAGGACATCTGTCCGCTGCGGATGCTGGACGACTTTGCCGCCATGGTTGAAACCGTCGCCCAAGACGCCGGAGTCCCCATGGTCGATGCTCAGGCGGCATTGGATCGGGCGGCCGCCGACGCCATCCCCGGCTTCGACCTCTATCTCGACCACGTGCACCCCAGCATCGGGGGACATCAGCGCATTGCCGCCAAACTGGCCTCGTCGCCCCGCCTGAACTCCCTGCTTCCGCTCGCCGCCCCGCTCTCTCACAGCCAGAAGGCCGAGGCCTTCAAGCAACATTTTTCGACGCTTCCAAGAAACTACTTCTCCAACGGCCGCCGCCGTCTCGAATGGCTGGACCAGTGGGCCCAGCGCCAACGACTGCTCGCCGAGGTGGCCCCGCGCGACGCCGACGATTTCATTCGCCAAGGCATGCGCCGCTATGAGTTTGGAAACAGTGAAGGAGCCTGGGAGTCCTTCGATCAGGCCATCAAGTCCGATTCAGCGACCGCCGAGTCCCTGCTCCAGGCATACGCCCTTGAACTGCGCAACCAAGGCAGGCCCCGGCTCGCCGGCGAACTTGCCCAGCGCCTCAACACCGCCGTCGCGCAATAGGCCGCATCCCGGCCAATTCCACGCACAATCCTCGCGGTCTGCGCTCACCGGACAGGATGACGGCGCCTCGCGGAAACCCGTCCGGCACAGGCCCAGCCCCCCCGGGCTTGCTTCACGCCCACCGTCGCCGGCATTCCCATCACGAACTTGACCTGCAGCCCTCCGTCCAGCCAGACTTTCGACCAACCGCCATGAAACACGATTCCCCTCCCCCTTCACCCATCTCGCGCCGCGGGATGCTGACTCGCACCGTAACCGCGCTGACCGGAGCCGCCCTCTTCACAGGTTCCCGCTTCGGCTTGAATGCCCGGGACCTTCCGAGTGCCGCCGAAATCCCGGATAATTACAAGATAACGAACGGCCGCATCCGGCAATCCATCATGGGCTGGTGCTTCAAACCCATGCCGGCTTCGGAATTGGCGCGCCACTGCAAGGACATCGGACTGGTCGCCATGGAAGGCATCAGCCGCAAGGACTACCCCGCCGTGCGCAAACTCGGCCTCAACATTTCACTTGTCGGCAGCCACGGTTTCGCCAAGGGCCCCTTCAGCCCTGAGAACCGGCAGTACTGCGTCGACAAACTCAAGGACGGCATCGACGTCGCCAAGGAGGTCGGCTGCCCCAGCGTCATCACCTTCACCGGCATGAGCGATCCCAAGGTCAGCCACGAACAGGGCGCCAGAAACTGCGTCGAGGTCTGGAAGGAGGTCATGCCCTACGCCGAGAAAAATGGCGTCAATCTCGTGCTCGAACACCTGAATTCACGCGACGACACCCACCCCATGAAGGGCCACCCCGGCTACTTCGGCGACGACGTCGATTTCTGCGTCGACCTCATCAAACGCGTCGACTCGCCCAACATGAAACTGCTCTTCGACATCTACCATGTGCAGATCATGAACGGCGACGTCATCGCTCGTATTCGACAATACAAGGACCTCATCGGCCACTACCACACCGCCGGCTGCCCCGGCCGCGCCGAACTCGATGGCTCTCAGGAAATCTACTATCCCCGCATCATGCGCGAGATCGTCAAGACCGGCTACCAGGGCTACGTCGCCCAGGAGTTCATCCCGACCTGGAAAGACAAGGTCAAGGCCCTCCGCCACGCCGCGATGGTGTGCGATGTTTGACAGCCCGCGTTGCCGGAGATGAAAGTCGCGCCTCGATTTCAAGCCCCAGCCTTCGCGCCGTTCCTGTTTGCCTTTCTCCTGACGGCCGGACTTGCCTGGGAGCCTTTCGACGCCTCCGCCGCCTTCCGCAAGAAGCCGGAGCGCAAGCCAGGCCCCGCCATCGTCGGTTTCCTGCCCGACTACCACGCCAAGGCGATCGACTCCATCCCCTTCGAACTGCTCACCGACGCGATCTACTTCTCCATCTCGCCGCGTTGGAACGGCGAACTGGAGCTCGGCAAACTGGACAAGTCTTCCCTGAAGGATTTTGTCAAGCAGGCCCGCCGCAACGACGTGCAGGCCTACATCTCGGTCGGTGGTTGGCAGCGTTCGCAAGGGTTCAGGGAAACGGCGCGGAGCAACGTCGCCCGGGACCGCTTTGCACTGGAACTCACTGCGTTCTGCAAGAAATACAAACTGGCCGGCGCCGATCTCGATTGGGAACACCCGACCTCCACCGAGGAAGTTCGAAACTACAACCTGCTCATCGCCGCCGTTGCCAAGAAGTTCCGGGAGAAGAGCTACAGTCTGACCGTCTCAGTCCACGCCCGGGGACGCATGCTGCGTCCGGACAGTTTTGCGCTGGTCGACCGGATCCATGTCATGTCCTACGACCACCGGGGCCCCCACTCAACAACAGATGCCGCGGGCGCCGACATGCGGAACTGGCGCGATCAGGGGGCCCCGCGCGACAAGCTCATTCTCGGCATCCCGTTCTATGGCCGAAACGCGGCTGGCGAGGCGGCCGCCTACCGGGATCTCATCCGCCGTGAGACGGTCGCAGCGGAGAACAACACTATCGACGGCTTCTTCTTCAACAATCTCGCCACCGTGCGCCTCAAAACTCAACTGACCCTCGAGCACGGCTACGGCGGCGTCATGGTTTGGGAACTCAGCCAGGACGCAACGGGCGAGCAGTCGCTGCTCCGCGCCATTCACGGAACCGTGCAGAAGGAATCAAAGACGCCTGCCTCCGCAGGTCAGGCCCGCTGAAGGCGAACGTTCGTTTCCCCTGCCCGCACGCGACCAGAAATAGGGGCCGCATTCCAACATCTGGCTGTGGACGCAGGTCGCCGACGGAGCGCGGAATTCATTCCGCTTCAACCTCCGAGATTCCGAGCCCCGCAAACGGACCAAGTCCAAGGACAACTCAACGTTGAAGCGGAATGAATTCCGCGCTCCAGAAAGGCATTGTCTGCACAACGCCACCCACTTTCATTTACGTCCCCCTTTCCCGCGTGCCCCATTTTTGCATTGTGCCTTGCTCCCCGATTCGCCATTTTGCCCGCCATGAATTCCACGAACACCCTCGCCTCTAAATCGATTGCCTTCCTCGCCGGCGCCCTCCTCCTTGGCGGCCTGAGTTCCGCCGTTGCCGCGCCTTCGGCTGCGGATCGTCTGGCCGGCGCCGCCCAGCACTTTCTCGCCTCGCTCGACGACGAGCGACGCGCAACCGCCACCTTCGACTGGAAGGACGAAGAGAGGCTCAATTGGCATTTCATCCCCCGCGAACGCAAGGGCTTGGCCCTCGACGCCATGACGGACGGCCAGCAGGCCATGGCGCATCGCCTGCTCAGCGCGGGAATGAGTTATGATGGCTATGCAACGTCTGTCACCATCATGAGCTTGGAGTCGATCCTCGCCGAACTGGAGAACAACCCCGTTCGCCGCGACTCCGGGAAATACTTCTTCTCCATTTTTGGAAAACCGGAGAAAGGCAAGACCTGGGGCTGGCGCGTTGAAGGTCATCACCTGTCGCTCAATTTTACCGTCATCAATGGGAAACACGTTTCGGCGACCCCCTCCTTCTACGGCAACAACCCGGGGCGGGTCATGGAAGGCCGCAGAAAAGGGCTCGTCACCCTCGCGGTTGAGGAGAACCTCGGCCGTGGGCTCGTGAAGTCCCTGAACCCGCAGCAGAAGAAGAAGGCCGTCATCGCCGAAAAGGCCCCGAGAGACATTCTCACCAAGGCTGAGACGATGGTGAAACCGCTCGAAGCCACCGGCATCGCTTTCGCCGAACTCAATGACGCGCAGAAAAAGAAACTCACCCAGTTGGTCCGCGTCTACGTCAATCGCCATCGCCCCGATATTGCCAAGGAGGATCTGAAGCGAATCGAGGCCGCCGGTTGGGACAAGGTCCTGTTCGCCTGGGCAGGCAGCTTCAAGCGCGGTGAGGGCCACTACTATCGCATCCAGGGTCCCACCTTCCTGCTCGAGTACGACAACGTGCAGAACAACGCCAACCACGTCCACGCGGTCTACCGCGACTTCAAGAACGACTTCGGCGCTGACCTGCTCCGGGAGCATCACGCCAAGTATCACGCGAAGGACTGACCGGCTCTTCGCCGTCGCTCCAACGCGCGCAGGATGGATTCGACGGTCAACGTCGAAATACACCGCAGCCAGTTCCCCAACCGGCTGCAGTCCGAATTGGCGGGGTGCCTGCGGACCCTGCGAGTCAACCACAAGTTCCACTACGAGAGCCATAAGCAGGTTCAACGCTGGCTCGCCCTGCACGAGGCGCACAGCCCCGCGCGGACCGACCCGCGCGTCGAACAAATCTATGCCGACGCGTTTGGCGAGGTTGCAGACCAACTCGTTGACGCCCCGGCGCTCCACGTGATCAGTCTCGGTTGCGGCGGCGGGCAGAAGGATCTGCAATTGCTGCGCCGACTGAGCGCGATCGAAACAGGGACAGAACAACGTGACTGGAGCGCGTCTGTGTCGGAGACCAGCCGCAGCGGCGTCGTGGAAAGCCGGCGTCAAGGCCAGGCCGCACGCGCATCCGATTCCCAAGGCGCTGCGACTGCCCCCGAAGACGGGACACAACCGCGCGCCGCCAGTGTCCAAACCTCGCCTCGCCGCCTGTCCTATTCCCCCGTCGATGTCAGCGTGGGATTGACCCTGACCGCCCGGGACGCGACCTCGGAGGTCATCGATCCCGCCGACTGTCACCCGCTGGCATGCGATCTTCTGACCGCCGACGATCTGCCTCGGATTCTTGATGCTCACACCCCTCCCGAGGCTCGCAGAATCATTCTCTTCTTCGGCATGCTGCCCAACTTCGAACCGGACGAGATCCTGGGCAGGCTTGCCGGTTTGCTGCGCAAAGACGACCTGCTTCTCTGCAGCGCCAACCTCGCGCCCGGCGACGACTATGAAACCGGCGTTCGAAAGGTCCTCCCCCAATACGACAACGCCGCCACCCGAAAGTGGCTCGCCACCCTCCCCAACGATCTGGGCATCGAGATCGACCCCAACGACATCGCATTTGCGATCGCAGCCTGCGACGACGCCCCGGCGCTGAAACGAATCGAGGCAACCTGCGTTGTTCCCGCCGATGCCGTCATCCAATTGGGAGCCGAATCCATTTCATTGCAGGCCGGCGAACGCCTCCGCCTCTTCTTTTCTTGCCGCTACACGTCTTCTGTATTGGCAAACATCATGAAACCTCACGGATTGCGGGTCGCCGCGGAATGGTTGGCGCCATCAGGCGAGGAAGGTGTGTTTCTGCTGGCCTACGGCGAACCAACCCCAACCTGACCGCCCTTCCCCCCCGGTTGTTGAACCATTTCCAAATGCGCCGCGGATCCCAACGCTGAACGATCAGAACTCCGCCTTCACCCGGCCAATCGCCGCACGCCGCTCCGGCTCCTGCATGTAATACTGATAGCCTTTGTCTTTCAGCCGGACCCCGAGCATCTCATCCAAACCGATTTGTAGAAACTGGCGGTTGATCAGGTGGTCGTCGTTCAAGCCGTCCAACAACTCGTCCAACGCCCAATCCGCCTTGGCTTGGGTGAACGCCCAACCCGCTGACAATCGCGTCGGCGCATGCGGACTCTCCAACCAACCAAGACCGACCTTGCCATGCCGGTCCGGATAATTGGCCGTCAGCTTGGATTCGTCGAAGACATGCTTCTCGCCATACCACTCCCGCAGGTGGGTCACTGTCCAGTCGATCGGCTTGTCGAGGTGGCAGAGATTGCAGGCATTGGGCTGGTTTGCCTCGATCATCGATCTCTCGGTCGGGCTGAAAATCCGATGCGTCCTCACCATGCCTTGCAACCCTTCATTGATCTTCGGCATGTGGCAGTTCATGCAGCGACTGCCAACGCTGCCCGGAGCATGATGCGTGTGCGCCGCGACGGCGGCGGGCCGTTGGAACTGCTCGTGACACTTCGTGCAGGACTGATCATCCTGCCCCGGCGTTAGCGGCCACTGACGCCCAATCCCCTTGTGCGGGTCATGGCAATCAACACAGGTGAGATGACGCACGCCGGCATGGTTCTCCCCTGAACCTGGCCTCTTGTCATAGCACGCCCCGCCAATCGCATCGCTGTATTCCGTTGAATTCCAGGTGTCATGCCCGCTCGCGTAGTTCGGCCGCTTACCGGAATGGCACTTGGCGCAGGCAAAATTCAGATTCACATCCGTTCTTCCAAGGGCTTCCTCGCCACGCTCCCGGCCTTGCGATAAGAAGTGTTCCCCGGCTGGAAAGAAGAGCGGCAACACGCTGCTGCTATCCTTGACGCTGTTCTCCACATGTTGCCGGCAACCATGATGGCAGGACTCGCAGGTCACCCCCAACGAAACCGCGTGCTGGCGAACGTCCAGATTGTTGAAACTGTGGTCCACCTGGTCCAACACCGCGTCCAACGGCAGGTCATCCGCAAAATCGACTTTCAAAAACTCCGGTTTCGTGGATTCCAGATAACCGGGAACGTCGAACAGGATCGACCTCGGACTATATTTCGAAATACGCCGCAATCCCGCCGACCGCATCAACCAATCCCCCGCAGCCAGCGTGGTGTGACAGTCCGCACAGCCCTCGTCATAGGACACGATATCCTCGCCCGCATAGGGATCAAACTGGTCGTCGTCCTTCCGCGACTCGCGGAATACGTGAACCGTTGGAGCCCACTCCCGCTTGTCCATCCAATACCCGAAGGGCAAGACATGCTCCTCCCGCCGTTTGGCGGATTCCGGAGGTTCGGGCCCCTCGATCAACCGGCCTACATAATACTGCGTGAATCGCGAACCGATCGTGCGGTCGATCTCGTAGGTCCGCGTGGTCCCGTCGCGCTCCAAACTCATAAGGAAACGATCGCCTTCCCGACGAAATCGTCCAACCCCGCCCAGGTAGCGGATCTCCGCGCTCCCGGAGAAATCTCCCTGGACATTCTGCGGCGTGGCCAGCGCATTCATCAATCGGTGGGAATGCCCCATCCAATCCTCATGCTTGGAAGAATGACATTCGGCGCACGATTCCGAACCCGCGTAGTCGACCGGACGGATGTTGCTCGCGCCGCCGCTGTCGATGCTCGCTTCGCGCACCCCCTGGGGGAACTCATGCCACCAATACAAAGCCCGGCGTCCCGAATCGAAGACATTCTCGTGGATCTTGGAAATCTGATTTGTCGCAGCTGGCGCCGCCAACGACCCACTCCCTGGAGCCTGTCCAGACCTGGCCTTCACCGGCGGCGGAGCAGGCCTGGGCAAACCCGCCCCCGCTCCCGCAGCTGCTCCCTCCCGCCCATCCAACGCGGCGAAGACCCCGTAGATCAGGGCGAGAACGCCGGCAAACACCCCCAGAATCAGCAGCAACTCCCGCGTCGCCTTGCTGTCCGACGATGTAGAATTGTCTTCCGGCTCACTCATTGCGCCTCACTTCGGCAGACCTGCCTTGGACAACAGTTCGTCCTTGATGTGGTCGACGACCGCCCGGCGTTCTGTCGGGTTCATATAGAATTGATAACCGCGCTCCTTCAATCGCACCCCCAGCCATGCCTCCAGGTCCTTCTGGGCGAACTGTCGATTGATCAGCTTCGGCTCTACCGCGAGCGACTCGATCAGCATTGGCAACGCGGCACGGTCCCGTTGCCGGGCAAAGGCCGCTGCGGCCGTCAAGCGCGTCGCCCCGTGCTCGCTCTTGAGCCAACCCTCGCCAACCCCGCCCCGACGATTGGGATAATTCGCAACCAGCGCGCCTTCGTCATACTCATGATCATCGCCATACCATTCCTGCAACTTGGCAATCGTCCAATCGATCGGCTTGTCCAGGTGGCATAGATTGCAGGCGTTGGGCTGATTCGCCTCGATCATGCTTTTCTCGGTCGGATTGAAGATGCGGTGAGTCCTGACCATGGCCTGCAACCCCTCGTTGATCCGGGGCATGTGACAGTTCATGCAACGGGCGCCCCCGCTGCCCACCTTGTGATGCGTGTGCGCTTCCCGCGATGCAGCAGCGGCAAACTGCTGATGGCAGTCGAGGCAAGACTGATCGTCCTGGTCCGGCGTTCGCGCCCACGTTCGCCCCGTGGCCTTGTGCGGATCATGGCACTTCACGCAGGTCAGCGCCTGCAAGCCATGACCGGATTCAGGTTTCGATTCGTAACAGGCCCCGCGAACGGCCTCGGCGTACTCCGTCGAATTCCAGGTATGGTGTCCCGAGGCATATTGCGGACGCGCCGCGGAATGACATCGAGAGCACGCAAAGTTCCGGTTGAGATCGGTCTGTCTCAACGTCTCGCGGTCGGCGCCCTCCGAAAACAGATTACGCCCCACGGGAAAGAAATAGGGAAGTGAATCCGACGTCGTCTCTTCGCTCTGCTTCACGTGCTCACGACAACCGTTGTGACAGGCCTCGCAGCTGATCCCCAACTCCGCCGCCTCGGCCTGGATCGGCATGCCCCTGAATTTCTCGTGCGTGTCCGCAACAATCTGCTCCAGCGTCATGCCCGCCTGGAAATCCGGCAGGAAATCCGGCTGACGCTCTCTCAGGTACCCCGGCACATGCAGCAGCAGCGAGCGCGGCGTGTACCAGGACAAGCGTTTCGCCCCGCCGTCACGCAACATCCAATCACCCGACGCCACGGTGGTATGACACGACGCGCAGGAGGAATCGTAGTCGCTCAATTCGTCCGGCGAGAAAGGATCAAACCCCTCGTCGTCTTCCCGGGTCAGCCGGAACACATGCACCGTCGGAACCCACTCCGCCTTGTCGATCCACCAGCCAAACGGCAAGACATGCTCAACCGAACGCAACGGCAACCCCGCCACGTCCGGCCCCTCAATCAACTTGCCCACGTAATACTGAAAGAATCGGGAGCCAATTGTGCGCAAAACGCTGTAGGTGCGCGTCTCGCCCCCACGCTCCAGACTCATGCGAAATTCGCCGCGTTCCGTGTGGAATCGCGCAAGGCCGCCCAGGTATCGAATCTGGGACGCAGGCCCCGTTCCGCTGAAGTCGCCCTCCACCGTCGCTTCGGATGCAAGTTCATGCATTCGTCGATGCGCGTGCCCATGCCAATCCGCGTGTTTCCCTTCATGACACTTGGCGCAACTCACCGAACCAACGTAGTCCTCGCGCAGCATGTTGCTGTGCTCGCCCGTGGGAATGCTGTCGCGCCGCACCCCCTCCGGGACGTCCTGCCACCAATAGACCACACGTCGATTCTCATCGAAAAAATTGACGATGCCGCCCCCACCCCGGGTCACCGGAAGTCTGGTCGAAGGCTCAACCGCCTGCGACTCCGCGCTCAACGACGCGGCCGAAGGCGACGTCGCCGTGACCGCGCGTGGCTCCATGGCCGACGTGTCTTTCAACGCCGGCAGCGCAGTGGGCGTGATCGTTTTCGTTTCACGGACGTCGTCCGCCCCTCCCCGCAGCAGAACAGCCGCCCCAGCGACAGCGACAAGAACGATCCCGGCCAGCACGACCATGGAAAACGGATCATGCCCGGGAGCCCCCCGAGATCCCCGGGAATCTTCTGTCTTGTCGTCTGAATCGTTCACAAGGCGAATTCTAGCCAAACCTGCGTCGCAGACAATCCCTACCAACAACGAACTCCGGTCGCTTGGTCACCCCGGGAAGGCTCCACCCCGGTCCGGAATCGGGAACGGGATCCATCGGCATTTCTGTCTAGCTCGATTCCGCTGTTTGACTACCATGCGCGCGTGTTCCCTCGGCACCCCATGAAGCGTCTGCTGCAACTCGCTCTACTGACCATGAGCTCGCTGACCGCCGCCGACTCCATGGCGGCCTCGGTCGAACCATTCCCCTCCCGGCCAATCAAGGTCATCGTCCCTTTCGCTGCAGGAGGCGGCAGCGACACCTTCGTGCGGGTCATTCAGAAAGCGATCAAGGATTATGAACTTCTGCCTCAACCCCTGGTGGTCATCAACCGTCCCGGCGCGGGTGGAACCACCGGAAGCCAGGAAGCAACCAACGCCCAACCCGATGGCTACACCATCCTGAATCTTCACCAGGCAATCCTCACCGCCAAATACTCCGGCAAGGTCGATCACGGCCCCGAAGCCTTCGAGCCCATCATCGCAACGGGTGAGGACGCCATGACGCTCTGTGTCGCCGAGGATTCGACGTTCCGCTCTCTGAAACAGGCCCTCCACGCGGCCAGGGATTCCCCCAACGAACTCACCTTCGGCGCCAACCTGGGCGCCCCAAGCCACTTTTCCGGACTGCTGCTGGAACATTCCCTGCCTGGCGCACGATTCCGTTTCGTCCAGACCGGCGGCGGCGCCACCCGTTTCGCGGAACTGAAAGGCCGCCATATCCAGTTCACCACTTTCTCTGTCTCGGAGTATCTTCGCTTTCAGTCCGGCGGCGTCCGCGCGCTCGCTTTCCTGGGAGCCGAACGCCACGACGCCCTGCCTGAAACGCCCACCGCACGCGAACAGGGCTTCGACGTGGTCACCAGCAACATCCAGTTCTGGTGGGCCCCCAAGGGCGCTCCCGCTGACCGGATCAAGGTCCTCGCCGACGCCCTGGAGGCCGCGATGAAGACCGACTACGTCCGCGACAAGCTCGCCTCCATGAGCGTCAGTCCACTCATACTGCGCGGCGAGTCGCTACGCCGCACGCTGGCTCAACGCGAGTTGGAGACCGCCAAGGTCGGTGTGCGAAAACTGAGATCCCTGCCGAACCTGCCGGCTGCGGTGATCGTCATTGTCATCCTGCTGGCGATCGCAACCGCCCGACAACACTTCCGAAAGCGCTCCCCTGTCGCCGCCTCTGGAATCTTCGGATCCACTGCGGATGCCGCCCGATCCATCCCGCCAAGAGAGGCCCTCTACTGCGCTCTCATCATTGCCGCCTATGTCGGAACGCTGCAATCTCGCCTGCTCCCTTTCCCGCTTGTGACCGCCCTGTTTGTCTTCGGACTCGGAGCCTTTCTGGAGCGCCTTTCCTCGGAGCGTCCGGCCGAGACCCGCCATCGAAGGTGGCCCGCCCTGGCGACGCTTGCGCTGTCGATTGCGGTCGGCTCCCATATCGTGTTCACCCGCATCCTGACCATCGATCTGCCCTGAGGGCGCCGATTGCCATGCAACCATGCGCATCCAACTCCTCGGCCCGACATAGTCCGCCACCCCGATGTTCGACGCCTTCCAATACCTGCTGACTCCGACGCCGCTGGCCCTGGTGGCCTTGGGCGTCACCCTGGGAATTGTCGTCGGCGCAATCCCGGGCCTGAGCGGCGCCATGCTCATCGCGCTGTCGTTGCCCCTGACCTTCGACATGGAACCCGCCAATGCGCTCACGCTCCTGGTGTCCATGTATGTCGGCGCGGTCAGCGGCGGACTCATCACCGCCACGCTGCTGCGCATGCCCGGCACGCCGGCGTCCATCATGACGACGCTCGACGGCTACCCCATGGCCAAATCCGGCCACCCCGGCCGCGCGCTCGGCTTGGGCATCTGCGCGTCCTTCGTCGGCGGTCTCGTTTCCTGGTTGTTCCTGCTCCTGCTCGCCAAACCGGCGGCGGAACTTTCCACCCGGTTCGGCTTCTTCGAGTTCTTCACGCTCGTGCTCATGGCCCTGGTCCTGATCGCCGCGGTCAGCGGGGACTCCCTGCTCAAAGGTTCCCTCGCCGGCTTTCTCGGCATGCTGGCGTCCATGCCCGGAACCTCTCCCGCAACCGGCGAACTCCGGCTCACTCTCGGATTTTCCGCCATGAACAGCGGCTTCCAATTGCTCCCCGTTCTGATCGGACTCTTCGCCGTCAACCAACTCCTCCGCGAGATCCTGAACCTCCGGGCTACGGTCGAGCGAATCCGCCCCAATCGCTCCGGGCTCTTCCTGACCCTGGCCCAATGGAAAAACCACTCCGCGAATCTATTGCGTTCCTCGGTCATTGGAACCTGGGTCGGAATCCTGCCCGGCATCGGCGCCAACATCGGCTCGGTCATGGCCTACACCGCCGCCAAGAGCCTTTCGAAGAAGCCGGAGGAATTCGGCAAGGGTTCGGAGGAAGGCATTGTCGCCTCGGAATCCGCCAACAACGCGACGGTCTGCGGCGCGCTGATCCCGCTCATCGCCATGGGAATCCCCGGCAGCGTGATCGACGCCGTTCTGTTGGGAGCCCTGGTCATTCATGAGATCCAACCCGGCCCGCTCTTGTTCGAACACAATCCCGAGGTGGCCCACACCGTCATCGGAGCCGCCCTTTGCGCCAACATCTACATGTTCGTTTTCATGCTGCTCGCCGCCGGCTCCATCTCACGCCTCGCCGTCATTCGACGCCCCTTCCTCATCCCCGTCGTCCTTACGTTCTGTGTCATCGGCTCTTTCGCCCTGGCCAACCGCATGTTCGATGTCTGGGTCATGCTCGCATTTGGCCTCGCCGGCTTCGGCCTGGAACGCGCCCGGATCCCGCTCGCCCCCTTCGTCATCGGCTTTGTCCTCGCCCCGATCGCCGAAAAGAATCTGCTCGCCGGTCTGATGGCCAGCGGCGGCAGTTACGGCCCGATGGTCACCCGCCCCGTTTCCCTCTTGTTCCTCCTGATCTCTATCGCCCTGCTCGTCTGGCCAATCCTGCGTCGAAGCGTAAAACCCCGGTAGACGCCGGAACGGATCAGTTCGCCCCTCCTTCAGTTCTCGAAATTAACGCGACAAGCCAACCAATAGCGCCCAGCATCCTCCCATGTCCCACACCCGGCCAAACATCCTGTGGTATTGCACCGACCAGCAACGCTTCGACACCATCAAGGCTCTCGGAAATCCCCATTTGGACACCCCCAATCTGGACAAGCTTGCCAGCGAGGGCGTCGCCTTCACCCGCGCCTACTGCCAAAGCCCCATCTGTACGCCGAGCCGATCCAGCTTCCTCACCGGGATGTATCCCGCGCGCCTCCACAACACGCGCAACGGCAACGAGTCCTTCCCCGACCACCCGCCGCTCATCACCAAGCTCATCGCCGACAGCGGCTACGACTGCGGCAATATCGGCAAGTTCCACCTTCAAAGCTCCGGCCATCGCACCGAACCACGACTCGATGACGGCTACCGATACTGGAAATTCAGCCACGCCCCGCGCGACGATTGGGCGGAAGGCCACCACTACGCCGAGTGGGTCCGATCGAAGGGCGGCGACCTCAATGCCCTGCGTCGAAGCGAGGACCGCGTGCCCGCCGAACTCCACCAGACAACCTGGACCTCGGAGATGGCCATCGACTTCATCCGGCAGGAGCGTGACGACAAGCCGTGGCTGTTGACTCTGAACCCCTACGATC
Organism: uncultured Verrucomicrobiota bacterium; assembly: GCA_964519245.1. Lineage (GTDB taxonomy): Bacteria > Verrucomicrobiota > Verrucomicrobiia > Limisphaerales > JAYPEY01 > JAYPEY01. The sequence goes on from CAZFLK010000034.1 coordinate 35,903, forward strand.
CACACCCGCCGTTCATCCCGCCGAAGTCCTACGCCGACCAGTTCGATCCCTCCGCCCTGCCCGGCCCCTATTTTCGCGAAAGCGACCTCGCCAATCAGGCGCGCCTGAAACACGTGGATTTCCAAGGCGAGGTCAAGACGCCCGAAGGCCACGACGCTCACTCCGCGCAGGCCCGATACTACGCCATGATCAAGCAGATCGACGACCAGTTCGCCCGCATTCTGCAGACGCTCGACGCGACCGGCCAGCGCGACAACACCGTCATCATCTTCACGAGCGACCATGGCGAATCACTGGGCGACCACGGACTCATGTTCAAGGGCTGTCGGTTCTACGAAGGCCTGACACGAGTGCCCCTGATCTTCTCCTGCCCCCGGCGCTTCCAACAAAATCTCCAGGCGGACGGCCTTGTCGAATTGCTCGACCTCACCGCAACCGTCGTCGAACTCTGCGGACTCGAACAACCAGGATACATGCAAGGCCGCAGCCTGCTTCCCATACTCACCGGTCAGGCCCCGCCGGATCAGTTCCGCGAATCGGTGCGCTGTGAATACTTTGACGCGCTCGACTCGCATTTCACCGGCGGAACCGGAACCTTCGGAACCATGTATCGCACCGACCGCCACAAGCTTTCCGTCTATCATGGCCACACCGTCGGCGAACTCTACGACCTGCAGGAGGACCCCTGGGAATTCAACAATCTTTGGGACGACCCCGCCTCGCAACCGCTCAAACACAAACTCCTTCAGGCCAGCTTTGATTCCCACGTCCTGCTGACGACCGATGTCGGTTCCCGCCGCATCGCCCCAATGTAGGTCCGCTGTTCCATCCCCGCCCCGGCATCATGAGGAACTCTGAATCAGCCCCTTTTATCAACACTCTGTTTTGAATTCCCGCCCAACCCCAAGCATGAGCAAAGAATCCCGCACCCAAACCGAAGTCCGCCGTTTCATGAGGGGGCTCGCCAAGCGGAATCCCGGCGAACCGGAGTTTGTCCAAGCAGTCCAGGAAGTCGCCGAATCCCTCATCCCTTACGTCCTCGAAAACCAGAAATACCGCGACGCCCAGATCCTTGAGCGCATGACCGAACCCGACCGCATCATCATTTTTCGTGTCACCTGGGAGGACGACGACGGCAACATCCGCGCGAACCGGGCCTGGCGCGTCCAGTTCAACAACTCCATCGGCCCCTACAAGGGCGGCATGCGTTTTCATCCTTCGGTGACTCTGAGTGTGCTCAAATTCCTCGGCTTCGAACAGGTCTTCAAGAACAGCCTCACGGGCCTCCCCATGGGCGGCGGCAAAGGAGGCTCCAACTTCAATCCCAAAGGAAAGTCCGACCGCGAAATCATGCGTTTCTGCCAATCACTCATGATCGAGCTTCACCGGCACATCGGCGAGGACACCGACGTGCCCGCCGGCGATATCGGCGTCGGCGCGCGCGAGATCAGCTTTATGTTCGGTCAGTACAAGCGCCTCGAGAACCGCTTCGTCGGCACACTGACCGGCAAAGGTCTGGCGTTCGGCGGCAGTCTCGTTCGCATGGAGGCCACCGGGTATGGAGCCGTCTATTTCATGCAGAGCATGTTGCGCACCAAATGGGAGGATCTGAGCGGCAAGTCCGCAGTGGTCTCGGGCTCCGGCAACGTCGCCATCTACTGCGTCGAGAAGTTGCTCGAACTCGGCGCCAAGGTCCATACCCTCTCGGACTCCGATGGATTCGTTCACGACAAGGACGGCGTCACCCCGGAGAAACTCGCCTGGATGAAGGACCTGAAGGAAGTCCGCCGCGGTCGCATACACGAATACGCTGAACAGTTTCCAAACGTCGATTATCACAAGGGCAAGCGTCCTTGGGCCGTGCCTTGCGACATCGCATTTCCCTGCGCCACCCAGAATGAGCTGAACGAATCCGACGCCCGGGATCTGATCAAGAATGGCGTCATGGCCGTCGCAGAGGGCGCCAACATGCCTTGTTCGCTGGCCGCCGTCCGCGAGTTTCTGCAGGCCAAGGTCCTGTTCGGCCCCGCCAAGGCCGCCAATGCCGGCGGCGTCGCCGTCTCCGGCTTCGAGCAAAGTCAGAACTCAATGCGCATCGCCTGGCCCCGCGAGGAGGTCGACCGCCGGCTCCATGAGATCATGCAAAACATCCACAAACAGTGCCTCGATTTCGGTAAGAACGGCGACTACGTGAACTACGTCAAAGGCGCCAACATTGCCGGCTTCGTCAAGGTCGCCGACGCGATGCTTGCTTACGGCGCAGTCTGACCTTCGCCCAATGCATTAGCGGGCTTAATCTCCCAACCCGGTGTTAACGCCAATTATCAACTCATTCACCCCCCATCCCCATGGAGAAGTTGGGCCATTACGATAAGTTGACTTAATCCATACGCCATGCTCCACTGGCCTGATGCAGATACAAACGCTGAAGGTTTTCAGCGATCTGGCGGAAACGGAAAGCTTCACCAAGGCCGCGCAGATCAACAACATCACCCAATCGGCGGTCAGCCAGCAGATCGGGTCATTGGAGAAAAACCTCAACTCAATGCTGATCGAGCGCAGCAAGAAGAAATTCCGCCTCACCCGAGAAGGCGGCGTGCTCTACGAATACAGCAAACAGATCGTCCAGCTTTACGAGGAACTCCACAACCAAATCCAGGAGATCAAGAACATCGTCTCAGGAACCGTTCGCGTCGCAACCATCTACTCCATCGGCCTCCACGATCTGCCTCCCTATATCAAGCGCTTCATGAAGGACTACCCCACGGTGAATGTGCACGTGGAGTACAGCCGCTCCAACCAGGTCTACGAAGACGTCCTTGGCAATGTCGTGGATCTCGGTCTCGTCGCCTACCCGGTCAAGGATCCCCGCCTGGAAGTCGTCCCCCTGCGCAAGGACCGACTCGTCCTCATCTGTCATCCGGAATACCCCCTGGCCAGGGAAAAGAAAGCGCGCCTCAAAGACCTCATGGGTCACAAGTTCATCGCCTTTGAATCGGATATCCCCACCCGCCGCGCCATCGACAAAAAACTCAAGGATCAGAAGATCGAAGTGAAGCACGTGATGGAATTCGACAACATCGAGACCGTCAAACGCGCCGTCGAAATCGATGCCGGCATCTCGATTGTTCCTCACAACACCATCGTGCAGGAGGTCGCCAAGAAGACACTGGTGGAAATCCGACTGGAGGACTCCGGACTCGCCCGCCCCCTCGCCGCAATCCACAAGAAAAAGAAAGTCCTCTCCCCTGCCATCAAGCAGTTTATCTCCACCTTGAAGGCGGATTGAGCGCGGTGCCGGTCGGGCGAAGCTACCGCTCCTGAACCCAACGTTGGGACGTGCGTGCCCGCGTCCGGGCTTGCTGCGACCTCCGACCCAACGGACGCTCAGCCACTCCAAGTCGCGGCAACCGCCAAGTATGCGCCCCCCGAACCGCACCGGCCATCACTTGACGCACGACCCTATCGACGCTAATCCCGTTGGCATGCGCAGACTCCTTCTTCTCGCAGCGACAATCGTCGCAGCAACAGCCCCACGCCAAAGTCACGCCGCCGCCACAGCCCCCAACATCGTCGTCATCCTCGCCGACGACTTCGGCGTGGGCGACATCCAGGCGCATTATCCCGACAACAAGATCCCGACCCCGCATCTGGACAGGCTCGTGCGCGAGGGGACTTCCTTCACCGACGCGCACAGCCCGTCCGCTGTCTGCTCGCCAACGCGCTACGGGCTGCTCACAGGGCGCTACTCGTGGCGCACTGCGCTGCAGGAATGGGTCGTCGCCGCATACGAACCGCCGCTGATCAACGCCGACCGCCCCACCCTGCCCGGCTTCCTTCGCGACCACGGCTACACCACCGCCTGCATCGGCAAATGGCATCTCGGTTGGAACTGGCCCGGACCGCAGCCCAGCCGCCGCATCGAGGCCCCCAACGGCCAGAAGGGCTACGAGTGGGACTTCACCAAGCCGATCAAGGGCGGCCCCATTGAGCGCGGATTTGATTACTTCTTCGGCCTCGACCTGCCCAACCTGCCGCCCTTCACCTGGATTGAGAACGACCGCATTGTCACCCAACCCACCGGGCAATATGTCCACGATCCAACCGAAGGCGTCGTCATGCCGCGCAGTTTCGAGGGCTGCCCCATCGCGCCCGGATGGAAGTTCGACGACATCCTGCCCGAACTGACGCGCCGGGCCGTCGCCCGGGTCCATGAACTGGCCGGGAAGGACAAACCCTTCTTTCTCTTCGTCTCCCAGACCTCCCAGCACGAGCCCGTCGTCCCGTCGCAGCGATTCAAGGGAAAGAGCGGCATCGCGCCCATCGCCGACTTCGTCATGGAAACCGACTGGTCCGCCGGCCAGGTGCTCAAGGCCGTCGATGATGCCGGCATCGCCGACAACACCCTCGTCATCTTCACCGCGGACAACGGCCATTCGCACTACACGGGCTGGCCTGACCTCATCAATGCCGGACACCTGCCCAGCGGCCCCCAATCGCGGACACAAGGGAGACATCTGGGAAGGCGGACACCGCGTGCCTTTCATCGTCCGTTGGCCGGGGAAAGCACCGGGAGGACACCTCTCCAATCGCCTCGTCTGCCTGACAGACCTCTTTGCGACCTTCGCCGACCTGCTGGGCAAGCCGCTTCCCACGAACGGGGCCGAGGATAGCGTCAGTTTTCTGTCAGCCCTGCTCGGCGACATCCGCGACACACCACGATCGGCCCTGGTCAGCCACTCCAACCACGGCGAATTCGCCTACCGCGACGGCGATTGGAAACTGGTCTACAAGAACGCCCTGCCCAATCGGAACAAATCACGAGGCAGGCCGCGAGTGATCGAACTCTACAACCTCAAGGCCGACATCGATGAATCGGAGAACCTCGCCGCGAAGAAGCCCGAGGTTGTCTCCCGCCTAGCAAGGAAACTCGACAGACTCGTCCAGCAAGGCGCGACCCGAAACGGCCTCAACGCCCGAAACGACACCCTCGTTCGCCCCGGAATGAGGCAACCCAAACGCTGGGGCGATCCGTTGAGGTAACCAACCGGATCACCCGCCAACCGGACGCGTATCCACGCCCGTCACCTCGTAGACGCCGGAGGTCTTCTCCGCCATGAAGTTCGGAGCCGAGGCGCGCCAATCCTGAAAATGCGCGGCCGCGCGGTGGCGCTGGATCGCAGCCTCGTCCTCATAAAGCTCGTAGATGGCAAAGCGATTCGGCTCGTCCACGTGCCGGCACCATTCCCACTTCAGGCAGCCCGGCTCCTGGCGCGAACCCCCCGCGTTCGCCTCCAAGGCGGCAATGGCCTCCCCTTCCTTCTCCGGATGAATCGTGAAATTGACTACAATGGCTAACATGCGCCGAAGTGTAAGCGCCGCCACGCAACACGCAACACGCATCACGCATCACGCATCACGCATCACGCATCACGCATCACGCCCAGCCATTTGCCATTTGCCATGCCTCGCCTTTTCCGCTTCCCTCTCCCGCAATGATTCCACGCTACACACGTCCCGAAATGCGGGACATCTGGACCGACGGCAACAAGCTCACCATCTGGCTGCAGATCGAACTCCTCGCCTCCGAGGCCCTCGCCAAGCAAGGTGTCGTGCCACAGAAGGATTTTGAAAGACTCAAGAAAGGAGCCTCCTACTATCTCTCCCGCGGGGACGAGTTGTTCACCCGCCAGAAGGAACTCGAGCGCACACTCAATCACGACGTCATCGCCTTCACCACCGCGATCGCCGAGAAGATCAACCACAAGGCGAGCCGCTGGCTGCACTTCGGATTGACCAGCAGCGACATCG
>CAZFLK010000035.1:0-9911 GCA_964519245.1 uncultured Verrucomicrobiota bacterium
GCGCACCCAATCCTGGTTGGCCAACTGCCACTTTACCGTCTCCCGAATGCCGGCTTCGAAATCATGCGCGGGAATCCAGCCCAACTCACGCTCGATCTTGCCGGCGTCGACCGCATAGCGGCGATCATGCCCCGGCCGGTCTTTGACAAAGGAAATCAACTCCCGCGAGGAACCGCCCAACTCGGGCTTGAATTCGTCGATCAAGTCGCAGATCAGCTCGACAATGCGGATATTGGGCCACTCATTACGCCCGCCCAGGTTATAGGTTTCGCCTTCCCTGCCCTGGTTCAGGACCAACCAAAGCGCCTCGGCATGATCTTCGACAAACAACCAATCGCGGACATTCATGCCATCGCCATAGACGGGGATCGACCGCCGCTCCAAGACCGATTGAATCACGACCGGAATCAGCTTCTCCGGGTATTGGAACGGACCATAGTTGTTCGAACAATTCGTCGTCACCGCCGGGAACCCGTAGGTGCGATGGTAGGAGCGCACCAGCATGTCCGCCGCGGACTTGCTGGCGGAATAGGGGGAATTCGGCGCGTGCGGCGTGGCTTCCGTGAAATGGCCTTCCGCCCCCAGACTCCCGTAGACCTCGTCCGTCGACACATGCAGAAAGCGGCGCCCGGCAAAGGCTCCGTCCCAAGCCTCCCGACAAGCTTCCAGGAGATGAAACGTTCCGACGACATTGGTCTGAATGAAATCATCCGGCCCGGCAATCGAACGGTCCACGTGCGATTCCGCCGCCAGATGCATGACATGGGTAATGCCCTGTCGCTCGACGACATCCCGGACCGCAGCCTTGTCCCGCAAATCCACCTTCTCGAACTGGTAATTCTCCCGCCCCTCGACATCCAGCAGATTGGCGGGATTGCCGGCGTAGGTCAGGCAATCCAGGTTGACCAAGCGGTCAATCGCCGTTTCGCCGATAATGCGGCGGATCAAATTCGAGCCAATAAACCCGCAACCGCCGGTGACCAGGAGATTCACGTCGACGCCTCCTCCCATTGCCATCGGCTGATGGCGTCATCGATCGCCTCATCCACCGGCCGCATGCTGATGCCGGCCGCGTTCAGTTTAGCCGTATCCAGGATGCAATTCGAACGGGGAGCCACGGCGGCCTCGCGATAGAACGTCTCGTCGTTCTCCCAAAACTCAAACTTGCGATCCGGCGCCAGTCTGGGCTGGAGCCGGCTCACCACGTCCCGGGTCGAGACGAAGCCCGGATTCGTCATGTTGTAAATCCCGGCGGGCGCGCCATTCAACAGCAGATCCAACGCCGCTTTAACGAAATCGCTCCGATGCGAAATCGAGTTCACGTTGTTGTAGACCTTCGGGTAGCGCAACAACTTGGAAAGGAAGTTGCGGGCGTTGTCGAGATGATCGAACGGAATCCGCAACCGTCCGATGTAGGCATTCCCAAAGCCCGCCAGCGCCCGCTCCGCCAAGGCCTTGGAACCGCTGTAGAAACTGCAGGGCGGGCTGGAAAAACTGAAATTGGGTTCGTCTTCTTCGGTGAATCCGTGAAGCGCTTCCGGTCCAACGGCCAGTCCATCCTGAACTTGCTGCCCATTGAGATCCCTGACGATCCGACGTTCGCCGTCTCGCGCCAACCAGGCTCCGTCGTAGATGCATCCTGAGGAAACATGAAACCAGGGAATGTCGAGGGACTCGCAGACGCACGCGATCGTCTGCGGCAGGATCGCGTTGCCCAACAGGGTTTCCTCACGAGCCGTCTCGCAGGCATCGACGTTCGGCTTCCCTGTAAACCCAGCAGCGTTAACGAGAAAGCTGGCCCCAGCACCACTTAGGAACGCCTTCAGCTCGGCATAACGTGTGTAATCACATTCCCTGCGCGACAAAGATTGAAAATCGAGCCCGCGAGACTGGAGCTCCGTGACGAACGCCCGACCTACATAACCGCTGGCGCCCAGGACAACGATCATACGCTGCCGACCTTCCCCGTAACCCGGTCCATTCGTCGCGCTTCGTCAACCACGCCCGACAGGTAGTCCCGATACTCGCATTCAGGCAACGATTCAACCACCTCCGCCAACTCCGCCAAACTCAGGAACCCCTGTCGAAACGCCGCCTCCTCGGGACAACCGATCTTGATGCCCTGCCGTTTCTCGATGGTCTCCACGTAGGCCGAGGCCTCCTGCAGACTGGTGCTGGTGCCGGCATCCAGCCAGGCCGCGCCGCGCCCCAGACGGAAAACCCGCAAACGCCCGCGCCTAAGGTATTCGACATTCACGTCCGTGATCTCCAACTCACCACGCGCCGAAGGCCGCAGCCCTTTCGCAATGGAAATCACCTCGTTGTCGTAGACATAGAGCCCCGGAACGGCGTGGTTGCTCTTGGGCCGCTCCGGTTTCTCCTCGATCGAAATCGCCTTGCCCTCGCGGTCGAACTCCACGACGCCATAGCGCTCCGGATCATGCACACGGTAACCGAAGATCATCGCGCCTTCCTGAAAATCACTGATGCCCTGCTGAAACGCGTCCGTCCCGTAGAAGACATTGTCTCCCAGGATCAGGGCCACCGAGTCGTCGCCGATGAAGTCCTCCGCAATCAAAAACGCCTGCGCAATGCCTTTGGGCTCCGGTTGCTCCCGATACACCATGCTCACGCCCATCCGGGAACCATCGCCAAACAACTTGCGAAACAAGGGCAGGTGATCCGGCGTCGAGATCAGGCAGAACTCCCGGATCCCGCTCTCGATGAGCGTGGTCAAGGGGTAGTAGACCATCGGCTTATCGTAGATCGGTTGGAGCTGCTTGCTCGCAACCAAGGTCAAAGGAAACAACCGAGATCCCGCTCCCCCTGCCAGTAAGATGCCTTTCATGTCGCCTATACTTGAGATTCACCCTGCCGCTGCAGGAAGACTGCCTTGGTCCGCTGTTCCGTGGCAATCAGATCCAGCGCCGCTTCGGCCGGCACGTCCTCGTAAAAGCCATGCTCGGTCTCAACCGGCCGCACCGTCTCGACCGGCTCCAGCCCCCGCGCTCGAAAGGCTTCGGCCGGTTCCCGAGTGGAAACGAGCCACTTCGTCTCGTAGCCCAGGTCAAACAGGTCGCGCAACGGCTCCCTGATATCCCGTTCCCCATCGTCGTAATGCCACGGATGCGCCTCGAACATCACGGAAGGTCGCCAATCGGACCTGGCCGCCTCGGCAGCCAATCCGCGCAGGACTTCCACCTCGTGCCCTTCGACATCCATTCGCAGGTAATCCGGTCGCCGCCGATCCGCAAGATAGGTAGGCAAGTCCATCACCTTGACCGTGATGCTGCCCCCGCCGCCGCCCGAATGCTCATCTCCCGGATCCGCCGAAAGATCGTGAAAACTATGCCGATTGGAGACGCCCGCCAGATGAAAGGTCCGTTCACCACAGCGGTCCGAAATACCCAACTCCCCAACCTCGGTAAAGGCATCGTAGCCGTTCAACTCGACGTTGCTGCGCAACAAGGCGCAATTCTCCGGATCCGGCTCGACTGCGTATACCTGGCCTTCCTGCCCGACCGTCCGCGCGATCAGGCACGTGTAGTAGCCAATGTTGCCGCCGATATCCAGGACGCACATTCCCGGCTTCAGGGTCTTGCGAAGCAAGTGCAGCTGCTCCCCTTCCCGGAACCCATACTTGTTCAAATCCTCCGAAATCCCGGGATTCCGCAGATCCAGACGCATCCGACTGCCCAGAATACGGGTCTCCAGAAAACGCCGCTCCGGATTTTGCCGGGCGCGGGCCCAACGAAACATGCGCCAATAGGCGCCGACCGCCCCGAACACGCCCTGGGCTTTCACCCGCCGGAGGGCATTGCGTACGATGCCGCTCATCCAAGCGTTCGGATCATCACTCCCCAAATTGAATCGGAGGGCCCGGAATTCAGCCCCGGACTCCATTTCAAGCGCAGGCTACCGCCATTCACGAGGGACGCCCGCGTTGCAGAAAAACACATATTCTCGAGCCGGTTTGACACGAATACCGGGAAACCGACGACGACTTCCCGTCCGGAAACACAGGAAGCGCAACCGCAAGGGGTTGGAGAGCTCCCCGCCAAGCTGCGCCGAGCGCTCTAGCTAGCAAAAGCCCCTCCCAAAGCCAAGCAAAAGCCCTGACCTCAAAGGACAGGAACTGAACCGACATCTCTTTTCGATCACATTTTGCATGCCGGTGGGACGAGGCCCCCGCCGACCTGTCGAGCCGAAGCTCCGCAAAGGGGAGCCGGGCTTCGGGCCGGTCAAATCGGCGTTCGGCGTCGGGTTGAGACCGGTTCCGGGAGCTTCACCCCTCCGTGTCGCCAAATCTGCAACACATCTGCCCTCCCGGAAACTCAAGGAGTGACAGAGGGCGCGCGCTTTTCTATGTTCCCCCTTCACCATCATGACAGTCCCTGACCTCGCGCACGCCGCGCAACCGCTGCGTTTTCGACCGTACACAATGAGTTTTCGTCCCGCCAAGCTCCACCGCGCCGCGAGCCCGCCTTTCATGTTACCACACCAACCCGCCCAAAGCGCGATCGACTGACATCATGGTATCCCGAGCTTCCAATCCCGACACCAGCCTCGGTTGGTGGCATTCGAATGGCTCACCTCCAGTCACCGACCTCGGGGACATTCGGGCGGCCATCGCCAAGATTCAGAAACCCGTCACGATCGTCCGAACCGATGACGGCCTCGCCTTGGGTCTCGGCGGCGTCGCGCAACTCGGCAAGTCAGACGACCCCGACGGGCTCCCCATCGTCGGCCACGCCCCTGCGTTGCCGCTTGAGAACCTCGGCGACGCCGCCTTCTGCGCGGCCCACCGCCTGAAGTATCCCTACGTCGCCGGCGCCATGGCGAACGGCATCTGCTCCGCGGATATCGTCATCGCCATGGGCAACGCGGGCATGTTGGGCTTCTTCGGAGCCGCCGGACTCGCGCCCGAACGCGTCGAACAGGAAATCGATCAAATCCAGACCGCGCTCGGGGACAAACCCTACGGATTCAATCTCATCCACAGCCCGAACGAACCGGATGTTGAGGCGGCCGTGGCCGACCTTTACCTCAGGAAAGGCGTCAAACTCGTGGAAGCCTCCGCTTACCTGGGGCTGACGCTGCCCGTGGTCCGCTACCGGGTCGCGGGCATTCATCGCGACGCGGAGGGCTTCGTCGTCGCCCCCAATCGCATCGTCGCCAAGGTCTCCCGGGTCGAGGTGGCCACCCGATTCCTTTCGCCGCCCCCGACGAAGTTCCTCGATGAACTCGTCAACCTCGGGGAAATCTCGCCGGAGCAGGCCGCGATGGCGGGGGAAATCCCCATGGCCAACGACCTGACCGCCGAGGCGGACTCCGGCGGACACACGGACAATCGCCCCGCCCTCGCCCTACTGCCGGCGTTGCTGGCCCTGGCCGAACGCATCCAGGCCGAGCACAACTATGCCGAACCGCTCCGCGTCGGCGCCGCCGGCGGCCTCTCCACCCCGGCCTCCGTGGCTGCCGCGTTCGCCATGGGAGCCGCCTATGTCGTTACCGGCTCCATCAACCAGGCCTGCGTCGAATCCGGCTCCTGCGACCAGGTTCGCAAGATGCTCGCCTCAGCAGAACAGGCCGATGTCGCCATGGCCCCCGCCGCGGACATGTTCGAAATGGGCGTCAACGTCCAGGTGCTCAAGCGCGGCACCATGTTTCCCATGCGGGCCAAGAAGCTCTTCGAACTCTACCGCGCGCACGACAGCCTGGACTCCATCCCGCCCGCGGAAAGGGACAAACTGGAGAAGCAGTTCTTCCGCATGCCGCTCGACGAGGCCTGGGCGCAGACCCGCGCCTTCTTCGACCGACGCGACCCCGCTCAAAATGAGCGCGCCGCGCGCGACCCCAAGCACAAGATGGCGCTCGTCTTCCGGAGCTATCTGGGACAAAGCTCCCGCTGGGCCAACGCCGGGGAGCCCACCCGCGTCGCCGATTACCAGGTCTGGTGCGGCCCGGCCATGGGCGCCTTCAACGAATGGGCCAGGGATTCCTTTCTCGAAGGCCCCGAGAACCGAAAAGTCGTCCCGGTCGGAATGAATCTTTTGTATGGCGCCGCCTTGACGTTGCGGTTAAACAATCTCCGAAGTCAGGGCATCCGTCTGCCGACGGAGGCGGCTCGTTGTCGTCCGCTCGAGCCGGATGCCTTGGCGTCGTTGTTGTCCCAATGAGCAAGAAGCTGAAATCGCAGTCCAAGCATGGCGCGGCCAATCAGGAGCCAATCGCCATTGTCGGCCTCGCCTGCATGTTCCCCAAAGCCGGGGACGCCGAGCGGTATTGGGCCAATATCAAACAGGGCGTCGACGCCATCGACGACATCCCCCAGTCCCACTGGTCCCCCGAAGACTATTTCGACGGCGACCCCAAGGCTCCGGACAAGACCTACGCCAAGCGCGGCGGCTTCCTCGAGCCGGTCGACTTCGATCCACTGGAATTCGGCATCGCGCCCAAAGATATCGAAGCCACCGACACCACCCAGATTCTAGGACTCGTCGCCGCCAAGAAGGCGCTCGCCGACGCCGGCTACTCGGGCGAGGGAGCCAGGGAATTCGACCGCAACCGCACCAGCGTCATTCTCGGCGTCACCGGCACCCTCGAACTCGTCATCCCGCTCGGCGCCCGACTCGGCCACCCGATCTGGAAACGCGCGCTCGATGAGGCCGGGGTCGATCCCGAAACCGCCGACGACGTCGTCCAGCGCATTTCCGAGTCCTACGTTCCCTGGCAGGAAAACTCCTTCCCCGGCCTGCTCGGCAATGTCGCCGCCGGCCGCATCGCCAACCGCCTCGACCTCGGCGGCACCAACTGCGTCGTCGACGCCGCCTGCGCCAGCTCGCTCAGCGCCGTTCATCTCGCCGGTCTGGAACTCAACGCCGGCCGTTCCGACATGGTCATCACCGGCGGTGTGGACACCTTCAACGACATCTTCATGTACATGTGCTTCAGCAAGACGCCCGCCCTGTCCAAGAGCGGCAATGCGAAGCCCTTTTCCAACGACGCCGACGGCACCATTCTGGGCGAGGGCGTCGGAATGGTCGTGCTGAAACGCCTCTCCGACGCAGAACGCGACAACGACAAGATCTACGCGGTCATCCGCGGACTGGGCTCCTCCAGCGACGGAGCCGGCGACGCCGTCTACGCCCCGCAGTCCGGCGGCCAGAAAAAGGCCATCAAGCGCGCCTATGAACAGGCCGCCGTCACGCCCGACACCATCGAAATGGTTGAGGCGCACGGCACGGGCACCACTGTCGGCGACTCCGTGGAGGTCAACGCATTGAAGGAAGTCTATCGCGAAGCCAGGGAAGGCGGCTCCTGGTGCGCGCTCGGTTCGGTCAAATCCCAGATCGGCCACACGAAGGCCGCCGCCGGCGCCGCCGGCCTGATCAAGGCGGCTTTGGCGCTGCACCACAAGACGCTCCCCCCAACCATCAAGATCAACCAACCCGTCGAGGCCGCCGAACCGGACAACAACCCGCTCTACATCAATGCGGGCAAACGCCCCTGGATCGGCAATGACGCCCATCCCCGCCGCGCCGGGGTCAGTTCCTTCGGCTTCGGCGGCAGCAACTTCCACTGCCTGCTGGAGGAATACGGCGACAACGAGGCCAAGACCGATTGGGACGGCTCCGTTCAGCTCCTCGCGTTTTCCGCCGACTCTCTGGATGGACTCCGGCAATCCGTCGCAACCCAGAAAGCGGACCTTCCCTGGGCTGAATTCCGGGCCGCCGCCGCCCAAAGCCGCCGCGAGTTCGACGGCGGCAGGGAATGCCGCCTGATCTTGATCGTCGAGCGCGACCGGACCGATCTCTCCAAGCTTCTCGCCCGTTGTCAGTCGATGCTTGCCCAGGATTCGAACGACGCCCACTGGGAGCTTCCCGAGGGAGCGGTCTTCGGCTCCGGCAAAACCAACGGCGACCTCGGCGTTCTCTTTCCCGGTCAAGGCTCCCAGTATCCGGACATGCTGCGCGACCTCGCTTGTGAGTTCCCGGAGATGCAGGACACCCTGGCCCAGGCCAACCAGATCTTCGCCGAGGAGCGGAACGCCGATCGCCGCCTCAGCGATTTCATCTACCCGCACGCGGCCTTCGACAAGGCCACTTCCGAGCGGCAGCGCGACGAACTGACCGCCACGGACGTCGCGCAACCCGCGATCGGCGCCGTCAGTCTCGGGTCCCTCAAGATAATCGAGTCCTTCGATGTCAAACCCGCGGCGGCGGCCGGACACAGCTACGGCGAACTCGTTGCGCTCTGCGCCTCCGGCGTTTTCGAATCCACCACCCTCCATCGCCTCTCCAATCTCCGCGGCCGCCTGATGGCCGAAGCCAGGGGCGACGGCAAGGCCGACAGCGGCGCCATGCTGGCCGTCAAGGCTCCCGGCGAGGAGGTCGAGGAGTTCATCAAGAAATCCGAACTCGAACTCGTCGTCGCCAACCGCAATGCGCCGGACCAATCCGTGCTCGCGGGAGCCGCCGGGGAAATTGACCGTGCCGCCGGACTGCTCGAGGAAAAGTCGGTTTGGAACCGCAAGCTCCCCGTCGCCGCCGCGTTCCACAGCCCCCTGGTCTCCGCGGCGCAGAAGCCCTTTGAGCAGGCTCTCGCCAAGGTCAAGTTCTCCAAGGCGGGCATCCCCGTCTACGCCAACACCACCGCGAAATCCTATCCCAAGACCGCGACCAAGGCTCGCCAACTGCTCGGCGGCCAGCTGGCCCAACCCGTCGATTTCGTCTCCGAGATCAAGACCATGCGCGCGGCGGGCGTCTCAACCTTCCTTGAAATCGGCCCCGGTCGCACCTTGACCGGTTTGGTCAAATCCATTCTCAACGGCGAGGATGTCCGGGCCATCGCGCTGGACAACTCCCGAGGCAAACGCAATGGGACCTTCGACCTCGCCACCGCCTTGGCCAACCTGGCCGCGCTGGGACACCAGGTAAACCTCCGGCGTTGGGACGAAGACGCGCCGAAAATCCGGAAACCAGAAAGCGCCAAACCACGCCTGACCATTCCGGTCTGCGGAGCCAACCAGATGAACGAACGGCCCAAGCGCCCGCCGCGTCCGGCCCAACCCCAGCCCGCGCCGACGCCGACGCCGACGTCCGCCGCCTCGAACGAACCAACCCGGTTCGCCACTACGCGAACGTCCGCGCCGCAGATTCCAACGCCCCCGGCCCCGATTCCCGCCAGGCCCGCAGAGATGGCTCAGGCGCTCCAGGATACGCAACAAAGCCTGGCGGCCCTGATCCAGTTGCAGGAACAGACCGCGCGCTTGCACCAACAGTTCCTGGAGGGTCAGGAAGCCGCGCAACGCACATTGCAGGCGCTGATCACGGGACAGGGCGGCTCCGTTCCTCAAACCGCCGCCGTTCAACCTGCTGCAACCGCGACTCCCGCGCCTACGCAAAACTCCGGAGCGACGAACCTTGCTCGGCCTGAGCCCGCATCGACAGCCAATGCCGAGCAATGCTCGGCGCTCCAATCGGAGACATGCGCCCCAACCCTGACCGCAATAACCGATTCCAGCGAGCGCATCGGCGCCGCCCTGCTCGAAGTCGTCGCCGAAAAAACCGGCTACCCCACCGAGATGCTCAATCTCGACATGGGCCTCGACTCCGATCTCGGCATCGACTCCATCAAGCGCGTGGAGATCATGTCCGCCCTGCAGGAAAAACTTCCTGACGCGCCCGAGGTCAAACCCAGCGACCTTGGCTCCCTGGAAACGCTGCAGCAGGTCGTCGATTTCCTCTGCGCCGGTTCAACGACCGCCGGAGCGCCGAGCCTTGCTCGGCCCGAAAGCCCCTCAGCCTCGGCAGCCACCCTCAGCCCGGAAAAAGTCGCTTCCGCCCTCCTCGAGGTCGTCGCCGAAAAAACCGGCTACCCCACCGAGATGCTCAATCTCGACATGGGCC
>CAZFLK010000035.1:10011-40877 GCA_964519245.1 uncultured Verrucomicrobiota bacterium
GGAAAAAGTCGCTTCCGCCCTCCTCGAGGTCGTCGCCGAAAAAACCGGCTACCCCGTCGAGATGCTCGGCTTGGAGATGGGCATGGACACCGACCTCGGCATCGACTCCATCAAGCGCGTCGAGATCATGTCCGCCCTGCAGACTGCCCTGCCCGAGGCCCCCGAAGTGAAGCCCACCGACCTCGGCTCACTACAGACCCTGCAGGAGGTCGTGGACTTCCTCTGCGCCGGTTCAACGGCCGCCGGAGCGCCGAGCCTGGCTCGGCCTGAGCCCGCCACGCCCGTCATCAATCAGCGACTCGATCGTCAGGTTTTGACCCCGGTCGAGCTGAACGGCCACCACAAGCAGAAAGCGGTCACTCTGAAAGCAGGGGCCACGATTTGGATCGCGGATGACGGCTCGGACCTGGCCAAGGAACTGGAAAAGAACCTCAAGCGCGCCAAATTCGCCCCTCATCGCGAATCAATCGAATCCCTCTTGGGGACGAATGCGCCCGCCGCGCTGGACGCCCTGATCATCGTCGGCCCCGAGGATGAAACCAACGGCGAGTTCCTGCGCGACGCCTTCCGGCTGATCCAATTCGCCGGCCCTGCGCTCCGCAAATCCGGAACCCAAGACGGCTCCGCTCTGGTCACCATCTCCCGACTGGATGGGGCCTTCGGTCTCGCCGAATTGAACGGCAACGGCAATCCCGTCACCGGCGGACTGGCCGGCCTGACCAAAACCGCCCGGCATGAATGGTCGGAGGTGCATTGCAAGGCGCTGGACATCGACGCCGAATCCGGCGACGCCAAAACCGCCGCCAAAGCGGTCTTCGATGAGATGCTCCGCGAAGGCCCGGTCGAGGTTGGCCTCGCCGGCAAAACACGCAATGCCATCGAATTGCAGTCCACTTCGATTGATTCCCTCGGCGGCGGCAAGCCCTTGGCGGCCGGCGATGTGGTCATTGTTTCCGGCGGCAGCCGCGGCGTGACCGCCTCCACCGCCATCGCCTTGGCTGAAAAGTTCAGCCCCACTCTCGTCCTGCTCGGCCGCAGCGATACGCCGCAGCCTGAACCCGAATGGCTGGCTGGAATCGACCAGGAATCCGAGATCAAGAAAGCCATCCACGGCCGACTGAACGGCTCCGGTGGATTGCCGGAGGTCGAGCGCGAGTATCGCCGCTGGATGTCCAACCGTGAGATGAACGCCAACATCGCCAAGATGGAGGCGGCCGGAGCCAAGGTGGTCTACCGCTCCGTCGATGTCCGCGACGGCGCCGCCGTCGCCCAGGTCGTCAATCAGGCGCGGGAGGAATTGGGCCCCATTCGCGGCGTGGTTCATGGCGCCGGCGTGCTGGCCGACCGACGCATCGAGGACAAGACCGCCGAACAATTCGAACTCGTCTACTCCACCAAAGTCAACGGCCTGCAGGCCATGCTCAAGGCCACGAAGCAGGACGACCTGAAGGTCGTGGCATTGTTCTCCTCTTTTACCGGCCGCTACGGCCGCGTCGGCCAGATCGACTACGCCGTCGCCAACGAAGTCCTGAACAAACTCGCCCAGTCCGAGGCGCGCAAACGCCCCGACTGCCGCGTGGTCTCCGTGAACTGGGGCCCTTGGAACGGCGGCATGGTCGACGCCTCGCTTCGCCGCGTGTTCGAAGCCGAGGGCGTTGGTCTCATCGAACCCCGCGCCGGAGCCGACTACCTGGTCAAGGAACTCTCCTCGCCTGCCGGCGCGCAACAACCCGTCGAGGTTGTTGTCCTCGCCCCGTTTGAGAACAGCGAACCCGATGAAGCGCGGAATTCATTCCGCTTCAACGCCGAAACTGACCAACGTCCCGAAACCGAAAGTCACGCTCCAAGCAAAGCGGACGCCTCAGCCGCCGCATCCGACGAATCCGTCGCTTTTGAACGCCGCGTCAGCGTCGCCAACACGCCCTGCCTCAAGTCGCACGTGATTGGCGGAAAGGCGGTCCTGCCTCTTGCCCTTTCCACCGAACTGCTCGCCCATGGCGCGCTGCATGGCCACCCCGGCATGGCCTTCTGCGGCATCGACAAGCTCAAGGTCTTCAAGGGCGTCATGCTCGACGCCGACCAGGCGCAAACCCTGCAGGTCGTCACCCGGGAAGCGCGCAACGAAGACGGCCAGACCTTGGTGCCCGCGCAGTTGATCAGTCATCGCGACGGCAAGCGCATCGCGCACGCCGGCGGCGACATCGTCCTCGCCGCCAAACTACCCAAGGCCGACAAGCCCTCCGCCGCGCCCGAACTCGCCGCCGCCCCCCGCGAACGCGACGCGATCTACTCCGGCAACCAGCTTTTCCACGGCCCCGATTTCCAGGGCATCCAACGCCTCGAAGGCTGCGACGAAAACGGCATCGCCGCGCAGGTCGAATGCGCGCCCTCGCCCAAGAACTGGATCGCCGATCCCCTGCGAGGAACCTGGATCACCGATCCGCTCGCGCTCGACTGCGCCTACCAGATGCTCATCCTCTGGAGCTGGCAGCAGAACGACAAACCTTCCCTGCCCACCGCCGCCGCGAGCTACCGCCAGTTCAAGCGCAAATTCCCCAAAGACGGCGTGCGCATTGTCGCCAGGGTCACCGATTCCAAACGTCGCCAAGCCAAGGCCAATATCGACTTCATCGATTCCAAAGGCGCCCTTGTCGCCCGCATGGAAGGCTACCGCTGCGTCATCGATGATTCGCTGAAGGAGGCGTTCGGCGGGAATACGTTGGATTGAGTCTCTGAAGTCCCCTCTCGGGACGGGATATTTCATTCTCCGGCGAAGCCGAAAAGGAGAATAAGATCGGGGCGGGGCGCGACCAGACCAACGACCGGCGAAAACCTCGACGCCCCCTCCGTCACGTTGACGCGGCTTGATGATCAAGTCTCATCGCGACAAAAGCCACGCCGCATCCGATCACGCGCGAGCGTCTTGGACTGCTGCGCTGTGCGCCGCTTTGCAGCGCCTCCGACCATCCCAAGACCAACAGCAACCAAAAACGCCAAACATCCACCGGCGCCCCGAGCCAACCCGCCAGTTCAAGCCCTTCCCGTCATCAAGCCCAACAAAGCGACGCGCAGCGTCGCAGTCCAAAACGCTGTCGCGCGCTCCAACTTCCGGTGCGTCAGGACATCGCACGGTGGCCGCCGACAACTTCCGGGGAGCACACGCGCCTCGCGTGTCGCGATCGGCGCCCTCGCCGCTCTCCAGTCCAAGAGTTCCATGTCAACGCCCCTCCGTCACGTTGACGCGGCTTGATTACCAAGTCTCATCGCGACGAAAGCCACGCCGCATCCGATCACGCGCGAGCGTCTTGGACTGCTGCGCTGCGCGCCGCTTTGCAGCGCGCCCGACCATCCCAAGACCAACAGCAACCAAAAACGCCAAACATCCACCGGCGCCCCGAGCCAACCCGCCATTTCACGCCTTTCCCGTCATCAAGCCCAACAAAACGACGCGCAGCGTCGCAGTCCAAAACGCTGTCGCGCTGCCCAAGACTCCTTTCCGCCCAAAGGGCATCGCATTCCCCGGGCTGAAGGCCCGGAAGATCCAAGGGCATGCCGACAGTGCAGTTCCAACAACACCGAAGCCGCCAACAAACTCTTCGGCGGCAATGGGACGCACGCCCCAGTTACCCGCCCCCCGGATTCTGATCCTTCGCCCGGACCCGCGCGCCGAAGATTCCCGTGCCCACCCGGACCAGCGTCGCCCCTTCCTCGACGGCCTGCTCGTAATCGCCGCTCATGCCCATGCTGAGTTCCGGCAGGGGCGCGCCGAGGATCTGTTCGCATTCATCCCGCACCTCGCGCAACCGCCGGAAGTGCGGCCGCGCCTTCTCCGGCTCGGGCGTCCAGGGCGCCATGGTCATGAAGCCGTGAATCTCGAGTCGTTCCAGCTCATTCAACGCATCAAACTCCTCGAACAAGGCCTTGGGCTCATAGCCAAACTTGGACGCCTCGCCCGAAACATTGACCTGGATCAGGATCGGCAGCGACTTGCTCTGTTTCTCCGCCTGCTGATTGATCTCCTCGGCCAGGTGGAAGCTGTCGACACTGTGGATCATCTGGAAGAAGCGGACCGCATCGCGCGCCTTGTTGCTCTGCAGGTGCCCAATCAGGTGCCAGGACAGGTTTTTGGGGCAATTGGAGATCTTGAGCTTGGCCTCTTGAATCTTGCTTTCCCCGAACAACGTCTGCCCCAGTTCCGCCGCGGCCTTGACCGTGTCAGCCGAATGCGTCTTGGAAACAGCCACCAGTTTCACTGATTCCGGGCTCCGGTCCGCCCGCTCGCAGGCCGCGACAATGCGCTCCTGAACGAATTCCAAATTGTCCGCCAGATCCATGCCGCCAATCTATCGCCCAACCGCCCCGCGAGAAATCCAATTCTGAAAGCGGATTCGGGGCCGCGCTCCCCCCTTATCGCGAGGGCTCCCGCTTGGCCTCCGGATCCTCGGTCACGATGCTGACGCCCCACTCCCGCAGGGTCTCCGCCTGCTTGCGGAACGCATCCGGATCCAATCCGCTGCTCATGATGCGATGTTCCTCCCCGAAGCGCGCAACCAGGGCGTGCTTCACGTAGCGGCGCTTCCAGATCACGTAGCCGCCCCATTGGTCGATCTCAACGGCCGGCACACGCCGTTCACGATGCGGATACTCGTAGACAAAGGTCCAGACTGTCTCAGCGCCTTCCCCCTCCTTCTTCAACGCAAAGAACTTCGCGCCCAAGGTCGAGTTGTAGAACCAACCGCACAGCAGCAACCACGGCGGAAGGATGAAAACCAGGGCCTTCTTCTTCGGCAAGGGCTTCATCTCCCGCCCAATGGCCCCGCGCAACTCCTTCCGAAAACCCGTGTCGTAGGCCAGAAATCGAAAAATCACTCCGGCAACCACCGTGAAAAAGAAAATCGTCAGAAAACAATACATCGACTCCGCGCGCGCGTTGCCGAGCACGACGGTGTCAGGATCAGATGCTAAAAATTCCACCGGCTTGAATTACGGGGCGAACCGACATGGGTAAAGCGGAAATGCTCGCGCCTCTCACCCCGCAAACAAACTCATCGGGCTATTCCCCACGCCCAGGATGCGACCTCCTTCGAAAAACGTTCGCGCCTCGCCGGCCGTCCAACGCCGCAGTCGATAGCAGGTCGCAAAGGCAAAGTCCGGCGGCGCGCCGCCCTGCCCACAGACCAACTCCCCTCCGCGCCGGACGTTGTCCTGCATCCAGGCCGGCGTGAGAAGGTGATAGGGATTCCGGTTCACTTCGCCCACATGGAAGGTCAATGCCGCAAGCAGGTCGCCGAGGTCCTCCTCCCCGATTTCAACCATCAGGTTCGGGTCGTCCATCGCCCCCCAGAATTCCGTCTCCACCAGGTTGCATTCAAAGGCGTCCCCCAGACTCCTGAGCGCGTCCAGCACCAGAAAATGGACGCCAATGTGCGTGCTGTTCCAATCCGAATCATGCGGAAACAGGATGGTGTGGGGGGCATGTTCCGCCAACACATCAGCGATGTGTTTCACTGATGCGGCCCACTGCTCCGGCTGCTGGTCCCGGGTCGATGTCTTGACCTGCTCCAACCCGCAATCCCCGATCGTTTCCAGGCCAAAGCCCAGATAGTCACAGGCGCCGCGAAGCTCCTCCAGCCGCGCCCCTTGCCGCTCCTTGTCGCTGCCCTGGGTGACCGCAACGTTGACCACCCGCATGCCGCATTCCTTCATCATTCGCAACGCCAGTCCGCCGATGATGCATTCGTCGTCTGGATGGGGAGAAAAGATCAACGTCTTGCGCGCATCCTCCGCGGGCGCCGCGCGTTCCGGCGTCGCAAAATTCCCGAGCGGCAACGATTTCCCGTCCTGGACCAGGCGGGCGAAGTCTTGAACAAGTTTGTGATAAGGGGTCATCGGCTTTGTCTGGCACAGAACGTCGCAATTCCACCCCAGAGATCAAGCAAAGAGCGCAACCAGCCAACGGCTGCCACTCAACCTCACCCCGCAATCGAGCCCCGCACAGCCGCGCCCTCCGGATTCTGCAGCTTGAGGCTTGGGGTTTGCCGATTTCAGCGCTACCCATCAGACCGTGCCTGACGAACAATTCAAAGACGCCGCCCTTGTGCTTGTCGGCCATGGGGCCACCCTCAATCCCGATTCCTCCACGCCCACGCATTTGCACGCGGACGAGATCAAGCGGCGCAACATCTTTGCGGAGGTGCTCCCCTGCTTCTGGAAGGAGGAGCCCTACATCTACGGCGCGTTGCGCGGCATCTTCGCCCCGCGGGTCTTCATCGTGCCCCTGTTCATCAGCGAAGGCTACTTCACTGAACAGGTGATTCCGCGGGAGATGGGTTTCTGCGGCAACGAGGAACCCGACTTTCCCCGGACCCAGGTTCGGGGAAAGCAGACCCTCCACTACTGCGGTCCCATCGGGACCCATGACAGCATGACCGAGGTGATCGTCGGCCGCGCACAGGCTATCGTGAAGCAGTATCCCTACCCGGCGACGCCCAAACCGCAGGACACCACGCTCTTCATCGCCGGCCATGGAACCGGCAACAATGAAAACTCCCGCAAGATCATCGAACGACAGGCACAGTTGATCGCGGAGCAAGGGGACTACGACGCCGTGCACGCCGTCTTCATGGAGGAGGATCCCAAAATCGCCGCCTGCTACGAATTATCCAGAACCAAGAACCTGGTCATGGTGCCATTCTTCATCAGCGATGGCCTGCATTCCTACGAGGACATCCCCGAAATGCTCGGCGAGCCATCAAGGCTCGTCCAAGAGCGCCTGTCAAAGGGACAACCGACCTGGCGAAACCCGACCGAGAAACGCGGCAAGCGACTCTGGTACACCAAGAGCGTCGGCAGCGAACCGCACATTCCCGACGTCATCATGCAACGCGTCCGCGAAATGGAGGAGCCCGCGCCCCAATAAACGCGGCTTGGGTCACGCCCCGGGCTCAGGCGCCGTGAACTCGGCTCCCCGGATCACGGGGCTCCGGCTCACTTTCGTTGATCCCGCACATTCATGCGGTAGCCTGAGATCGCGTTGTCCGCCAGCGTCGCCTCGCTGCCCTGCTTCAAAAGGATGCCTGTCCCTCGGCCTTCGCCTTTCAATAAATTGCCCGACGCGACCAGATGCCCGCCGACCAGGATGCCCGCGACGCCCCCGCCCTGAATCTCATTCCCCTCCAACAACGCCCTGGCCTTGGGGCCGATATTGACGATCGGAGGCGCGCCGCCCGAACGGGAAAGCGTGTTGCCCCGGAGCGTCGCCTCGCTCTCCCCGACAATGCCAACCGCCACCAGCCGGTTGGCGAAGCATCTGTTCTCGGTCAACACGGCATTCGAGCGCCCGCTTATCCCAATCCCGGCCTTGTGATTCCCCTCCAGCTGGTTGGCCTCCAGCAGCGGCCGCGCTGATGCGCAGCCAATTCCAGCGAGTCGGTTCCGTCGACACCGATTGTTGCGTATCGTCGGCCGCGCGTCCTCCTCCACCCCGATGCCGGCCATCTCATTCTCGTCACAGTCATTGTCCTCCACAACCGGCCGCGTATCCGCGCCTGTCCGGATTCCGATGCCCGCGCGCCGATTGCGATGACATCGATTGCCCCTCACCGTCGGACTCGCGCCCTCGCTGATGCCGATGCCGGCCCGAATGTTGTTGTGGCAATGATTGTTGGTCACCAGGGGGCTGGCGTTATCGTGCCCGATGCCGGCATAGAAATTCTCGAAGCAGTGATTGGAATCAATCTTCGCGGTCGATCCCATCATGGAGCCGATCCCGCCGCCCATGTTGCGATAACTGGTGTTGCCGGAAATCTCGGGAGAACATTCCCCGCCCTCGACGCCGCGAATCGCTATGCCCAGATCGCCATTGTGGTGAACAATGTTGTTCACCACGCGACAATTCGCCCCGATCACCGCGATTCCCGGAACGCCGAAATGCCCGATGTGATCGTGTGATTGGTCTTCTCCCTGCGCGCTCCAACTTCGACGCCAGCGCGCGTCATCATAGAGCCCAACGCGGGTAATCGTGAAACCGTCCAGAGTTGCGCCCTCGGCCATCGTGACGCCCGGCGTCCTGGAGCCATCAGCGCCGCCGCCATCGATGACGGTCGACTCGGCCCGCGCCAGGCCGTGCTCACCTCGAACTCCACCCCCGGCGCTTTTCAATTGGATGCCCGGTTTCAAGGCGATGCGCTCGCGATAGGTTCCGGCTGATACAAGAACAATGTCGCCGGACCGCGCAGAATCGATGGCCGCCTGAATGGTGCGATGATCAACAGGCACGCGGATCTCGGCGGCCTGCGCGCACAACGCGCAACCCAGGAGGACGGCCGCCAGATGGGAGGAGACTGACGTCACAAAGCGCAGTTCAACGAAACCGACAAAGCATGTCAACCACCGTGAACCAGGCAACGGGACGGCGCGAAGGCCTGCCGACATTGCCCCGGAAACAGTCGTCCCAATCCTGTTTTCCTTTTCAATCGACCGCCTTCCCCGTTGAATCCCCCCGTGCAGTTGCAGCAGATTACATTGGTCGGCGTCGGCCTCTTGGGCGGTTCGCTGGGCCTGGCCGCAAAAAAACGCGGCCTGGCCGAGCGTGTCCTGGGGCTGGTGCGCCGACCGGACAGCGTCGCCGAATGCCTCGATCTGGCCGTGGTGGACGAGGCAACCTTGGATGTGGAATGCGCGATCAAGGACGCCGATCTGATCATCCACTGCGCGCCGATTTCCCAGATGCGCGCGCTGACCGAGAGCTTTCTCCCCTTCATGAAGAAGGGAGTCCTCGTAACCGATGTGGGCAGCGTGAAGGGATGCGTGGTTGAGGAACTGGAAGAACTCATTGCCAAAGGCGGGGGACATTTTGTCGGTTCGCATCCCATGGCGGGAGGCGAGCAGACCGGCGTCGCCCATTCGCGCGCCGACCTGTTTCACGACGCCGCCGTCGTCATCACGCCGACCGGAAATTCCAACGCAGAAGCGGTCGAACGCGTGTGCGCCTTTTGGAAAGCCTTGGGATCCCGGATCCTCTCCGCGCCTCCGAGCGAACACGACAAGTTGGTCGCGCGCTCAAGCCACCTGCCGCATGTCGCGGCGGCGGCGCTGACGACAACGACCTTGCGTTCCATGAAATCGAGCGACGCCGTCGCCGTCTGCGGGCCGGGCTTTCGCGACGCAACCCGCATCGCTTCCGGCAGTCCCTCCATGTGGCGGGACATCGTGCAGCAGAATGCCGGGAACGTTTCCCGGTGCATTGACGAATTGATCCGTGAATTGGAGGCCATCAAGCAGAGCCTGGACGCCCGCGACCCGCAGGAAATCGAAGCGTTCTTCCAGATCGCCAAGGACTTGAGAGATCAGTGGAATCATTCCCAATCCTCCAGCGCCCCCCGAGAACCATGACCGCTCCCCAACCACCTCCTACCCCCACGATCCCCATGCAGCGGCTCATTGTCTCAGCCGTCCAGAATCCGGCGTTCACATTCGACGAGGAATATGGCGGCGCTTTTGTCAATTGCTGGATCAAGGACCAGACCGAATCCGGAGCGTTCGACGCGGCCAGGGAATGGCTGGCAACCAGCGGATGGATCGTCAAATCACTCGAAAGCCGGCGTTCCGTCACCCAGTTCGACTACACCTGCGGCGCCGACGGCGCCGAGCAATACGAGCAGGCCCTGGCCGAGGGCGAGGCCTACGTCTTCCACGTTTGGCCCAAGCCTGCCGAGTAAAGCGGCCGCCTCAACAACCCTCGAAACGAAGACTCCGCAAGATGCCCCTCCCCGAACTCATCGAGATCGTCCCATTGTCAGAACCGGTCGCCGCAGCCATCACGATTCCGGGCTCAAAGAGCATCACCAACCGCGCGTTGATACTCGCGGCCCTGGCCGACGGCAAAGTGACGCTGGAGGGCGCCCTCTGGAGCGAGGACACCCAGGCAATGATCGAATGCCTCCAGAAGTTGGGATTCGAAATCTCAGTGACGCCCGATCCGTCCGAAACGTCAAATCGGCGCATCACCGTCACCGGGCTCGGGGGCGAGATCCCCAAGGGCGGCACGGAGGCCCAGCCCCTGGAGCTGTTCGTTCAGAATGCCGGCACCGCCGCCCGTTTTCTCACCGCCTTCCTCTGCCTCGGGAAGGGCGTCTACCGCCTGCGCGGCATCGAACGCATGCACGAGCGGCCGCAGGCCGAACTTTTCGCCGCGTTGCGGGAGCTCGGCTATCGACTGGATTCGGAAACGGACCGACTGCCGGTGACGATCCATGGCGTCGGGCCGCTGCCCGGTGAATGTCGCGTCAGCATCGAAAAAAGCTCCCAATTCGCATCGGCTTTGCTGCTCGGAGCACGTCAAGGAGAATGGCGCGTCGAAATCGACGAATACACCGACGAGGGCGTGGATACCGCGGCGGGCTCCAATTCTCCCTACGTCGCGATGACACGGAAGTTGATCGAAACGTTTCCCAACGGCGGGGGACCGTTCCGCATCGAACCGGACGCCTCCAGCGGCAGCTATTTCCAACTGGCATCCTGGATCATCAACTGCCTGCCCGGCTCGGGATTGGCGCAAGTCTTTCAATCGGCCAAGACAGCCACGGCCGGCGACGGCGTCTCTGACGAGGCCAAACGGCTGGCCGCATCCCGGGCGCGACTCAAGACCTCGGTGAGCGGTTGGCCGACGACGGACTGGCAGATCGACGCGCGCTTCAAAGATTTCCGACTCTACGGCCTGAAGACGGACATCCATGAGATCTCTCGCCATACCGACCTGGGCGACAGCATCCTGACCGCGATGGTGATGGCCCCGTTCGCCAGCCATCCGATTCGCTTCACCCACCTCGGTCGCCTTCGACTCCAGGAATGCGAACGAGTGCTCGCCATGCGCGCCGAATTGAGCAAATGCGGCGCCGAAGTCGTGGAATACGGCGATACTCTTGTCGTCGAACCCTCGGCGCAGCGCCTGCATGGCGCCGAAATCGAAACCTACAACGATCATCGGATCGCCATGTGCTTCGCGACCCTCGGGCTCTGCGTTCCCGGGATCCGTATTCGGAACCCCGCCTGCGTCCGGAAGACTTTTCCCAACTTTTTTCAGAAGCTGGCCGCCGCGCCGCCGGAAGGTCTGGGTGTCTCCATTCTCGACGCAACCAACGAGCCAGCCGGCAAACTCGATCACGAGAGCCTTCTCGCGGATTGAAGCCGTTCCCGCCGGGGATGCGGATTGACTTTCACGCGTGCATTCGGAGGATGCTTCGCTTTTGGGCGGGATCGCCGATTCAATGCCCGAGCGCCCTCCGGCGTCCAACACCGATCACCACGCGACCATGTCGTACACGAATCCAAACCCACGAGCCGCGTTCCAGTGGAGTTGGCTGTTCTTGTTCGGCGGCGGCGTCTGCCTACTGCTCGGCGCGTGGTTTCTGCCCATCAGCGTGGGTTCCGTGCACCCCGCCGTGCTGGCGGAACTCTCCCGGGATTCGGCCGGAGTCGGCGATACAGCGGCAACGCTCGCCAAGAAGGGCAGAATCGGCCCCGCAGCGCTCCTGCGCAAGGCGGGCGACGCAGCCGGCATTCAGGATTTCGAGTCTCTGGATGTGGCCCTCGCCAATCATGCGCCCACCAATTCCAATACCCAACTGTGGCGCGGCGCGAACTTCCTGCTCGACTCCGGACTCGTTCCCCTGCGGGAACCCGCCAACAACGCCTCCCCATCGGCCCTGCAGGTCCTGATCGGCGAGGCCAACCGGGCCGCGCTTCGCAACGAGTTGACGCAGACGACCTCGCCTGGAGGACGGGCGATCCTGAACACCCTCAAACTGCAGGGCTGGAAACATTTTAGCCCCGCCGGCGCCACCGGAGGACAAGCCCTGGAGGCGACCATCCTCCTGCTCGCCCTGCTCCACGAATCGGGCAGCTTGAACCCTTCCCTGGCCGACGAGATCGCCGCCCTGGCCCACGCGTCGCGCAAATCCGAGAACCTCGCCACTCTGGAGGCAATCTATCTGGACGCCCTGTCGCTCGCCCAACGATTCGACGGCGCCACGCTTCAGGAACTGCTCGCGCATATTCCCGACCTGTCGTCACTCGCGCAATTCACCCATTTCTCCAATCGGAAGGAATTGGATTTTCCCATTCTCTACGCGACCGTCCTGATGACCGGCAACGCGCGCGGAACGGCGGATTACGTCGTCCGATTCGGCTCCAACGGCGTCAGCGACCTGAGAACCGCGATGCCGCTCGGCTCCAAGGCTCTGCACACCCTTTTGGATCGGGAACAACGAATCGCCACCATGGGAACCGCCGCCGACCTAGGGGAAACGGCCAAGCTTGCCCTGCGCTATCCCGTGGCTCTGCAGCTCGTCAAGTTTGCCCTGTTCTTCGTCGGCGCCATCCTGACGGTCGCCGGGTGGGACGGCATCCGCCCCAAGCCGGAACTGTCGATTCCTGGCCCGGCCGCGCGACTGCAACCGCTTCGGAATGGTTTGATCGGCATCCTTTTTGCATTGATTTTGGCCGCCGTCAGTGAACCTTTCCTGTTGAAAGCGGATTCCCAGACAGACTATCTGGCGGAAAAGCGCGTCATCCCGGTCGAAAAACCGGAGGAAACGCCGTCAAACACAACCGACAACAATAAAGAAGAAGGCATGTTCGAAAACTTGGACCTATCCACCATCTACACCGTCCTGGCTTTCCTGCTGGTGCAGATCATCGTCTATCTCATCTGCATTCAACGCATCCACCAGATCGATCGCATGGACGAGTCCGCCGTGCTCAAACTGAGGTTGATGGAAAACGAGGACAATCTCTTCGACGCCGGACTCTACGTCGGCATTGCCGGGACCGCCCTCGCCCTCGTGCTCCAGTTGTTGGACGTCATCCAGGCGGACCTGGTGGCCGCCTACTCATCCAACCTCTTCGGCATCACGTGCGTGGCGTTCGTCAAAATCCGAAACGTCCGCCCCTACAAGCGTCGGTTGATCATGACCATCGCCGGCGAGGAAGGAGATTCCGGCTCGTCACTGCGACGGGCAAGACCCTCGGGCTCCGCCAGCCAAGGCGAATTGCTGACCTGACGCAGACCAGCTCCCCTCATGAACAAGACGCTGCTGCTCATTCTCTGCGATTTCCTGCTGCTGAATCTGCTCTACGCGCATTCGCTCAAGAAGGGCTACATCGACGGCGAGGAAGCGCCCCCCGCGGAGGAATACGCCGCCAACCTGACCACCGGCCAGGAGACCAATCTTCTCGAGGTGATGAAACTGGCCTTGGAGGAGGAAGCCGCCGCACGACAGGCCCTCTCCAACGAACTGGCGTCCATCGAAACGAACCTCGAGAAAAAGGAGGAAAATCTCTCCTCGGTCGAATCCGAGCGCAGCAGCATTCAGAAGGAATTGTTCGAGGCCCAGCAGGCCAAGATGCAGGCGGACATGGAACGGGCCGAGGCCGCCCAAAGCGCCGCCGAGCTGAGCCGACAAAAGGAGGAACTCGCCAAGCAGCGGGCCGAACTCGAAAAATCGCTCCGGGCGGAAAAGAGCGCCGCCGAGCAACGGGAGTTGGAACTGCAGATCCAACGCGACGCCGAAGCCAAACGTCATCGCGCTGAAGTCGCCGCCCGCGAGGCCGCCCTCCGCGAAAAGGAGGCCGAACTGGCCCGGCGCCAGGCCGACCTCGCCGAACTGCAGACGCAGAACCTCTCCAAGCAGAAGGAACTCCAGAAACTGCAGGTCAAGGTCGAGGTCGCCGAGGTGAAGCAGGACATGCTCCGCGAAAGTCTCGAGGCCCGTGTCCAACGCGAGCTGGAGCTGAAAGAGGAGGAAGCCAAAAAGAAGCAGGAGGCTCTCGCCAAACTCGAGGCGCAGAAGGCAGCCGCCGAAAAACTTGCCCGGGATCTGGAACTCGCGGTCGCCAAGGCCGAAGTCGAAAAGAAGCTGCTGCGCGACAACCTGACCGAGAAACTCGAGCAGCAAACCGAGGAGCAGAAACGGAAGCTCCGGGAACGGGAGACGGAAATCGCCGAACTGGCCAAACAAAAGCTGGCCGCCCAGGATCTCGTCAACAGCCTCAACACCGCCGTCCAAACCGCCTCCGTCGAGAACCGCAACCTGCGCGACAACGTCAACACGATGAAGGAGGAGATCGCCATCGTCCGCCAAGAGAAGGCGCAACTCGCGCAAACCACCGCCAAGCTGACCCAGGGCGTCGCCCAACTCGCCCAGAAATCCGAATCCGTCGCCCAAGGCGTCACCCAGATCTCCGGCCGCACCGAGGCGATCGCGCAGGACGTCGGCCGCCTCAACGCAACCACCGCTCAGGTCCAGAAGAACATGAGCAAGGTGGCGCAACAATCTGCGGCCGTGAAACAGGAGGTCACTCAACTCGCGGTCAAGTCAGACACCATCGCGCAGAACGTCACCAATCTCGCCTTCAAGTCCGAACGCATCTCCACCGACGTCGGCAAACTGCAACAGAAGTCGGCAGAAATCACCCAAGGCGTCGTGCAACTCGCGAAGAAAAGCGACAACCTGGCCCAGGAGATGCGGGAGAACCGCCCCATCAACCTGAACATGCTGTTCACCGACTTTCGCTCAAACCGCATCGACACCGCGGTCACCGGCATCTACAAGGGGCTTTTCGGGCGCCCTGTCGACCAGTCAAGCAGTGTCTCCAGCGTCCTGATCGAAGCCGGCCGAAAGGTCTACTCGATCGTTCACATCAAGAACACGCCGTTCAACTTGTCCGAGCGCGGAACGGATTGGCAGAAAATCACCGGCATCATGTCGCGCCCCGGCGGAACCGTGCGGTTCAACAGCATCGAGTTTCTTTCCACGGATCCGCGCGTGTTGCTCATCCCCATGGAACCGGAGCAGGTCAAGCGGCTCGGTTCGCGCCCCTACCCCACGACGAACAACCCCTTCAAGTTTACCGAGGCCGTGCTGATCAGCAAGGATGGTGAATACTACGGAGAAACGCCATTCCGGGTCGATCCCAAGGCCCCCCAATACGTCAAGATGAAGAGCAGCCTGATCCGTCGCGTCTTCGGCGGCGACTTCTCCCCCTCAACCGGCGACCTCGTCTTCAGCAAGACCGGCGAACTGCTCGGCGTCATGGTCAACCGCCAATATTGCGTCGTGCTCAACAACTTCACCACGGCGCGCGCCATCGATTTCCGCGACAATCTTTCCAATGTGAAGACCGGCTCCAAGTTCGAAGAGATGCACTGGAAATATTCCCGCCTGCCCGCGGAAGTGCGCTAGCGGGGGAACCCGGAATCCAAAGGCTGTCTTCAAGATCCGGCGCTCTTCCCGCGGCCTGCGATTGGAAAACGGTTCCGAAGCGCCTCCACCACCGCCTTGTTCGCGCGGTCTGAGAACATTTCCATCGGCGTCACGCCACGCTTCCAGGCTCAATAGAGACTCAGCCCAATCACGACCGAGGTAAGTACCACGTTGGGCCAGGCATTGAGCGCCCATTGATGCTCCCAAGCCAAACTCCACGCATCGGAGAACGGCAACAGATAAGGAATCGGCCACTGGTCTCCATCCGGCCCCCGCGCGCCAATCACATCGCCCAGCAGATGAAGGTGAAAACTCAGCGCGACCAGCAGTCCGGTCTTCCAACGCTGCCGGGTCAGCCCCGCAGCCATGGCCGAACAAAACAGACACATCCCGAGGTTGTGCCCCAATACGTGATGATACTGAGACCACCAAAGCATGGGAGCTTCCGAATCCTTGGTGAGCAGTTCCGCGACTATTCCCAATCCGTCCACGTCCGGCGCAATCCCTGCAATCGTGACTGCCGCCCGTTCCCGCCGATCGAGTTCCGCCGAATTCGCGACCGCCCAACCAACAAAGAAATGTGTGACCGGACTCATGGGCGGATCCGGCGGCGGCGGCCGTTCAAATCAATGTCACCCCCGCCATGCGCATGGCGCGAAGGGCGGCATCCACATCCGAAGGCACAAGGTTCACTCCCCGACATCCACCAACCACAACAGACGTCTTGAACCCCTCTTTGGCCGTGTCGAGAGCCGTGAATTTCACGCAGTAATCGGTGGCCAGGCCGGCGATATCCACGTCCGTGACGTCCTCTTCCTTCAGGAATTCCCCCAATCCGGTGCTCTTCTTGTGACCATTGTCGTAGAGGCCGCTGTAGCTGTCGATCCCGGCGTCCGTGCCCTTCTGAAAAATCTTCTGAATCTTGTCTGTGCCCAAGGCGCTGACGAACTCGGCTCCCGGAGAAAACTGCACGCAATGATCCGGCCAGAGGATCTGCGGCATGCCGCCAAGGCGAACGATATCGCCCGGTTTCTTGCCTTCATGTGAGGAAGCGAAACTGCCATGCCCCTCAGGATGCCAATCCTGGGTCGCGACGATCACCTCATACTTGCCGCTCTCCTGAAGTTCATTGATGACCGGCACGACCAGGTGGCCATCCGGCACGGCCAGCGCGCCGCCAGGACAGAAGTCATTCTGCACATCAATTATGATTAAGGCCTTCTTGCTCATGACGATTGAGTGGCGCTGCGTCTCCTGGGCGAATCGGGCCGGAATTCAAACCCGACACCTTCGCGGTTCAGCTTGTTGAACTTCTTGCGGTCAAAGCGATACAGCTTGGCGGGGCGTCGCTGGGCGCTCTTGTCCATGCCCGCCGCCTCCGTCAACATCCCCGTGCCCAGGATCTTCTTGCGAAAATTCCGCTTGTCGAGCTTGCGCTCCAGGATGACCTCAAAAACCTCCTGCAGCTGCGACAACTTGAATTTCTTCGGCAGCAACTCAAAGACGATGGGCGCATAAAGCGCCTTGCCCTTGAGCCGCTCAACGGCCATCTCCAGGATTCTCTTGTGATCGAACGCCAGCTTCGGCAACTGGCGGACCGGAAACCAACACGCGTTCAGGGCGTCCGACCCCGCCCGCACGGGATGATCCTTGAGATTGACCAATGAATAGTAGGCGACAGTGATGCTTCGCTCGCGGGGATCGCGTTTGGGCTCGCCGAAGGTGTAAAGCTGCTCAAGAAAGACATCCTTGACCCCGGTCTCCTCTTCCAGTTCCCGCCGGGCGCCCGCCTCCAGGTCCTCGTTGATCTCCACAAATCCACCCGGGATCGCCCAATGGTCCTTGAACGGCGCATTCTTGCGCTGGACGAGGAGCGCCTTCAGGTCGTTCTCGTGCATCGCAAAGATGACAACGTCCGCCGTCACCGAGGGATGTGGAAATTTGTATGTGTACGGCATCAGGAACCTTTGCCCTTGGGACGCCCCTTCATTTGGGCCAACTCGCGAACGTATCCGCCCGACAAGATCGGGAAGCGACACCAAGTCTTGGGATCGAGGTTTTCGTCGTCAACATGAAAAGAGGGCGCATACCGCTCCCGTTTCCACTGATTGCGGCACCAAAGACTGAAGAATCTCTGAATCCAGAACTCGATCTGCGTCACGCTGTGGTCCGGATAATTGCGCCGCAACAGGGCCTTGATCTCTCCCGGCTCCAACTTGTCGCGTATGGCGGCGCGCTCAATCTCATCCAGGATCTCATAGGGCATCAGGTCTTCTTCGTCCGTCTGCTTCCTGTCCTGCGGCCGCAACTCCGCCGTCGGCGCCTGTTCGTTGACCAGGGCGAGAAAGGGGTAACTGATCCGGCTGTCCGGCCCTTCGGTTTCCAGCCAGCGCAACCATTCCCGCAGGAAGGCCTTGTCGATTCCGGCAATTGGCGAAAGCCCGCCGCTGGTGTCGCCATCCATGGTGGCGTAGCCCACCGCAGCCTCGGATCGATTACTGGTGGACACCAGCAGGGCGCCCTTGATGTTGGCCAGCATCCAGACGCCCGGCGCGCGAACCCGCGCCTGGATATTCTGCAGCGCGATGTCGTCCGTCTCCCAGGAAAGCTCGCGCCCCAGCGATGCCTCGATCGTCTGCCGGTATTGCCGAACCAGTAAATCCACGTCAAAATGATGAAATTCGGCCCCGATGCCCTCGGCCAATGTCCGCGCCGCCTTGCTCGTCGTTTCCGAACTGTTCCTGGTGGCCTGGTAGACGCAGGTCAGCAACTGCCGGGTGATCCCGGCCTCCGGAGCCTTGCGATCCAGGGGGCCCGGCTTGCCCAGATGCTCCAGCTTCTTGTAAAAACCGGTCGCCCCCAACTGGCTCACGCCGAAACGAACCATCAGGTGAATCAACATCGCCACGGCGGCGGAATCCACGCCCCCGCTCAAGGACACGACAAATCCCCGCGAGCGGTTCTTCCGCAAATAGTCATACAACGCCAGGGACACCGACCGCGCAAACTCCTCTTCCTTGAAACGCGAGCTCCGCTCCCAGTCCGCTTCATCCGTCGTCCCCACCGGCTCCGCCGTCGCGTCGGAAAACTTGAAGGGAACCTGCACACAACTCTCCGGATCCTCTTTCAAGTTCGGCTTGAAACTCGCCGTCCGAGCCTGATTCATCCGCGTCATCTCGACGTCCACGACCGCCGCGGTCAATTCCCGGTCGGCAAAGGAAAAACGCGAACCGCTGGCCACCACGTTGCCCAAGGAGGCCACGATGGCTCCCCCGTCATAGATGACCCGGCCCGCCTCGTTGCCCAGCAGATTCGAGTAGATGTAGCTGACGCCAAACGCCCGCGACCCTTCCGCAACAAAACGCTTGCGAATCTCGTGCTTGCCAAAGGCAAAATGCGACGCGCTCGGGTTCAATATGATATCCACCCCCTTCAACGCCAGTTGCGAACCCGGCCTGGACGACACCCAGGCATCCTCGCAGATTTCAAACCCGATCTTGACCCCGCCGCAATCATAATAAAGATCGCCGATGGGATACTCCTCGCCTCCCTTCCGCAGAAGTCCCTGCACGCCGGACGGCCATGGTTTGAAGAAGCGGGGCTCGTAGTGAATCCCTTCCCCTGCCAGATTCTGCTTCGCCGTAAAACCCGCTATCCGCCCGTTCACCAACAGGCAGGCGGTGTTGAACACAGCATTCCGGTAGAAAACCGGAAGTCCTACAGCGACGATCATTCCCTTCGTCGCGGGGCGAATCTCCTCCAGCATCTCCCAGGCCGTGCGATGGACGCCCGGGGAGTGGAAGGCGTCCTCACAGCCGTAGCCGCTGATGCAGAGCTCCGGCAAGCAAAGGATGGCAACCTTCGCCGCGCGAGCCTCACGAATCGCGCCCAGGATGTTGTCCCGATTGCGCTCCCAATCCAACGCGGTCTGATTCAGCACCGCAGCTCCCACCTTGACCGGCTTCATGCGTCCCCTCCTCCTTCCGCCTTCTGAACGCTGGCCTCGGCGATCAGGCGGCGCTTCATTGCGAACAGGCTCTCCTCAAGTCCCACAAAATAGCCGGCCGGATCTTCAAAGCGCCGCACTGAGGCGTCGAATTGCTTTCGCTGGGCGATCGCTCGCTCCCGCGACACTTCCACCGAAGGAGCCTCTCCCACAAACTCGCCCTGCCGAAACACCGGCTTCAACAAGTCCTCGCACTCCATCGCTTCGCCAAAACGCTCACGACTCTCCGCGTCCGCCTGATCCACCGCCTCGACGCCGCCATCGATGCCCTGCTCCTCATCGTAAAGCACATCCCCCACGGCGACCCCGTCGCGAAAATAGCGCCGCACCTGCTGAATGCCCGGATTGGAAACCTTGATCGCCTGCTCCGACAACTTCACCCGATGCCGCCACGGCTCCTCCGGCGATGTCCGGATCGCCGAAAGCTTGTAGACGCCCCCCAAGGCCGGTTGATCATGGGCCGTAACCAACTTGGTGCCGATGCCCCAAACATTGATCTTGCAGCCCTGCTCCTTCAACTCGGCCACCAACTTCTCGTTGAGGTCGTTGCTGGCCACGATGGCCGCGTCAGAGAATCCCGCTTCATCCAGCAGCTGGCGCGCCGCAATGCTCAACCGGGCCAGGTCGCCGGAGTCCAACCGGATGCCCACCATCTTGTGTCCGCGCTCCCGCAGCCAAATTCCGACGTGGATGGCCTTCTTGACGCCCTCAAGGGTGTCATAGGTGTCCACCAGGAAGACGCAGTTGTTGGGCATGGCTTCCGCGTATTGCTGGAACGCTTCCAACTCGTCGTCAAATGACATGATCCAACTGTGCGCGTGCGTGCCTTTCACTGGAATCCCAAAAATCTTCCCGGCCAATACATTGGAGGTCGCCGCGCACCCGCCGACATAAGCCGAGTAACTCGCCGTCAAGGCGCCGTCCAAACCCTGCGCGCGCCGCAGCCCGAATTCCAGAACCGGATCCTCGCCGGCCGCCGACGCGATGCGCGAGGCCTTGGTCGCGATCAAGGTCTGGAAATTCATCATGCACAACAGCGTCGTCTCCAGAATCTGACACTGGATGATCGGCCCCTTGATGCGAAGCAACGGCTCGTGCGGAAACACGATGGTCCCCTCCGGAATCGCATCGACGTCACACGAGAACTCCAACTCCCGCAGATAGGCCAGAAAGCCTTCCTCGAACAGGGGCCTGCCATCGTTGCCGGTCAATCCGCCGAGATAGTCGAGATCGGATTCCTCAAAATGAAAGTCGCGAAGAAACCCGATGGCATGATTCAGCCCGCAGGCGACCGTGTAGCCGCCCTGAAACGGATGCCGACGAAAAAACAGGTTGAAGACCGCCTCCTTCGTATGCGCCCCCGTCTTCCAATAGCCATACGACATCGTCAACTGATAGAGATCCGTTGCGAGCGCGAGGTTCTCCCGGTAGATGCGACTCAGGGTGTCCATGATATTTGCGAACTGGGACCGCGGCCGATGCCGACATGATTGCTGTCCTTGAACAAGCGTCCGATACGGTCGGTCGCGCCGCGAAAGTCCGGATTCACTCCCGCAACCATTTGTTGTCAAATCAACACTTATAAAGTGTCTTAACGGCGCTTCCAACGTCTGGCAAGCCCTTTGGATCGACATTTTACGTCGTCCCCTGACCAATCCGGAACAAATCAGACTTGGCTGTAACCAACGGCGATCTACGATGACCAATCGTGAAGATTTCAGACACGCCGTCCCGAGAACAGAACGCGCCGCTCGCGCAGACATCCCCGTTCGCTCATCGCCATCCCGCGCGCCCGACCGCGGACAGGGATGTCCGGGCTCCGATTGGCCTCCGTCGTTTTGCCGTCATTTCCCTCGCCAGCCTGCTG
This sequence comes from uncultured Verrucomicrobiota bacterium, assembly GCA_964519245.1. Classification (GTDB taxonomy): domain Bacteria; phylum Verrucomicrobiota; class Verrucomicrobiia; order Limisphaerales; family JAYPEY01; genus JAYPEY01. The sequence goes on from CAZFLK010000035.1 coordinate 31,148, forward strand.
CTGGCCGTCCCGGCCCACGCCGACAAACCGAACTTCCTCGTCATCGTCTCCGATGACCAGCGCCCCGAAACCATTCGCGCGTTGGGCAACCAACACATCCACACGCCCCACCTGGATCGCCTCGTCCGCGAAGGCATGACGTTTACCCGGGCCACCTGCGCCTTCCCCTTGTGCGTGCCCAGCCGCGCCGAGATCCTCACCGGGACCGCCGGTTGGAAGAACGGCGTGCCCTTCGCCGGAGGCCGTCTGCGCAAGGACACGGTCTTCTGGGCGGACACGCTGCGAAAGGCCGGATACCACGCCTGGTACTCCGGAAAATGGATGAACGACGGAAAACCCACGACCCGCGGCTACGAAGAGACAAGCGGCTTGTTCAGTTCTGGCGGCGCCGGTCCTGACGGACGCAAACCCACCTACGGCCGCAAGGGCCGGCTGATCACCGGCTACCGCGGCTGGACCTTCAAACGCGACGACGGAAAACCCGAACTCGAAAAGGGCGTCGGCCTGGTCGGGGAGACCAGCCGCCACATAGCCGACGGCGCCATCAAACTGCTTCAACGCAAGCCGAACCGTCCGTTCTTTCTTCACGTCAATTTCACCGCCCCCCACGACCCTCTCGTCATCCCCCCGGGCTACGAAGGCAAATACGATCCCGCCACAATGCCGCTGCCGAAAAACCACCTCCCGGCGCATCCCTTCGATCATGGCAACTACGCCGGCCGCGACGAGAAACTCCTCCCTTGGCCGCGCACCAAGGCCGACGTCCGCGAGGAAATCGCCGCCTACTACGCGGTCATCGACGATATGGACGCCCAGATCGGACGCATCCTCAAAACACTCCGCGACATCGGCCAATACGACAACACCGTGATCATCTTCACCAGCGATCACGGACTCGCCCTCGGCAGCCACGGTCTCATGGGCAAACAGAACATGTACGAACACACCATCGGCGTGCCCTTCATCATCAGCGGACCAGGAATTCCAAGGGACAGGCGCACCCGCGCACAAATCTACCTCCGCGACATGTTCCCCACCACCTGCGACCTCGCCGGCGTCGCGATTCCCGAAACCGTCGAGGCGAAGAGCTTCGCCCCTGTCCTGCGCGGCGGAAAGAAGCGGATCTACCCGGAGATCTACGGCTACTTCTTCGGCTACCAGCGCATGATCCGCACCGACCGCTGGAAGCTCATCCACTACCCGAAGATCAACCGTTACCAACTCTTCGACCTGCAGGACGATCCCGACGAACTGAAGGACCTGTCCAAATCATCAGCGCACCGCCCCAAACTCAACGAACTCAACGGCAAGCTGACCGCATGGTTTGCCGAACAGGAACAAAATCGCGGCAATTGAACAACCGCCTGCCCGGCGCACCAGCCGCAGCCTTCAGGCTGCGCCCCGAGTCCGAACGGACGAGACGTGAGCCCCCTGCCGCTCAATACGGCCGCGGAATCGTCAATGTCTCACCCAGTTGCGCATAATCGTCGCCGCCCAGCCTCGACAAGGGATTCAACGCCAGCGCGTCCACTTCCAATCCATCCTCTGTCATCCGCCCAATCGCGTCGTCGACGTAGACCCGATCGATCTTTCCAATCACCAATCCCTGCGGCGCGTCCCCGATCTCGATGATCTGATATCGCTCACAGTCAAAGGCGATTGGCGCATCCTTGATCCGCGGCAACTGAAACCCCGGCTCCTCGACGAGTTCAACCCCGTGCTTCGCCGCCTCCGATTCCCCGAACGGCAACGGCTCCGACGTCGCGCTGACCTGCTGCGCGTGATCCACGCCCGCAATGTGCACAACAAATCTCGAACGCTCCTCGATGTTCTTCCACGTGTCCTTCCGGGAACGATCCCGCTTGCGCCCAATGGAAATTGACAACGTGGGCGGCTTGCTGGAGACGCCGTTGAAATAGGAGAACGGCGCCAGGTTCAGGGTGTCGTCGCCGTTGTCGGAAAGGACCCACGCCACCGGTCGCGGCACGATGGTCTGGATCATGGCCCCGTAGATCTCCGCTCCGGATAGATTCGCAAAATTAATGTTCATGCTCGGGCTGCAGACAAGCTTACCTTGAACCGTCAGGACGGTTCCACGCACAGTTGCAAAGGCAAGGCGACAATGACCGCCGCTTCCTCCGTGTTCAATACATTCGCAGCGGCGCCGGCCAACCGACCGGATTCTTTCGCCAACCCTCCCAGGGACATCCCCAGAAATCCATTCCCATTCCCGCCTCGATCGCTTGCAAGTTGGCCAAACAACTCCCCTGCCCTGACCGCCGCGCGACGGACGCCGTTTTCATTGCCTTCCCGCGCCTTCACTCCGGCCGCGGCCAACTTGATCAAGGCCTTCAGGAAAACCGCGACGGGACCACGCCTGCCGCAAGCATGCCAAAGTCCCTCCCAAGCCTCATGAGCCTCCCAATAGTAGCCATGGTTGAACAGATCGATGCCAAACAGGTAAGCGCCCGACGACCGCCAGCCGACCTCCGTCACCGGATCAATCGGCGCCGCCTCCCGACCATGGCTGTGTCCCTCCGGATCCCGAGTCGGATGGGGGAACCGCCTCGGCACGTAGGAGTAGGCCGGGAATGCCTGGTCGGGCATCAATCGGCGAACCCCAAAACGCGTCACGTTTCAGCAAACAAGGTTGGCGACCTCGGACTCAGGCAAACTTTCGCAGGCCGGGCTGGGCGATTCCCGGGGGCTGGTGCTTGCCGGTCTCCCAGCTGAGATCCTTCGGAAACAAGTCCTCTTCGGAGTTCAGCGCCATGTCCCAGGTGACCTGCGCGCCCGTGTAGGCGGCCATGCGGCCCATGATGCCCATCAAGGTGCTGGTGCACATGCGGTCGCCGTCGTTGATCGGATTGCCCGCGCGAAGCGCCGCCCACATCTCGTCGTGCTCGACCTGATACATGTTTGGCTGCGCCCCCTGATAACGCCACTTCTCGTCCGCCGTCGTAAGAAAGCACTGCCCGCGCGAAATCTCGCCCGTCCCCTTGGACCCGATGATGTAATCATTGTTCTCGTTGTGGCAGTGCTTCTGTTGCCGGCAACCAATGAAGCCTCGCACGCCCCCCTCATACAGGTAATTCACCTCGCAGTGATCGAAGATGTTGCCCGAATTGTTCGGAATCTGACGCCCCCCCACGGCCACACAACTCAACGGCGGCACGTCGTCCATGACCCAGGCAATCTTGTCCACGCTGTGGATCGCCTGCTCAACCAGGCCGTCGCCGCCCAGCCAGGTGAAATTGTACCAGTTGCGCACCTGCCATTCGATGTCGCTCCAATTCGGGTCGCGGGCGTCATCCGCCGGCATCGACTTCACCGGCCCCGTGTAGTAGGTCGCATAAATCGCGCGCACGTCGCCGATCTGCCCTTCGGCAATGCGACGATAGAACTCACGGCGCGCATAGTGGTAGCGCCAACAAAAACCCGCCACAACGGAAAGCTTCTTCTTCTTGGCCTCCTCCACCGACTTCATCACCTGCCGCAAGCCTGGCGCATCGGTCGCCATCGGCTTCTCCAGAAAGATGTGCTTGTCCGCGTCGACCGCGGCCTTGAACTGCATCGGGCGAAAGCCCGGGGGCGTCGTGAGAATCACCGCGTCAACGCCGCTTTCCAGCACCTTCTCATACGCGTCCAACCCCACAAACTGACGCTTCTCATCCACGTTGATCTTCTCCTTCGCATCCGGCACAGCCTTGGACAAATTCCGCAAGGAAGAGTCGATCTTGGACTGAAACACATCGCCCATCGCCCAGAGCTCGACATTGCTGTCCGCCTTCAAAGCCTGCGAGGCCGCCCCCGTGCCGCGTCCGCCGCAACCAATGAAGCCGATCTTCATCTTGTCGCCAGCCTCTTTGCCCAAGGTAATGGAAGGGAAGGCCAAGGCGCTCGCCGCGGCTGCAGTGGAGGAAGTCTTGATGAAGTCTCGACGGGTGGAATTTCGTTCGTTTTCGCTTTTCATAGGGTGTTCCGAGATTTCGGGAAAGGACGCCGATTCTCAAGAGAAAATTCAATGTGCGCCAGGCGATTGAATGGCCAACCCAACAGGCAAAAGCGAGATGGCGCCCATCAAAACGCTTCCGACCGGCTCGCTCCCGGCGCTTGAGAATCGATCAGATGGCATTAGAGTGCCCCCCTGTGAGCGCAGGAATCAGAATACTCAAGGCGATGGTCGTGGCCCTCGCGCTTTCGCCGGCCCTGCCCCCCGCCTCCGGCCAGACCGCTCCCGCCCCCGATTCGGATGCGTCCACGGAAAGCGAGCGGCCTTCGCTCGAAGCAACCCTCGCCAAAGCGCTCGATGGCGACACCGAGGCACAGGCAATGATTGCGTCCATGTATGAAGAGCGCGGCTCCCACGAAGACGCCATCCGCTGGTATCGCAAGGCCGCCGAGCAAGGCCGCCCGGACGCGCAGTTCAAGTTGGGCTTCTACCACGCGACGGGGGCCGGAGGACTGGAGCGGGACATGGCAAAAGCCGCCGCCTGGTTCCAGAGGGCCGCGGAGGCCAACCAGCCCGGAGCCCAATACAACCTCGCGGTCTGCTTCGAAAAAGGTCTCGGCGTCGCGCGGGACGACAAGGCCGCGTTGAGCTGGTACCGGCGAGCCGCCTTCCAAGGGGAAACCTTCGCGCAGAAGGCTGTCGGCGTGTTCCACGAGCAGGGCCGCGGCGTGAAGCCCGACACGGTGGAGGCCTTGGCTTGGTACCTGTTGTCCGCCAACCGAAACAATTCCGAGTCTGCCAGGCTCCTCCAAAACCTGGCCCCTCGGCTGAAACCGGACGACGTCAAGAAAGCGCAACAACGCGCCGAGACATTGTCCGTCAAAATCTACCAGGCATCGCTCGCCTCAAGCGTCGCCACGGTCGCCGGAAAAGACAGCCAAGGCCCCGCAAAGGATTTCCTGGAGTGAGTCAGCGCCAGGCCAGCAAGCTCCGCGCCGACGCCTACTTCTTCACGTCAAATTCCCCCGCCCGCAACCGCTCGAAGTAGCGCTGAGTCTCCGCCTTCAATTTCGGAAACAGGAGCCAAACGGCCAGGAGGTTCGGCACAACCATCAGCCCGAACATGATGTCCGAGAAATCCAGCACCGGTCCCAGTTTCCACATCGCGCCCACCACCGCCAACGAGCAGAAGGCAATCTTGTAGGGAAGGATGCCCTTGTCGCCAAAGAGATAGTCGATCGCCCGCTCCCCGTAATAAGACCAACTCAGCAAGGTCGAGTAGGCAAACAGGAACACGGCGATCGGAATGAAATAGGTCCCGAATCCGGGCAGGACCTTGTCGAAAGCCAGCGCGGTCAACAGCACGCCCTTGATGCTGGCCGCCTTGCCGGTCATCTGGTGGTCCACCATCCACTCGCCGGAGAGCAGGATCACCATGGCCGTCAGTGAGCAGATGATCACGGTATCCACGAAAGGCTCCAGCAGCGCAACCACGCCCTCGCGCACCGGTTCCTTGGTCGCGGCGGCCGAATGCGCGATCGGAGCCGAACCGATGCCCGCCTCATTCGAAAAGCAAGCGCGCTTCACGCCTTGGGTGATCACTTCTCGCACCACCACTCCGGCAAAGCCGCCCGCCGCAGCGGAGCCTGCGAACGCATCATGAAAAATCTGGGAAATCACGGTGGGAATCTGATCAAAGCGCATGATGATCACGATGATGGCGCCGATGAAGTAGATCCCCGCCATGAACGGAACAAGCTTGGATGTGACCTGCCCGATCCGACGAATGCCGCCGATCAAGACCAACGCGGTCAGGATCATGATCGTCACCCCGGTCGCCCACGTGGGAATCTTGAAGTTATACTCCAAGATCGTCGCGACCTGGTTCGTCTGGAACATGTTTGCCGCGCCCGCCGTCGCAAAGACACAGCAGACGGCGAAGAAGACCGCCATCGGTTTGAACGCAGGCCCCAGGCCGCGCTCGATGTAGTACATCGGACCGCCATGCACGATTCCCTGATCGTCCACCCGCCGGTACATCAGCGACAAGGTGCACTCGGAGTACTTCGTCACCATGCCGAGCAGACCGACCAACACCATCCAGAAAACCGCGCCAGGACCGCCGGCCCCGATGGCGACCGCCACGCCCGCGATGTTTCCCAACCCCACCGTGGCGGCCAGCGCCGTGCAAAGCGCCTCGAAATGGGAAATCTCCCCGGGATCGTCCGGATGATCATACTTCCCCTGGATCACCCTCAGGGCATGCCGGAAGCCGCGAAACTGCACAAAGCCCAGCATCACGGTCAGCGCAAAACCGGTTCCCACCAGGATAACTGCCAAGGGAATGCCCCAGACCCAGCCAACGCACTTGGAAAGAAAAGCCTCCACACTCGCCGCCAAACCACCCGAAGCATCCCCAGCCTGGGCCATCAAAGGAAAATTCAATTCTGTCACATGCATGCCGGAGCGGGATTATGGGGGCGTTCAGGTTTCAAGAAAGACAAAAGCTGAACTCCCCCGGGAGGATCCGCCCTCACCCACCGCGCTGCAAGACGCGATCACCCCATTCCGCCTACAACACTTCCAGGATCGATTCCCGCAATGCCCCCACCATCGTCGAAACCTGTTTCATGGTCATGCAGTAGGGAGGCATGAGCAGGACCACGCTCCCGATCGGGCGCGTCAGCACGCCGCGCCTCGCCATCGCCTCACACACGCGTATTCCTGCCTGCGCCCCCAACCCAAACGGCTCCTTCGTGCGCCATTCCTTCACCAATTCGATGCCGGCAATGAGCCCGATGCGCCGCACATCCCCAACGCAATCCAGTTCCCACAACGATTCCAATTCCCGGGCCAGACGGGCTTCCAACTTGCCGCGTCCCACGACCGACGCCCGGGCCCCTAGCAGGTCCAAACTCGCGTTCGCCGCCGCCGCTCCAACCTGGTTGCCCGTAAAACTGTGACCGTGAAAAAAGGATTTGAACTCGGAATAATCGCCGAGAAAGGCGTCGAACACCTCGCGCGAGGTCAAGGTCGCCGCCATGGGCGTGTAGCCGCCGGTCAACCCCTTGGCCACACACAAATAGTCCGGCTGAACGCCTTCCGCATGCGAGGCAAACAAGGCTGGTTCGCCGTCCCCACGCCGGGGCAGCCAGCCGCCCGTGCGACCAAACGCCGTCATCACCTCATCGGCAATCAATTGCGCGCCATGGCCGCGTGCAATCTCGGCGACCCGCTTCAACCAACCCTCCGGCTGTGGAATCACGCCCGCGGCCCCTTGGACCCGCGGCTCCACGATCATCGCCGTAATCGGCCGTTTCGTCTTCGCGCGCATTTCAAACTGGCGCTCCACCTTGGCCACACATTCCCAATTGCATCGCCGGCAATCGCGCGCATCCACGCGCTCCGGCTTCGCCTTGTTGAATGGGCAACGGTAACAGTAAGGGGCCATCACCTTGTCCGTCTTGAACAACAGATGCGAATAGGCCCGATGAAACAGATCAATGTGGCCGGCGCTGACCGCGCCCACGGTGTCGCCATGATACGCCCCTTCCAACGACAGGAACCTCGGCCTGTCGCTCATCCCGCTTCGCCTCGCATATTCATACGACAACTTCATCGCCGCCTCCAACGCCGTGGAGCCATCGTCCGAGAAAAACACCTTGTTCAGCTTCGGCTGTTTGAAGGACGCGCGCGGCAAGGGCGGATTGGCAATGCCAACGAGCTTGCCCGCCAGGACCGACGCCGGCTCGTTGGCGAAGCCAAGGGCGGACGAATGCGCCACCTTCGCCAATTGCTTCCGGATGGCCGCGTTGATCTTCGGGTGGCTGTGCCCATGAAGGTTGGTCCAGATCGAGGCGTTGGCATCCAGGTACTCGCTCCCGTGAACGTCCGTCAGGACGGCTCCCCGCCCCCGCTCAATGACAATCGGCTCCCGCTTCAACCAGTCACGCATCTGCGTGAATGGATGCCAGACATGATCGTGATCCAATTTCGCCAAGGGGTGCATGCCGGCAGGCTAACGACGCCGCCGTTTTCCGGTCACGGAAAAAGAGGATCAACGGTTACTCTGCCCGTCCTGCGCCCAGCGTTCCTCGGACCTCCCGAAAACGACTCGCCTTCTCCACCACATGAAATCGCAACCGCTTCCAGAAACCGCGCGCATCGAGCAGAATGTCGGCTTCATCATTGTGCCAGACGCCACCGGGGCTTCGCCGCCGGTCCAGCGTATAGTCAAAAACATCCAACCTTCCCAGAATGCCGCCCCAAAGCTTCACCTTCCTGCGGAGCTTGACCTCGATTCGCGCGATCTCGTTCTCGGCGACATCGATCCACAGCTTGCCGTGCATCTGGTTGGCCACCCGGTCCGCCAAGGTCGCAGCGACCGGCTCCGGCGACTTGGGTGCGAAGGCAAGCGCATGGGTCGCGCGCCCATTCACCCGCTCAACTCCGATGTAGCTCACCTCGAATCGCTGCGCCATGTCTTTCGGCACAAAGGTCCCGCGTTTCGCCGCTCCCGATTTCTCGTCCTGCCCCAGAAAAATCCGACGTCGACGACGCATCGCCTCATCCTCCTTGCGCAACTGGCGTTCGCTGAGCCGCCGCCCCTCGATTCGCGTTAATCGCGCGTCCGGGACGCCTCCTTCCAACGTCACTTCAAACAGCTTGACCTTGGTCTTGGTGACCCGCCCCCTGGAATCCAGGGTCTCAATCGTCGTCCGTTTATCATAGACATGGACCGCCTTGGGGCTTGCCGCCGACAGCGCCGACGCGCGGCGGACAGCGCGATCGATGATCTCTCCGGGATCCGGCGCCGCTTCGACCGCCGCGACGCCACAAACCGGAACGGCGCACAACCACATCAGAATCAAGCTGCCAAGTCTCATGCCGAGTTGGAACACATCAGTCCTCTCGCGGTTCAACATTCACCCGATGGGGCCACAGACAAGGGCGGCATGGCAAGCTGCCAATCGGCCGGCAACAACTGTTTCACCGCAATGTCAACCAGCCGACACAAGAACGCCCCATCCTCGCGAACAGGGCGCGCCAATCATACGTGGTCGAGAACGTGTCGCGCTTCGACCAGGAACAGAAACACCCAGACTGCCAAGGCCCCAAACCTGAGATAGAGGCCCAAGGCAAGGACCGTTTGCCCCGCGAACAAAAGGACAAGCAGGGCCAACGCTCCCGCGCTTCGATCAGAACCCATCAACAGATACCTCAGCATCATGACTCCCACCGCGCCCAATACGGTGGCGCCAAACGAGACCCGGACCCGGCGCGTCAGGCGCAGGAAGAACGCGAACGGCGCAAAAACCATGAACAAAGATCCGAAAAAGACGGCAAACAGGACGATCGCCAGCCATTCCTTGCCCGATTCGGGAAAGTTCCAAGGCGCCACCTCTCGCAGCCAGGCATCCAATCCAACCCGCAGCGCAACGGCGACCAGCCCCCCAGCGGCCACTATCCACACCCAATTCCTCCAGGACAGATCCAAGCGGATCGGCTCGCGCTGGTAGTATTCCTTGTGCCAGGCGAACACAAACGCCCAAAGGACGAAGATGCACCACATGAGCACCAGCAGGTTCGCCGCCACCTGGCCTTCAAGTCGATCCCAGATCGACAGGCGTGGATAACACGCGCCGCCCGTAAGCAGGGTCGCGATGCCCGCCGAACGGAGAACCTCGGTTTTGCCCAGATGCCGCACAAGCCCAGTCTAGGAGCGGCCCCCGCCGGTTTCGAGCACAGACACGAGGCCGGAGCCCCCAGCCCCCAGCC